>JAOTYY010000001.1 GCA_029861595.1 Gammaproteobacteria bacterium
GAGCCCATCGCGTTGCCGAGCCCTGGCGCAACGTGCACGTTGCAGGCGGCGAGCTTGCCCGATGCCCGGGCGAACCCGTCGGCCATTGCCACCACGACCGCCTCCTGCAACCCCAGCACATAGGTGAGATCGGGATGCTCGCTGAGCGCGTCCATGATCGGCAACTCGGTGGTGCCAGGATTGCCGAACAGATGTGTCACACCCTCGTCTTCGAGCAGCGACAGAAACGCGGATTTGCCGGTAATGGTGTTCATCGGGATTCCTTCGAAGATAGCGGGGACAGTGTAGGTGTTTGCACCCGGTCAGATCGCACGCAAACGACGCAAGGCGTCCAGCAACGCTTCATCGGTCGGCTTGCGCACATCGGGTTCGATGTCGAGCGCGCACTGCACGTCCTTCTCGAGGATGCCGATCGTGTTGCGCGGATCGTATCCCTCGCGCGCCCAGTCAATAGCATCGAAGTTCTCCACGTACCAGTTGCTGCCGGAACTTGCCCGCATCACGTCACGCAACAGAGCCGGATCCACGTTCGCCGTTTGCGCAAGCTCGAGACTGCGGCGCGTGGCGGCAACGTTGCTCGCCGCAACATAGTTATTCAGGACCTTGATTGTCATCCCGGCACCCAGCGGCCCGACGTGAAAGAGCGTCTCGCCCATGACCTCCAGCGCCCCGCGCAGGCGTTCGATAGCGCTGTCGGCACCGCCGAGCATGAATGTCAGCGTGCCTTCGCGCGCACGATGCGGCGCACCCGACATCGGAGCGTCAACCATTTCCACATCGGGCGGGAGCCGTTCGCGCAACGTCTGCACCGTACGCGGCGACAAGGTCGAGCTTACCACCAGCAATCCAGGGTACGGCGGCGCTGCAAACAGGGCCTGGTCGTCAAAACACAACGCATTGGTCTCGGCCGCATCGCGAACCACGGAAACTACGCAATCGCATTGCCTCAGTACGTCGGGTGAAGCGTCCATGTACTGCGCGAACTCGCCGAATTCGCGCAACGGACGAACATCGAATCCGTCGACCCGGAATCCGGCAGCAAGCAGGCACTGCGCCATCGGCAGGCCCATCGCGCCGCAACCGGCCACGCCAATGTGTTTGACGGGCGAAAACATAAACGCACCCCTGATCTTCTGGCAGCTGGCCGCGAACGCAGGCTGCGTTCGCACGCTGGCGTGACGTTACCAGATTCCGCCGTAAGCCTCGATGGTCATGGAAAAACGCAGAGAGGCATCCTGGATGCGACCGTGAGCGGGCGCATCGTCGTGGCGCACCAGTTGCGTGGCCGCCACGAAATCGGCGCGTAAAACGACGGCGAGCTTGCGCAGAAGTTGCCCGGATTCCTCCAAACGGAGACCTCCCTCAGTACAGATACATCAGATTACCGTGCACAGGGCATCCGTCCAAGGCTTTGAAGGCCATCAGGAACGCCAGCCGTATTCTGCACTTCCGGCCCTCGTCGCCTCCCTGACCTGCTTTACAACAGCAACCCGATTGCTGTATCAATCACCGCTCACCCGTACGTCCGGCAACCCGAGGAGAAATCGATGCCAATCGAAGAAGGAAAGGCCGCGCCTGTATTTACACTCAAGGATGCGGCGGGCAAAAAAATCGCTCTCAAAGACCTGCGCGGTAAGGACGTGATCGTTTACTTTTATCCGCAGGACGATACCCCGGGATGTACCAAGGAGGCGTGCGGTTTTCGCGACCTGTGGAAGGACATCCACAAACGGGGCGCGGTGGTGCTCGGCATCTCGCCCGATGATGAAGCATCACACAAAGCGTTCACCGCGAAGTACAAATTGCCATTCACGCTGCTGAGCGATCCCGACAGGAAAGTGATGAGTAAATACGACGCCTTCGGCGAGAAGATGATGTACGGCAAGAAGACGGTTGGTGTGATTCGCTCAACCGTGTGGATCGGACCGGACGGCAAGGTGCGAAAACACTGGAAGCGAGTCCCGAAGGCTGCGGATCATCCCCGCAGAGTTTTAGAAGAGCTGCAGGCGGTCGGCAAATAGCAACTGGCGTCGTCTACGACGCGGGTTGATTGTGCGTCCCTCAGCCTACCATCAACACGCCGGAATCATCGGAATACAGCTGCTCCACGAGCTCCGCCCGGCACGTCAACGCACGCCGTTGGTTGATGTAACCCTTGTCTGTTAACTCGCCCCGGTCGATCGACAGTGGTTGCGTGACGAACACCACTCGCGCGATGCGTTCGCTGCTCGCCGTGTGCGTGCGATTGTAGACCTCGAGCCGATCCGCAATCGACGCACGAATCTCGGATCGTGACGCGACCTCGTCAAGCGACGCATCCGCCGCAATGTCCTCGCAGACGCTGCCACAGCCGGCCGGATTCACCACCAGCAGAAGGCCAAGCTCTTCGCGGTCGTGACCAGCGACAATGGCATCCTGAAGCAGCGGCTCACAAGCCTCCAGCACGGCCACTCGCAGCCTGCCCACGCTGACCCATACACCCGTCAGCAGCTTGAAATCCTCGGCGATCCGGCCATCGAAAAGCAGGCCCTGGGAAGGATCGTCGGGAGCTGCCAGTCGCACCGCATCACCCATCCGGTAAAACCCCTCCTCGTCGAATGCCGGCCCGGTCAGTTCCGGCTGTTTCCAGTAACCCGGTGTCACGTTCGGCCCGCGCACGCGCACCTCGGTCTTGTCATCCACGGGACAAAGTTTCAACTCCGTGCCGGCCACCGGCAGCCCTATCGCACCTGCGCGGCGGGTAGGCAAAGGTGTCTGAGTCGCCATCGGCGCGGTCTCGGTTGCACCCCAGGCCGAAAGGAAAGCGACCGGGTGTGAAGCATGCTCAGCCACAAGTGCCGCCAGTCGCTCCCACACGGGTTGCGGCAACGAAGCCGCCGCGTAAAAGACCAGACGCAGACGTTTGAAGAAAGAGGCCCGCAGCTGCGCGTTCTCCTCCATAAAAGGCAGTAACGTCTGGTACCCGGCCGGTACATTGAAGTATGCGGTGGGAGAAACTTCCTGCAGATTGCGCACGGTCTGCTGCACGAATCCGGGCGCAGGCTTGCCGCCATCCACATACAAGGTGCCGCCATTGCTGAGCACCATGTTGAAACAGTAGTTGCCGCCGAACGTGTGGTGCCAGGGTAACCAATCCACCAACACCGGCGGTTCACGCTCGAGAAACGGCCAGAGCTGGCGCAGCGCCTGCTGGTTAGAGCACAGCATGCGATGCGTATTGATCACGCCCTTGGGTACACCGGTGGAACCCGAGGTAAATAGAATCTTGGCGACCGTGTCGGGCTTGAGTGCCTCAAACGCCTCTGCAACCGCCGCGCTGACGCTGGTATCGAGCAGGTCCTGAAAAGATGTTGTCGGGAACTCGCCCGATGCATTGCGGTATGTCACGACCTCCGCGCCGCCGGCGGCAACCACTCGCAATGCGCCGGCAAAAACGCCGGCATCGTCCGCGTAAACCAGCCCGGGTGTCAGCAGGTCCGCGATATGACGAATGCGTTCGAAATCCTGCGAGGTGGTCGAGTAGGCCGGCGAAATCGGTGCTACGGGCACCCCGACGTGCATCCCCGCGAGGGAGAGCAACGCAAAATTGATCCCGTTACCCGAAAGAATCATCAGCGGGCGGTCGCTGCCCAGTTGCCGGTCGATAAGCGCCTGCCCGAGTCGCGTAACGGCATCCAGCACGGTGGCGTAACTGACCTCCCGCCAGCCGTCCTCCTCGCGCTGCGCAACGAACAGCCGGTCCGGTGTCGCTGCTGCCCAGTGCGTCAACCAGGCGGTAACGCAACGACCGTAAGTGCCCAGGGGTTGCACTGCACGCAGTAGTCTGACGCCGGATTCGCGCTCTTCCACTGCAACGGACAATGCTGGAAATTCCACCATGCCTGCTCCCGGCCGGCACCTGGGCTCAGTTGCGAAGTGGCGTACCGAAGCTGAGCATGTGTTCGATGCGCGCGCGCGTCGCGGGCGTTCCTGCCAGGGTCAGAAACGCTTTACGCTCGAGCCCACAAATCTGATCTTCCGTCAGCGGTGTTCCCGCGTCGACATCGCCACCGGATACGATCATCGCTATCTGCATGCCGGTCATCGCATCATGCGGCGTCAAGTGTCCCTTGTTCCGGGTCTTCGTGAGCCAAGCGGTCATTTCGGTCCACACTTCCCGCCCCGCCATGGGCAGGGGCGCGGCGCGTCGCCCTGGCGAATAATCGGTCGCCAGGTCCAGCACTGCGGCTATAGCCGAGTCCAGAAGCCGGTCCCGGTTCATTACGTACTCGTCGGTTCTCTCTCGAAACATCATCATCGGCGCAGCCTCCAGCGGTGACGCGGCAGTTTTTCCGTAACCGACATGCATAAACGTCTCCCACGCTGCTTTGCCTATGTCGTGGTGGTGTTCATACCAGCGATACAGCATTTCCTTGACGCCTCCGCCACCGGGCACAACGCCGACCAGCGATTCGACCAGGCCGGTCACTGAATTCGCATGATAGATCACCTTGTCAGAATGCAACAGCAACTCGAAACCGCCGCCCAGCGACAAACCACAAGGCGCCGCAACGACGGGAACAGTGGCGTAACGCAAAGCCAGACAGGTCTGCTGAAAATGATCCAGGAAATCGTCCAGGCCTTGCCAGTCTTCGTCGACGATACGGCTCAACACGCCCTCGAGATTCACACCGCAGGAAAAATGCTGGGCGTCGTTGTGAATGACCAGGCCCCGCAAATTGCGCTCCGCGTGTTGCAACGCCTCCGCAATCAGGTGCATTGAATCGCTGTCGAGCGTATTTGCTTTGCTGTGAAACTCGATCAGGCCAATGTCTTGCGGCAGAACGAAGTAACTCGCCGACTTGTTCTCCGATTCGGGTGACAACGTCTGGCGAAGTTCGCTGAAACGGGTTACACCGGCGGCGCGCTGCAGATCCCGGTACTCGCCATTGGCAAGCAGAAACTGCAACACACCTCCGTTCACGCGATAGAACGATTTACCCGCAGCCACTCTGAGAAAATCCGGAACATCGCGTTCGTCGCTTTCCAGCCGCTCAACAAATCTGTCGACGCCAATGGCGTCGATCATTTCGAATGGCCCCTGCACCCAGTTGTAGCCGAGTTTCATTGCGTCATCTATGGCAACCAGGGACTCGTTGACATCCGGTACCAGAGCGACTGCGTAGCAAAGTGTGCGTGCGAGGATTTCCCACGCGTACCTGGAATGGATATCGTCGTTTTTCAGCAACAGTGTAAAGTCACCAGCGAGTTCGGCATCGATCGCAACCTGCGGTTTACCGCGGTCGAACTCGCGGTAAGCGAAACTTTCGAAGTCCAGCGTCTGCCGCTCGGCACCGCTACCCGGGTCGGCGCGATAAAACCCGCCTTCGCTTCCCTTGTTACCCAGACGCCCCTCGCTGATCATGCGCTGCATCACCGGAACTTCCGCGGACACGCGGTGGAATTCGTCATTCCCGGGCAGGATCGCAACCAGGCTCCTGGCAACATCGCTCATCAGATCGATCCCGATCAGGTCGTACAACCCAAACACGCCGGTCTTGGGTATGCCCAGCGGGCGGCCGAAGATCGCGTCTGCCTCCTCGGGTTTCAGCCCCAGGAGGAATGCCTCATGCAAGGCGGTTTGAATCGCATATACGCCAACCCGGTTGCCCAGGAATCCGGGTGTGTCATTGCAAACCACGATGCCTTTGCCCAGCCGCGCCTCGCAAAACTGCTCGAGGCAATCCATGACGTCCTGATGCGTCTTCTCGCCGCGCACGAGTTCCAGCAGTCGCATGAACCGGACAGGATTGAAAAAGTGGGTGATCGCGAATTCTGCGCGAAAGTCCTCCGGCATATCCTCAACCAGCAAAGAGATCGGAATAGTCGAGGTGTTCGATGTGACAATCGAGCCGCGCTTGCGCACTTCATCGATCTGTCGGTAAAGCGCCTTCTTAGTATCCAGTTTTTCCACGACCGCTTCGGCGATCCAGTCGGCCTCGGCGAGTCGGTTCAGATCGTCGTCGATATTGCCGATCGTGATTCTCTCTGCGAAATCCTGGTGCAACAGGCCGGGCTGATTTTTATCAAGCAACCGTTCCACGGCGCGCCTGGGGATTGCGTTTCTGTCGTCGCCGGTCGATGGCCTGTCGAGAAGCAACACCTCGACGCCGGCATTCGCCAGCTGGCCCGCTATGCCCAGGCCCATAGTGCCCGCGCCGACAACAGCGGCTTTGTTTATTTCGTACATCTGATCCGTTCAGTTCAGTTTCGTGGAGCGTCGGCGAAAGGCGTTTCGCAGGCGTGATGACGCTGTCGGCCGGCAAGGATCGCAGGCACGACGACAGGTAGCAAGCGTCTTCACAACGGAGGCGATGGCGAACGGGCACATCTACGCCGGTTGCGATCATGAAATGCCTGCGTCCGGATAAAAAAGGCCCGGCCTGTCTACAGGCCGGGCCACGCAAATGCGCTGAGCCGAGGGTGGGGAATCCGCAACGGCCAACCGCGCCGCCTACAACAGACCGTCGACGATTACCGTGTCGATAAAGTGAATGACGCCGTTTTTGGCAAAGATGTCGGGCTTGATAATGGTGGTCTCATAGTTGATCGATACACCGCTCGCACCGATCCCCACCGGAAATGTCCGTTCATCCGCTACGGTTATTTCACCCTTTTTCAGCAACGCATCCTCGGACGCGTTTCTATGCCCCCAGTGTCTATGCCCCCGGTGTCGCCCCGGCAACGACGCATGCTTCAGCAAAATGGCAGCAACTTCATCGGCACCCACTCCTACCGGCAACAGTCCAGGTAGTGCTCCCTTGATGTCAGTTACCGACAACCCGTTCAAAGTCCCTGCATCAAGGCCGAGCAGCTTCTCGAATGCCGCGTTGCCGGGTGCCAGCAGGATGACCTTTGAATGCCTGTCGCCGAGCAATTCCGCCAGGCTGAATGGCAATGCGCCGGCCTCGTCGACCACCAGCACGGCCGCAACGAGCGCCTGAGCGCCATCGGTCCGCAACAGTTTGCCGAGAATCGTACCTCTGTCGTGGCGGTCATGGCTGCCATCGGCCAGTACCGCGGAGCCCATGAAGCCGAAAACAACAACCAGTAGCACGGCGGGGAGTCGTCTTATTAATGCAGTCATCCTCTTACTCTCCAGTTTTGGTGGAGCGTAAATGCTACCGCGCGTGCTGTGAAGGCCGAGTGAACCTGCTGTGAAGAAAGCGTGAAGACTTACCGTAGGAGTAACGGCATCGTTAGTTCAGGTCTCCGATGCGCGCGGTGACCACCGGCCTCCCAGGACCAGCAGGCAGGGCGTCAGAATCAGCGTGAGCAACGTGGCAAAGGCCAGTCCGCCCGCCACCGCCGTGGCAAGCTGGGTCCACCATTGCGATGCCGGCGCACCGAAGGTCAGCTCGCGGCCGATCAGGTCGATATTGAGTGCCAGCACCATGGGCAAGAGCCCAAGGATCGTCGTTACGGTAGTCAGAAGTACCGGGCGCAGACGCAGCGCGCCGGTGCGAAGCACAGCTTCAACCGTGCCCATCCCTTTGCGCTGCTGAAGATTAAACGTGTCAATTAATACGATATTGTTGTTTACCACGATGCCAGCCAGGGCGATGACACCGACCCCGCTCATGACGATGCCGAACGGTTGGCCGGTGACCAGCAAACCGAGCAACACGCCCACCGTGGAAAACACCACCGAGCTGAGGATCAACAGCGCCTGATAGAAGCTGTTGAACTGCGTCACCAGGATGATGGTCATCACGAACAGCGCCACGCCGAACGCCTTGACCAGAAATGCCTCGGCTTCACGCTGCTCCTTGTCCTCGCCCTTGAAGGCGACATCGACACGTTGGTCGAGACCGGCATCCTCGAGCCAGGCACGGACCTCGGCCACTTTGTCATCGGGTAACACGCCTTCTCTGACATCGGCCTCCACCTTCAGCACCCGGCGTCCGTCACTGCGATTGATGGTTCCGGTCCGCCGTACTGCATGACGGGTAACAAAGTTGCTGATCGGCGTTGTGCCCCTGGAGGTCGGTACCCGCAGTCGATCAAGCTGCTCTATGCTGCGTTCGCCGAGGGGATAGCGTACGCGGATCTCCACTTCTTCATCGGTATCCGCGGGCCTGTAGGCACCGATGCGAATCCCATTGGTCACCAGTTGCACGGCACTGCCAACGGTCATGATGTCAGCACCAAAGCGGCTCGCTTCTGCGCGGTCTACTTCGATCTGCCACTCGATACCGGGAATGGATCGACTGTCGGTAATGTCGATTAAGCCATCTACGCTCTGCAAACCGTGGCGTACCCGCCGCACCGCTTCCGGCAGCACCTGCGGATACCGGGAACTCAGCTCGATCTGAACGGGTTTGCCGACCGGCGGCCCTGCTTCCTGCTGACGTGTTTCGATGATGAGACCGGCAAGGTCACGCGTGCGCTCGCGAACCTCCGCGAGGATTTCCCGTGCCGGACGACGTTGTTGCCAGTCGACGAACTCCAGCTGGATGATGCCTATCACATCCTCGCTGACGTCCGCTTGAAACTCGGTGCCGCTGCGAGCGTATATTGTGGCGAACTCATGCATGTCGAGAATACGCGCCTCTACCTCACGCACCAGCGCATCACGCTCCGCTACGGCAAGATCACCTCGCGCGCGTACGTTGAGAACCGCGTTTTCAGGCTCTACATCGGGAAAAAACTCTACGCCGTAGCCAAACTTTGCATAGACGCCGTACACACCACCGAGTATCAGGGCGGCAAGCAGCACAACTTTGCCCGGATGACGCAGCGCGAGGCGCAGCACTTCGAGATAAGCGCCCGTAAAACCACGCAGCGAATCGAGGTCGCCGCTTTCGGCCGCTACCAGGGCAGCGTCGTGTCGTGCACTGTCCGCTGCTCGTCGCCCGATCAGTGATCCCAGCGTTGGCACAAAAATCAACGCCATCAGCAACGACGCCGTCAGCGTCGCTATCAGCGTGATAGGGAGGTACTTCATGAACTCTCCCACGATGCCCGGCCAGAACAACAACGGCATGAACACCGCCAGGGTAGTGGCCGTCGCGGCGGTGATAGGCCACGCCATGCGTTTTGCGGCAACGGCGTAAGCGTCGTGCCGCGAGAGCCCCTCGGCCATTTTACGGTCCGCCAGCTCGACCACCACGATGGCACCGTCCACCAGCATGCCCACAGCCATGATGAGGGAGAACAGCACCACGATATTGACCGTCAGCCCGGCACTCGCCAGCACCAGAATCCCGGCCAGGAAAGAACCCGGAATTGCCACGCCGACCAACCCCGCGGTGCGCAGGCCAAGAGCCGCGATTACGACGATCATCACCAGCAGCACTGCTGCAAGCACGTTGTTCTGCAGATCCCTCAGCAGGGTACGCACGTCCTCGGACTTGTCCTGCGAATAATTGACCCGGATAGCGGCCGGCCAGGTTGCCTGCTCTGCATCCACGACCGCACGCACTTGTGCGAGCGTGTCGATGATATTCGTGCCGATGCGTTTTGACACCTCGAGGGTCACCGCTGGCCGGCCATTGACCCGTGCATAACCTGTTGGATCTTTGAACTTGCGGTGCACGGTCGCGACATCACTGAAAGTCAACACCGTATCGCCGCTCACTTTTATCGGCAGGCCGAGCACATCTTCCGCATTTTCAAAAAGACCGGGGACTTTTACGGCAAAACGGCCGCTTCCGGTGTCCAGAGCACCCGCTGCCACGAGCTCGTTGTTACGAGCGACAAACTGATACAGGTCCTCGGGTGCCTGGTTTTGATTCTCGACGCGTACCGGATCGATGATCACCTCCATCAGGTCTTCACGGTCGCCGGCGATATCAACTTCCAGGATGCCGGGCAACGACTCCAGCTTGTCGCGCAGATCACGCGCCCTTGTCACCAGCTCGCGCTCGGGCACATCACCGGAAAGCGTCACGACGAGCACTGGAAACAGCGCCACGTTGATTTCGTTTACCGACGGCTCGTCGCTGTCCGGCGGCAGCTCCGGCTTGGCGATGTCGACTCTCTCACGCACATCGTCCAGCGCCTCATCGCTGTCGAATCCGGCTTCGAACTCGAGAACCAGTGACGCGTTACCTTCGGCCGCGTGGGCCCGCAGTTCTTTCAGTCCTTCGATCGAACGCAACTCATTCTCCATCGGGCGGATGAGCAACCGCTCCGCGTCTTCGCTGGAGATACCCTCATGGTGGATGGAAACATAGATGATGGGAATGGCGACGTCCGGGTCGGCTTCCTTGGGAATGTTTATGTAGGCGACGGTGCCGGCGACCAGGACCAGGGCCAGGACCAACATGACGGGACGGGAACGCGCAAGGGCGGCGTCGATGATCGCATTCATGGCGTAGCCAGTGAGTCAGGCGCCCTGTCCGCCGCCGCGACTTCGCCTTCGGGTACCGCGTTCACACGTTCGCCATCGTGCACAAATCCCTGACCGACGGTAATGATGCGGACATCGTTCGGGATACCGGTTACCCACAAGCCATCAGCCGTGGCACGTACAATGCGGATCGATTGAAATTGCACGACATTCTGTGAATTCACGGCCATGATGCCGAGTTCGTCGGCTTCGTTGAGTGATAACAAAGCCGGCGAGACATGGTAGGCAGTGACGCTGCCCAAGGGGATGTGGATCTCCGCCGAAACGCCGGACAACAAAGCGCCTATGGGATTGGGCACTGCCATTTCGATGCGGAAAGTGCGCGTAGCCGGATCCGCTTCCGAGGCGATGTAACGAACCTCGCCTTCCACGCGCTGCCCCGTGACCAGCTTCGCGGTTCCCCGATCGCCAAGCACCAGACGACGTACTTCCTGCTGTGTCACAGTACCTGTGAGCAACATCGGATCCTGATCGAGGATACGCGCCACCTTGTCGCCCACTGCGACAAAAGTGCCGAACTCCACCGGTCGTTCGACGAGGACACCATCGAAAGGCGCATACAGTTTGGTGTCGTCGATCTCCTGCTGAATGCGCTTGACCAGCGAGCGCGCCGCGGCCAGGTTCGTTTGCGCGCCGGCCAGGTGAATTTCGGATTGAAATTTCTGACTGAGCAGGCGCTCCGCACCCTTGAACTCGAGTTCGCGCTGTGCCACCAGGGCACGGGCTTCCTCGAGACGTGCGCGCCGGTCGCGCATATCGAGACGGGCTATGACATCGCCTTCTTTGACTTCGGCGCCCCGTTCTGCGCCCAGGGTAATAACACGACCGCCGGTCTCCGCACGCAGCGTTACCGCCCGGGCCGGCTCGGTGCGTCCACTGAAAACGATCTCCCGGCTGATGCGACGGGGTTCGGGCGACCTGACCCGTACGGTTACCAGGAGTTCGCGGAGTTCCTCAACCGCAGTTGTTGAGCCGGTTCGGGAGTCATCGGCGCCAAACTGACCGGACAGCAGCCATACCGTAAGCGCCACGATCAGGCCCATTGCTATCAACAGCGATTGTTTGGTTGCGAGAAAAGATTTCATTGTCTGATGCAGAGTAGAGAACACCCAACGTCAACGACACTATCAGCACGGTCAACGTATACGTGGGTCCACAGGCCGTGTATTGATCGGCATCAATAGTGGCAGCGGAAGTTCCGACACCGGACCCGCGCCTCCACAACCCCCATGTTTTGTTGATCTATATCAGCGTCGCATCAGAGTCCCTGAGCAACGCTCCCATCGACTGGATACGATCGTATCGAGTTGCGGACGAACATCAATGGGCGGCGCAGGATGAGTTGATGCCACACAAACGCCTCAAAGCTTTCGCATACCTGCTGGTGGTCGTGGCGATCATCACCGGGCTCGTGCTCTACAACGCCCGGCCTAAACCGGTAAAAGTTTCGGTCGAGACAGTCAGCTATGGCCTCGTGCAGGACACTGTTGCGAACACCCGCGCCGGTACGATCAAAGCCTGTCGCCGTGCCGGTATTTCGCCATCGCTCGGCGGGCAGATTGCGAGCTTGCCGGTACAGGTCGGAGATACGGTAGAGCCTGGACAGGTGCTGATGGAACTCTGGAATGAGGACCGCAGTGCAGAGGTGATGCTGGCAACCCGGGAGGCGCGAGCGGGAAACGCACTCGCGCAACAGGCTTGTGTGGTGGCCGAGGTCGCGGAGAGAGAGGCGCAGCGCATGCGCGAACTGCGCAAGAAACGACTAGCGTCCGAAGAAGCGATCGATCGTGCCGACGGCGACGCCCGCGCACAGGCTGCCGCCTGTAATGCGGCGCAGGCCAAAGCCGAGGTTAATCAGGCGCGCGTGGAAGTCGTCAAGGCCTTGCTCGATCAAACGCGCCTCACCGCACCATTCGCAGGGATCGTGGCGGAAATAAACGGCGAAGTCGGCGAGTTCGTCACACCCTCCCCCATTGGCGTACCGACACCCCCAGCCGTGGATTTGGTCGACATCACTTGTCTTTATGTATCCGCTCCCATAGATGAAGTCGATGCGCCGGCAATCCGCGTAGGCATGACCGCCAGGATTTCCCTCGATGCTTTTTCCACTAAGGCATTCGACGGCAAGGTGCGGCGCGTAGCGCCTTATGTGCTGGATCTGGAAAAACAGGCGCGAACCGTGGACGTGGAAGTGGAGTTCATCGATTCGGCCGACAGCAACAACATGCTGCCCGGCTACAGCGCAGACATCGAAGTCATTCTCGCGGAACAGATTTCCGCTCTGCGCATACCGACCGAAGCCATCCTCGAAGGCAACAGGGTACTGGTTGTCGACGAGAACGACCTGCTCGAAGAACGCACCATCAAAACCGGTTTGCAGAATTGGCAGTTCAGCGAGGTACTCGACGGTTTAAGCGCAGAAGAAGAAGTGGTGCTGTCAGTAGACCGGGACGGCGTCGAGGCCGGAGCATTGGTGGAGATCGAATCATCTGCTGACAATAATGATTGATTTGCAACACATTCATCGGGATTTTCAAGTCGGCGATCAGATCGTTCACGCGCTGGACGACGTAAACCTGAACATCGCAAAAGGTGAGTACGTGTCGACCATGGGCCCTTCCGGTTCCGGCAAGTCCACTCTGCTCAACCTGATCGGCTTGCTCGACCGCGCCACTGGCGGCAACTATCTGCTGAACGACGAAGACGTCACCACCTTAACCGATACGGAACAGGCCTCCACCCGCAACCGTCAGATTGGATTTGTTTTTCAGGCTTTCCATCTCGTGCCGCGCCTCACTGCTGCAGAGAATGTCGAGTTGCCCTTGATTCTCGCCGGCGTAGTCCCTGACCAGCGTAAGCAACGCGTGCGCGACGCTCTGGACGCACTGCAGCTCACCGACCGCGCGCATCACAAACCTGATCAACTGTCCGGCGGACAACGCCAGCGGGTCGCCATCGCCCGTGCGACGGTGACCGAGCCCACAGTACTGTTAGCAGATGAGCCTACCGGCAATCTCGATCACAAGTCCGGTCGCGATGTCGTAGACGTACTGGAATCACTCAATGCCCGCGGCATCACGCTGATTCTGGTCACCCACGATCCGGAACTGGGAGAAAGAGCCCGCCGGCAGATAAAAATGCGGGACGGGCGGATCGAAACGGATACACTGGCCGCCCACGACGATGTACACACGAAGCAGTGACGTATCGCGCTTCGCCTGGGGCGCTTTGCGAGGCTACCCCAGCCGCACGCTACTAATGCTCAGCGCCATGGGCATAGGTGTC
Source organism: Gammaproteobacteria bacterium (assembly GCA_029861595.1). Classification (GTDB taxonomy): domain Bacteria; phylum Pseudomonadota; class Gammaproteobacteria; order JAHELT01; family JAHELT01; genus JAHELT01. Next base: position 13,679 of record JAOTYY010000001.1, read on the forward strand.
GCGGCGGTAGTGGTGCTGACTTCGCTGGGGGAAGGTGCACGTGGTTACGTGACCGGTGAGTTCGCGTCTCTAGGCACCAATCTGGTTATCGTGATACCGGGGCGCTCGGAAACGGGCGGCTTCAATCCGGGCACTTTCGTGGGAGAAACCCCCCGTGATCTTACTTTGGACGATGCACGCGCTTTGCAGCGCAGTTACAGCGTCAGGCGAATCGCGCCGATCAACATCGGTTCTGCGATGGCGGCGTGGCAAGGTAAGCAACGCGAAGTACCCGTAATCGGGTCCAGCCACGAACTACTGGCGATCCGGCACTGGGAACTGGCGCAAGGACAATTTTTACCCCTCGCAGAGTTCGACCGGGCGACTCCCGTATGCGTTATCGGCAGCACGGTACGCGCCGAAATATTCGGCGCGCAGCGCGCCCTGGGCGAGTGGTTACGCATTGGTGACCGTCGCTTCCGCGTAGTCGGGATCATGGGATCGGAGGGCCGCTCAATAGGCGTCGACGTGCAGGATATCGTGATCGTTCCGGTGGCTTCGGCGCAGCAGCTGTTCAACACGCCGTCGCTGTTTCGTATCCTGGTGGAAGCCAAGTCGCGAACGGCTGTAGAGCCCGCCAAGAGATTCGTCATCGACACCTTGCGCAATCGTCATCAGGGGGAGCAGGACGTTACGGTGATAACGCAGGATGCGGTGCTCGACACCTTCGATCGAATCCTTGGCGCGCTCACCTACGCGGTTGCGGGCATCGCTGCAATCAGCCTCGTCGTCGCCGGCATACTGATCATGAACGTAATGCTGGTGGCGGTATCGCAACGCACCGCCGAAATCGGTCTGCTCAAGGCGCTGGGCGCGGCGCCACGCCAGATCCTGATCCTGATCCTGGCCGAAGCCGCGTTGCTGTCATCGCTTGGTGCGCTGGCTGGGCTCATTCTCGGCCAGCTCGGAAGCCTGGGGATACGACGCGCGTTTCCAGTAATTCCGGCGTATGCGCCGGCTTGGGCTGTGGCGGCCGCATTACTGGTGGCTGTGGTGACCGGCCTGCTGTTCAGCCTGTTGCCGGCAAGACGCGCCGCGCGGCTCGATCCCGTGCTCGCCCTTTCGCGGCGGTAAACCCGCATGTTGCACGCTGCTTGCGTCCCCTTGCGGGAAAGGCGGTCACCGAGGCGAAAGATCGTGGGTCAAATCAATTCATTGGGATGTATTGGAGGTCAGAGGCTAGATGACAACTTGTACCTATTCACTTTAAGAAGCGAATCCTTCGAGCAACATGCGGGTTAACAATGCTGCCGCGCGATTTCATATACCTGACCGGCTCATCTCTGAGATCGCATCGACTGCGAAGCTTTCTGACCGCCCTGGGTATTGCGGTGGGCATAGCCACCGTCGTGTTGCTGACTTCGATCGGTGAAGGCGTGCATAAATTCGTACTCGCAGAGTTCACCCAGTTCGGTACCACTCTGATCAAGATCAGCCCTGGCCGCACCACCACGCATGGCGGCAGCATGGGTGCATTCGGCATCGAACGCCCGCTGACCATCGAAGACGCCGAAGCGCTCAGGCAGTTGCCCAATGTGCTCGCCGTCGTGCCTGTAGTTCAAGGCAATGCAGAAATCGAAGCCGCCAATCTGCGCCGACGGACCACGATCTACGGCGCCGGCTCACAGTGGCCTCGTGCTTTCAATATGCAAGTGAAAGTCGGGCGTTTTCTGCCCGCAGACGATCCCACCGCACCGCGCGCATTGGCGGTGCTGGGCAGCAAGCTGCGAGAGGAGTTGTTTGGTAACAGCAACCCTCTCGGCCAGCGTATCGGTGTGGGCGGCAACCGCTACCGTATCGTCGGTGTCATGGAATCGAAAGGCACCGTGCTGGGTTTCGATCTCGATGACACCGTCTATATTCCAGCCGCGCGGGGCCTGGAGCTTTTCAATCGCAACTCATTGTTTGAAATTGACGTGCTGTATGCTGAAAACGCCAATCCAGGGAAGGTCGGCGACAACATCAAACGGGTTTTGATTGCGCGCCATGGGCGGGAAGATTTCACCATCACCACGCAACAGCAAATGCTGGAAGTACTGGGTTCGGTGCTCAACGTGCTCACCTTTGCCGTTGCCGCCATAGGCGGTATTTCCCTGCTCGTTGGCGCCATCGGTATCGCGACCATCATGACTATTTCCGTCAACCAGCGCATCGGTGAAATCGGCCTTATCCGCGCGTTGGGCGCACGCCAGCACCAGGTGCTCGGATTGTTCCTGGGTGAGGCGATGGTGCTAGCCGCCATCGGCGGCTTCAGTGGTCTGGTGGCCGGTGTGGGGCTGGCAGTATTAGTGCATTTTGCGTTTCCGGCATTGCCCATTCACACGCCCTGGATCTATGTCGTACTCGCCGAGCTGCTCGCGGTCGTGATCGGCCTCGCCGCCGGCGTGCTGCCTGCTCTACGTGCTGCACGGCTGGATCCTGTGGAAGCCTTGCGTGCGGAGTGACGGGATGCGGCTTTCGCAAAGTCGCGGCGAAGAACTGCTGTGTGAGCCTTTCTTTTTTTGTCATACCCTGTTGCAATTGGCTGTCGACCAGAAACGGATAGCACTTGATGCCCAAACGATCTGAGTTCCTGCCAAGCCAGCGCTTGCGCGAGGTCAAATACGAAATCCGCGGAGAGCTTGCCAACCGTGCGCTGGAACTGGAACACCGCGGCTATGAAATCATTTCGCTCAACATCGGCAATCCCGGCGTGTTCGGGTTCCGCACACCGGAGACGATGCGCCTCGCGATGATCGAAAATCTTGGCCAGAGCGAGGCCTACTGCCACCAGAAAGGGGTGTTCCCGGCGCGCGAAGCAGTCGTCATGCGCCAGCAGAGCCGCGGCGTGATGGATGTGACCTCGGATCATGTATTCATCGGTAATGGCGTCAGCGAACTCATCGATCTGGTGCTGCGTGCGTTGTTGAACCCGGGCGACGAGGTGCTGATTCCTAGCCCGGATTACCCGCTCTGGACCGCCTCGACCTTGCTCAACGGCGGCAAACCGGTGCACTACCCCTGCGCACCGGAAAACCTGTTTCAGCCCAACATTGACGCGCTGGCGTCACGCATTACGCCACACACGCGCGCGATCGTCGTCATCAATCCGAACAATCCCACCGGCGCCGTCTACAGCGCGGACGTGCTGCGCGACATCGTCAGACTGGCCGAACAGCATGGTCTGATCATCCTGGCTGACGAGATCTACGATCAGATGTTGTTCGATGATGCCGAGTTCGTACCCATGGCAACGCTGGTCGAAGACACCTTGTGTGGTACTTTCAGCGGGCTGTCGAAAGTGTATCGGGCATCCGGCTACCGGGTTGGCTGGGTGTCGTTCAACGGTGCCCTGGACCGCAGCCACGATTATCTGCACGCACTGGAGCTGCTGGCCTCATTGCGCCTGTGCGCCAACGTGCCCGGTCAGTGGGCGGTACAGACCGCGCTGGGCGGTTACCAAAGCATCGCGGCATTGTGCCAGCCCGGCGGCCGGCTGTATGAATCGAGGCAAACTATCATCGACGCCGTCGCGGCCAGTGAATTTCTGCACCTGCCGCACGCACCTATGGGAGCGATGTATGCTTTCGTCGGCGCAGACACCAAAGCCATCCCCGGTTTCGACGATCAAGCCTTCGCTTTGGAGTTGCTCGAATCGGAGCACGTATTGGTTGCCCCCGGCAGCAGCTTCAACGTGCCGTACCGCAATTGCTTTCGTATGACGACGTTGCCTGACAAGGACACCCTTGCCGAGGTATTCACCCGTATCAATCGCGTGCTGGCGCACCAGCAGAGCCGCCACCAGAAGCCCAGGCTCGAACTCGCCCCCGACGAGGTAAAAGGCGGTTGACGTCCACTGGCGTTCGGATCGCTCGACACCGCGATTTCCGACGCACCACGCGTGAACACTAACCTCGTTTACACATCGATCGGAACTTCCTCTCCGCGGCGCGTCACTGTGAAGATTGTCCGGAGGCTCGTTGGTTCGCTTGCTTTATCTTCAGGCGCTCGACATGCACGATGAGTGTATCGACGGTTTCTTTCAGCAGGTCCAGCTCGTCGATCGTCAGTTCGTTCAACTGCTCGAGGTTGTACTCGATGGTGTCGATGATGCGCTTTCCCGGTCGCTGCATGGGGCGCATGAAATAAGTCGTTATGGTCGCCACGATCGTACCGAAGAACAGCATCGAGCCAACGACGATCCAGACCCCGCCAATGGCGAGTGCCAGCCCGGAGCGCGGCGTATCCGCGATCCCCGCCGTCGAGAAAGCAGCAACTCCCCAGTAGAGCGCGTCACCCAAACCGGTGATCGATGCACCCGGGACACCACGCTCCGCGAGGTATATCGCGGCGGCGGACACCAGCCACAGCGCGATCAGCAGCAACACCATCCGCACGAACGGTGTGTGGGCCCAGATATCCTTGACGAAGATCGAGAACCGCCTGTAGCGGCGAAGTCTGTGTACCATTCTGTTTTTCCGGACTGATCCCTTGACCTTGCAAACCACAAGGCGGCTGGATTCGAGGGCATTGTTACCTTGACACATGATTGTGCCTTGCAGATGCTTGCCAGGGGAAGCCTGCAAACCCGGAACAATCTCCATGCGCTATACGCGACACCGCACGTGTCGTGCAATACTGGACAAGCAGTCTGGTACAAGTCGTAACGCTTGCAATAGGGGGAACACATGACAGCACGAACGCCTAACGCCGAAGATCACGGCCAGCTGGAAGCCAGGGACTCGCGTTTCGTGGACATAGCGAGCCTGCCGTGGGAAGACACTAAATTTCCGGGCGTCAAGGCCAAGACTCTGCTCGTCGACGATGCCACCGGTTTGCTCACAGTGTTGCTGAAGATGGAACCGGGCGCGACGCTGCCAGATCACGAGCACGTGCTGATCGAGCAAACCTATGTGCTCGAAGGCGAACTGGTCGATCCCGACGGCGTGTGCACGGCAGGAAATTACGTCTGGCGACCGGCCGGCAGCCGGCACGCGGCCCAGACACCGGACGGCGGACTTATGCTCTCAATGTTTCAGGCACCTAACAAGTTCTTCGAGCGGGACGGAGCCGTGAACGACATGCTGGGCCGGGACTGGGACGAGCACTGGAGCGCTGCCAGCAACCTGCAGGCGCAGCGTTGAACTGACCGCTCACCTGCGGCCAGGCAGGCAGCGCGATCCGGAAGCCAGAGTCTAAACGTCTACCGCAGGGTGCAGCGAGCCGCAAAGCCGAAGCCAGCCGCACCCGAACGCAATCGCACTTCAAGCATCGCGGCCATAACACCTCGGCTCCCGCTACACTCGCGTCCGACGCCCACGATCTGGAAACCCTCACACGATGTCATCCAAGGCCGACCGCAATCTGCGAGCACGCGTAAAGCTGCTGGGTACACTGCTTGGCGAGGTAGTACGTGAACAGGAAAGCGGTCGCGTTTTGAGCGCAGTAGAGGCGCTGCGCAAAGGATTCATCGCGTTGCGAAAACAGGAAAATCCACCGCGCAGGGTGCGCCTGATGCGGCTCATCGAGCGGCTGGATGCACCGACGCTGAAACACGTCGTACGCTGCTTCAATGCTTATTTCAGTCTGGTCAACGTGGTCGAGGAGTTGCATCAGCACCGCCAGCGACGGGTACAGGTCAGCACCGGTAAGCCGCTGTGGTACGGCTCCTTCGACGATACCCTGCGGGAACTGCACGACAGCGGCGTGGACGCCGGAGGTTTGCAGAAACTGCTGGACCGGCTGGAGTTCGTGCCGGTGTTCACTGCGCACCCCACCGAGGCCAAACGGCGCACCATCATGGAGGCACTGAGGCGGATCTTTGTAACGGCAGGCGAACTGGACAACGGTCGCCTGAGTCCCTACCAGCGCGACGAGATAGTGGCCCGGTTGCGCGCCCACATCCAGATTCTGTGGAAGACCGACGAGGTACGGGTATTCCGCCCGACAGTGGAGGCGGAAATCAAGAACGGACTGTACTTCATGCGCGAGTCGGTGTTTACCGCCGTGCCGGAGGTGTACCGCAATCTGGAACGCGCAGTGCGCCGCGTATACGGGGAGCAAGGCGGGACGCACGCTGTAAAAGTGCCGAGTTTCCTGCGCTTCGGATCGTGGATCGGCGGCGACCGCGATGGCAATCCGAATGTCACTCCGGAAGTCACGCGCGCGGCATTGCGCATGCAGAGCCGTGAAGTGCTTGGTGAATACGTGCGCCGTGTCGAGCATTTGTCGAAAATCCTCACCCACTCGTTGGCGCTGGTGCAGCCTTCAGCGGCGTTTATGACCAGTCTGGAGCGCGACCGGCTGATCGCCCGCGAGGCTTACCGGCACGAGCCGACGGAGTACCTGCACGAGCCTTACCGCCGCAAGCTGGGCGTGATGCGCTACCGGTTGCGCTGCGGCCTGGAGCTTCTGGAACAGCATCTGGCCGGCTACCGGGACGGCGCCACTGGCCATGCGTACCCGTCCGAGCGGGCGTTTCTCGGCGACGTGGAGGCCATACAGGAATCGCTGCGCAGCCATGGCGACGGGAACATCGCTGCAGGCAGCCTCAAGGAATTGCGCCGCCTGGTGGAGACCTTCGGCTTTTTCCTGGCCAAGCTGGACGTGCGCCAGGAATCGTCGGTGCACGGCGCGGCAGTCGCTGAAATCCTGCGCGTGGCGGAGCTGAGCGACGACTACGCAGAACTCGACGAAACCGGCAAGACCACGTCGCTGAGCGCACTGCTGGAACGCGTGGCGACCCTGCCAGTAGACGAACATGCGTTATCGGCAGCGACTCGGGAAGTGCTGGAAGTGTTTCACACGATCGCCGAGATGCGCCGCGAGATAAGCCCCCGCGCATTCGGCAGCTACGTCATCTCGATGGCGCACAGTGCCAGCGATGTGCTCGAGGTACTGCTGCTTGCCGGCCTGGCCGGCCTGCTCGGACGCCGCGAGGACGGGCAGTGGTTCTGCCGGATCCGCGTGGCACCGTTGTTCGAAACGATCGAGGATCTCGGCCGGGCCGAGTCGGTGCTGCAGCAGTTGCTCGGCGACCCGCGCTACCGCCAGTTGCTGAGCGCCACGGGAGACCTCCAGGAAGTCATGCTCGGCTATTCCGACTCCTGCAAAGACGGCGGCATCCTCGCGTCGGGTTGGGGCCTATACCAGGCGCAGAAACGTATCAGCGCGGTGGTTGCCTCGGCCGGCGCCCAATGCCGCCTGTTTCACGGGCGTGGAGGCAGCCTGGGCCGCGGCGGCGGGCCGACGCACGATTCGATCCTGGCGCAACCGCCCGGCACGGTGCAGGGGCGTATCAAGTTCACTGAACAGGGCGAAGTGCTGTCGTTCAAATACAGCAATCCGGAAACCGCCGTCTACGAGTTGACCATGGGCGTCACCGGGCTGATGAAATCCAGCCTTGGTCTGCTCGACCCGGTCGCCAGCGACCGGTCCGAGTTCATCGAGGTGATGAACGATATCGCCGGGTCCGGCGAGCAGGCCTACCGCGATCTCACCGACCGCCGGACGGAACTCCTGGATTTGTTCTACGAAGGCACGCCGGTACGCGAGATCGGTCTGCTGAACATCGGCTCGCGACCCAGTCATCGCCGGCGCGGCGATCGCTCCAAAGACTCGGTGCGGGCTATCCCCTGGGTGTTCGGCTGGGCCCAGGCGCGGTATACGCTGCCGGCCTGGTACGGGATCGGCAGCGGTCTGCAAAGCTGGCACGGCGGCGATCCGGTTCGCTTGGAGATACTACGGCGCATGTACCGTGAGTGGCCGTTCTTCCGCGCGCTGCTAGGCAACAGCCAGATGGCATTGTTCAAGGCGCGCATGGACATAGCGCGAGAGTACAGCGAACTGTGTAGCGACTCCGCGTCGGCCGACCAGGTTCAGCGAATCATCGAAACCGAGCACGCGCTCACGGTGGAGAATCTTCTCGACGTGGCGCATGTCGAAACACTGCTTGGCGAGAACCCGGGCCTGGCGCTGACCCTGTCGCGCCGCGATCCTTACCTCGACCCCATCAATCACTTGCAGATCATCCTGCTGCGCCGTCATCGTCGTGAAACGCAAGCAACCGGCGAACCAGGAAGTCAGTGGATGGACCCCTTGCTGCGCTCGATCAACGCGCTGGCCGCCGGTCTGCGAAATACTGGTTAGGTTTCGCTATTCTGACAAATCGCCCTCGCACGGCAAAGATCGGGAAATCGCTATGAAAGCACGACTGATTGCACTGCTGAAAGAAGCAGGAATCACGGTGAACGGAGGCGAACCTTATGACGTGAAAGTACACGATGAGCGGCTCTATGCGCGCATCGCCCGCCGCCATACCATTGCCGCGGGGGAGAGCTACGTGGATGGTTGGTGGGATTGCGATCGGTTGGACGAATTGTTCTACCGGGTCTTGGGCAAAGCCATCGATCAGCGCCTCTACAGTCCGTGGTTCTTCTGGCGAATCATGGTTCATTCACTTTGTAACCAGCAGACACGATCAAAATCCAAAGCGGTTGCGAGCACCCATTACAACCTGGGCAACGAACTGTATCAGGCAATGTTAGGCGAAAGCATGGCATACACGTGCGCTTACTGGGCGGAATCGGATTCCCTGGATGCGGCCCAGTTTGCCAAATATGACCTGGTTTGCCGAAAACTCGGACTCGAGGCAGGCGAAAAAGTCCTGGAAGTCGGCAGTGGATTCGGCGGCCTGGCCAAGTACATGGCCGAACACTATGGCTGCGAAGTTACAGCCATCAGTATCTCGGAGGAACCCGTCAAGTTTTCCAGAGTCTTGTGCAGCGGGTTACCCGTGCGGGTTCATTTATGCGATTATCGTGACGTGCACCTCTACAACTCTGAGCGCATCAAATTCGACAAGGGAGTCAGTGTGGGGGTGTGCGAGCACGTGGGATACAAAAACTACCGGACGCTGATGAAAATCGCGCGTCCTCAATTGCAGGACGATGGATTGTTTCTGTTGCACACCATCGGCAGTAACGAAAGCAAGAACTATACTGCGCCCTGGATCGACAAGTACATATTTCCACATGGCATGCTTCCTTCGCTGAAACAGCTTGGCGCCAGCATGGAGAATATGTTCGTGGTAGAAGATTTGCACAATTTCGGTGCTGACTACGACAAGACTCTGATGGCCTGGCATCAGAACTTCGTCGATCAGTGGGATCAGTTTCGGGCACGCTATGGTGAGCGCTTCTACCGTATGTGGTGCTACTACCTGCTGTCCTGTGCAGGAGGATTCCGGGCTCGATCCATGCAATTGTGGGAGTTCGTGCTGTCGCCAAATGGTGTTCCTTACGGTTACAACACTATCCGCTAGGTGATGTGTGCCAGGTATCGTAATCGTTTTATACTAGCTCTTGACTATCGCACGCGAGATGCGTTTCTTCTCCCTGACAATGTCAGATCAACGAGACGAGACGCCGATGTTGGCATAAAATCCATTACTAACAACGGTCGACGTATCGCCGCCATGTTCAAACGGAAGATCATTTCAGCCCGAGCTTTCACATGTCTCTGGCAGACTTCACGGATCGGCGTTTCCGCAGAGTTCAACTTCAGTTCGCAACGAAAATGACACGTTTATCTCGTTTACTTCGCACATGGTAAGCCAGGCATACGACCGGATTGCAGACTCCTACGACGAGGACTGGTGCGGGCTGTATGCCGAGTCGAGCCGGCGGGCCGTTGCGCAGATCGTGGCGGTGCTCACCGATGCGGCTGACCTCCACGTGGCCGATCTGGCAGTGGGCACCGGTAACACGCTCGATTCGCTGTACCACCGCCTGAGCCTGGGTACCGCTGCCGGTTTCGACGTCTCCACGGGCATGCTGGGAAAAGCCTGGGAAAAACTGCCTCGGCGCGCGCAGCTGATCCATGACAGTGCGGCGAACGCCGGGGATTATCTTACCCCGGCGTCGCTGGACCTGGTGCTTTGTCATTTTCTGCTCCGTTACCTCGAGCCGCAGGTAGTATTGCCGACCGCCTATGCTTTGCTGAAACCCGGCGGACACTTTTCGCTGGTGACCACTACTCAGCGCTCACTGATGGAAACCTATACGGGGCGCTTCGCGAAAACCGAACCGCTGCTCGGGGTTCGAAGACAGTTGGCGAAAGGCGGGAATCCGCTCGACCACGCGCAGGGAATGGAGATGCTCGAACGGTACGGATTCGAGATCGTCGCCGACCACCTCTACCGCGAAGTAGTCACCTTTCGCTCGTTCGATGACGTGCGGGCGTGGGCTTGCGAATCGGGCTGGGCCGTGGAAATCGTCGACGGGCGTATGAGCGTGCGCTTCGCGTTTCTCCGGGTCGCATTCGCACTCGCAGAAATATTCATGCGGCCACTCTATCCCGTGGATGCCACCAACGAGATTTCAATCGTGCTGGCACGTAAACCCTGTTAGCGGGAACATTCCGACGCTCCTATACGCTTTCGCTTCACATACCCTTTCCACGCCAACTGAAGACGATCTGGTCAACCGCTGACGACGGTCTTCAGCATGTCCATCGTGGTGACTATCCCTACCAGTTTTTTCTCATTAGTGACCAGGAGACGGTGAATGTGCCCTTTCAGCATCATCTCCGCAGCTTCTTGTATGGAAGTATCCTGCGTCACCTCAAAAACCAGCGATGTCATGATGTCTCTAACGGTAGTGATTGATTCGGACTCAATTGCAAGCAACTCGAGATCTTCTCGAGAGATTCCCTGCACCAGCTTGCTGTGTTCGTAATAATCGTGACCTGAGCTTTCCCGGCTATCGGTTGCCGGTGCGGTATCGTTTCTCGCTAAATCGTTCAGTGATACTACACCCACGAGATTTTCATCCTCGTCAATCACCGGAGCGCCGGATATCTGTTTATCAAAAAAGAATTGTGACAAGGTTTCTGGCGACCAGTCGTCCCTTACACTGAGAACAGAGGTTGTCATGATGTCTTGTACGGTATCCATCTTGTTGTCTTCTATCGAGTGTGCCTGTATAGGACTGAAGTATTACAAATCCGGTTGTCATTACATCACCAATAACTGCAGTTTGATTGATGTGCGTCACAGACAAAAAGCGTTCCAAGTCGAGATGGCGTGCCGGCACCACGGAAGTTATTTCGATCCCAATCGCGCGCGACCCGGACAGTTACGCTGTCGTGGCAGTTGCGTAATTTGCACACAAAATCGTACTGCCAACACCGAGTATCCCGCGGTTCGGATTCGCAGGCGAGGCTGTGCCGTTCACTTAGATTGATCGTGATCAACAAAGTAGCGGAAAGTGCAGAATAGACTTGCCGCAATGTTTTCAACATCCGGGCTGCCATGAGTCGGATAGTCAAGCACAGGTTACAACCCCCCAGGCAGGTGGCCGAGATCGAGCGACGCGGTTGCGCAGTGTGGGCAAAGCACAGTTTTCCGACGGAATTCGTGGCCAAATTCGATGATGACGCAATCCCGGTCGCGGGCATCCGGTTGTTGCGCACCTGGGGGATACAGGTCGACGACGAACGGGAGTTACCGGGCCACGAGCGCTCGTTCATCCCCGATGAGGAGAACTGGCAGGTCGTTCTGGTAGCCAAAGACGGCTCTCATTACGAAGTGAGTTCGGATTGCGTCGCCCCTGCGCCAGACTGATCCGATGGCTGAATACAGGACACACGATGTTCTGATTCTGGGCACCGGTCTCGCCGGATTGCGTGCGGCACTGGAGATCGCACGCCGCCTGGGCGATGACGTCGACATCGGTCTCGTATCCAAGGTACAGCTCATGCGAGCGCACTCGGTATGCGCCGAGGGCGGCACCGCAGCGGTACTGCGCGTTGCGGAAGGTGACAGCCTGGATCTGCACGCCTGGGACACGGTCAAGGGTTCGGATTTTCTGGCCGACCAGGACGTCGTATACCGCTTTGTAGAGCAATCACCGGCCGAAATCCTGCAACTCGAGCATTGGGGAATCCCCTGGTCGCGTCGCGCGGACGGCAGAATTCTGCAGCGGGATTTCGGCGGGCACAACTTTCCCCGCGCGACCATGGCAGCAGATCGCACCGGGTTTTTCGAGATGCAGTGTCTCTACGACACATTGCAGAAATATCGCAATTTCACCCGCTACGACGAAGTGTTCGTTACTGCCATGCTGACGGTCGACGGGGGCTTTCGCGGCCTCACCGCCATCGACATGCCGAGAGGTCAATTTCTCGCCTTGCGCGCCAAAGCATTACTCATTGCCACCGGCGGCGCGGGCACGCTGTACGGATTCACGACTTACTCGCGCTCCGTCAGCGGTGACGGCCTCGCAATGGCCTACCGCATCGGGCTGGCGCTCGAGGATATGGAGTTCATCCAGTTCCATCCGACGGGTCTGGAGCCCTCGGGGATCCTGATTACCGAAGGCTGCCGCGGCGAGGGCGGCTATCTGCGCAACGCCCAGCACGAGCGTTTCATGGAACGCTACGCCACCGAGAAAATGGAGCTGGCGCCGCGCGACATTATTTCCCGCGCCATGATGCGCGAGATCGAGGCAGGACGAGCTTTTCCGAGTGACAGCGGCCTGCCTTACTTGCACCTCGATCTTACCCATCTCGGCGCGGCACGGATCCATGAGCGATTGCCATTGATTCGCGAGCTCAGTATGAAGTTTGTCGATATCGATCCGGTCGACACACCGATCCCGGTAAGGCCAGTGGCGCATTATTCGATGGGTGGTATCGAAACGGATATCAATGGTGCAACCAAAGCGCACGGCGTATGGGCCGCCGGTGAGGCCGCCTGCGTATCGCTGCACGGCGCCAATCGGCTCGGCACCAACTCGACGGCCGAGTGCCTGGTGTGGGGCGGCATCTGCGGCGCGGAGATCGTGGACTTTCTGAGTAGCGAGCCGCCGCTCGAACGCCTGCCGAACGAGCTGGTGGCACGAGAGGAACAACGCGTTTTCACCGAGCTGTTGGAAACGCACGGCACCGAAAATCCCTATGAATTAGGCCACGCACTACGTTTCTTGATGGATGAACACATGGGTGTGTACCGCTCACGGGATGGCCTGCTGCTCGCCAAGCACGAGGTCGAAGCGCTGCGCCAACGTTTCGCGCAGGTGAATGTCTCGGATAAGGGTCGCATCTACAACGTGAACCTCGTCAATGTACTCGAGCTGGACAACCAGCTGGAACTCGCCGAAGTGGCAATCCGATCTGCGCTCCAGAGAGAGGAATCCAGAGGCGCGCATGCGCGAACGGATTTTCCCGAGCGCGACGATGGCGACTGGCTCAAGCACACACTGGCCATCCGCACCGCCGAAGGCATCAGTATCGAGTACAAGCCGGTTACCATCAGCCACTGGCAACCGGTGGAACGCAGGTATTGAAGGTAGACGATGAACGATCACCCTGCAGTTGAACAACGCCTGGGACTGGTGCGATGGCTGACCGGTCATCGGCACGGTATCGAAGGCTACCTGTATATCTGTCACCGCATCAGCGGTATCGTGTTGTTGCTTTTTCTCAGCCTGCACGTTCTTGTCACCAGCTCACGATTGTTTGGCGAGGAAACCTGGCAGACTCTGATGTCGCTGACTCACTCACCGGCGCTGAAGTTTCTCGAGTACCTTGTATTCGTGGCCTTCGCCTTTCATGCGACCAACGGTGTACGCCTGATTCTTATCGAGCTTGGTTTTGCCGTAGGCAAAGCGGAGCACCCTGTTTATCCGTATCGGGGTTCGTTGCACAAGCAGCGGCCACTGATGATCGTGTTGATGGTAGTTGCTGCGGTCTTGATCGTACTCGGCGGATTCGATGCACTGCGGTTGGGCAGGTAACGTGACGGATAACAAAATAAAGTACTGGGCGTTGAACGTATTTTGCGCACTCGTGTTAGCGGTACTGCTTGGTGCGCACATGGGCCTGATGCACCTGCCGGGATTGCTCGGGCAAATCAACCCGGCCTGGAAGGATCCGCTTGCATGGGCACACGTGAGCGAGCGCGGGCGCAGCGCAGCAATCACTGGAGGGTACGTGCTGTTGTTGGGCCTGGCCTTGTTCCACGGGCTTTACGGTGTGCATACGATGTTCACCGAATTCTTCAGCGGCGAGCGAGCTGCCCGGCGGATCGCGGCCGGCTGCTGGATTGCGGGCATCGCTTTGTTCGTGATCGGTGCGTTTTCGTCCGTCATCTTCCATATTTCCGTGCCTCGCACGTAGGAAGTCCGATCATGCCGCGTACCAATGAGATCATTTTTTCGATTCGGAGGTTATACCCCGCGGTGGATGCCGTGCCGCATACTCAGCGATTCCCGGTCGAGTTGCATCCGGGCATGACCGTATTGGAAGGACTGCTGCAGATCCGCGAGTCGCAGGATGCGAGCCTCGCCTGGCGGTTCTCCTGCAGGATGGGTGTGTGTGGCTCGTGCGCCATGATCGTCAATGGTCACCCGCGCCTTGCCTGCAACACGCAGATCCAGGATGTTTCCCGAGAGGAGGTTCGGCTTGCACCACTGGCGAACTATCCCGTCATCAAGGATCTCGTGGCCAATCTCGACACGCTGTTCGAACAACATGCCGCGCTCGCTCCTTACATCGCACGCAGCGACTCAGCCGAGCTGATCGCACCCGGCGGCGAGTTCCGCCAGACGCCCGCACAGCTCACGCGGTTTCTGCAGTTTTCGGGCTGTATCAAGTGCGGTGCCTGCATGGCCGCGTGTCCGACTGTAGCCAGCGACACACGCTTCTTCGGCCCCATGCCGTTGACCGCGGCACACCGGTACAATGCGGACAATCGGGACGACGGCTTTGCGACCCGCAAGCGGCACATGCGACAACGGCACGCGGCAGAGCATTGTCACTACGCGGGAGAATGTTCGCGAGTTTGTCCCAAGGGAGTCGATCCGGCACGCGCCTTACAATTGCTGCGCCGCGAGTTGTTACTGGATTGGCTCGGATTGCGCCGCCGCCAGGCGCTGGCAATGGTTCAGCCCGCGAGCGACGATCAGCCGCCCTCCCAACGGCGTGTGCAAACGCCGCCACCCTTCACGGTCCAGCGCTGATGGAACGACCGACAGCGCATGCACCGACTCGAGTGTATTGGAGAGGCTGGAGGTAAGAGCGCAGATGGAAGTCGTGGAAAACAGCTGACCCGCAATTTTCACGCTGCCAAGCGCCCCGCTTTTGAGGAATGGACTACTCCGGGCATCCTGCCCTGCGAGCCAGCGTCAGTTTTCCTGACCTGAATACCGGGCGTCAAGTTGCACTCCCCGAGTTTAAATGCAGACAATGCGAATTATGAAAGGTAGACGCGTCTTTCGCTGGCTGCGCTACGCGTTGCATGCGCTGGCGTTGCTGCTGGTGATCGATGCCGGCTACATCCTCGGCCTGCTCCCGGATTGGGAACACTACCAGAACGGCCCGATTCAGAAATCTAATTTCATCAAGACCTACGAGTTTCGGCACGCATCCGACGCGGGGCTGCCATCCCTGCAGTGGCGCCCCGTGCCACTGTCGAGAATATCGAGGCATCTAACGCGCGCCATCATCGTGGCCGAAGACGCACGCTTCTACGAACACGAAGGCATCGACGCAGAAGCACTCAAGCAGGCCATGGAGTACAACATCGCCAATCTCAAATGGGCATACGGCGGTAGCACCATCTCGCAGCAGATGATCAAGAACATGCTGCTCTCGCCCTCGCGCAATCCACTGCGCAAGTGGCACGAGTTGTGGTTGACCATCGACCTCGAACGCCACGTCAGCAAGCGACGCATTCTCGAGATCTACATGAACGTGGCGGAATTCGGCCGGGGCATCTACGGCGCCGAGGCAGGCGCCCGCCATTACTGGGGCAAGTCCGCCGCCTCGCTGAATCCTGCCGAGGCGATCGCGCTCGCTGCTTCGCTCAGCAATCCCGTGCACGATAATCCAATCACACGCACTGACTACTTTCAGCGACAAGTGCGCAAGATTCGCCGAAACCTGCGTTGGTCGAAATAACTCTCACAGCGAGCACTGCCCTAATCCATATGTTGCACGTTGCCCAGAAAATCGTCAGGCCTGGTCGTCGAGTTCGACGATCATTTCTATTTCGACCGGGATATCGTTCGGCAGTGCTGACATGCCGACCGCCGAGCGTGCGTGGCGGCCTTTGTCACCGAATACCTCGACCAGCAGGTCCGAACACCCGTTGGCCACGGCCGGTTGCCGGGTAAACGAGGGTGAGGAATTCACCATGGCAAGCAGCTTGACGATACGCTTCACCTTGTCGAGATCACCTACCTCGCCCCTGATTCTCGCAATCAGGTTAATACCCACCAGGCGCGCGGCTTCGTAACCTTCTTCGACCGTCAGGTCCGAGTCGACTTTCCCGGAATACTTTTTTCCGTCAGCACTGGGTGCGGGCCCAACGCCCGAGAGGTATAACAGGTTGCCGGTGCGGACACCGGGAACGTAGTTGGCCATCGGTGATGGTGCCTCGGGCAAGTCGATCCCCAGTTGTGCGAGTCTTTTCTCTACATTGGTCACCGTTTTCTCCTCTTTGACTCACGACACCAGCGGCCGAACCTCTTGCGCAAAACGGTCCATGGTATCCAGGGCCACAGCCTGAGATTCCGGCAGCACGTCCAGCACGAATTGCGAAACGCCCAGGTCGCGATAGCGCTTTATGGCATCGGCGATGTCGCCCGCTCGACCGTGCGTGGGCGGTTGATCTTCACGCGGCGGTCCGGACTGGAAAACCACATGGCACTTGACGCCGATCTCGACATTGCCCGGCGACCGTCCTTCCTGTTCCAGATACCCGTTGAGTTCCGCCATCGAGGCCTGCAAAGTATCGTATTGCGGACGCGCCGGATGCCAGACGTCGCCGTAGCGAGCCGTACGTCGCAATGCCGCTTTGCTGCTCCCCGCTACCCAGATGGGCGGCGACGGCTGCTGCACGGGTTTCGGTGCGAAATAAGCATTTTCAACACTGTAGTGTTCACCTTTGAAGGTGACCGGGTCTTTACCCCAAAGCGCCTTCATGAGCGCGAGGCCTTCGTTGGTTCGCGCGCCTCGATTGTGAAAGTCCTGACCCAGCACCCTGAACTCTTCCTCAAACCAGCCGACGCCGATGCCGAAAACGAAACGCCCGCCGCTCAGCTGATCCACCTCGGCGACCTGCTTGGCCAGCTCGAAAGGATTATGCATGGGCATCACGACTACACTGGTACCGAGCTGGATTCGGCTGGTGAGTCCCGCCAGATAGCTCAACACCGTAAACGGTTCCCAATAGCATTCTTTCCAGTGTTCGGGGTGCTTGAGGCCGGGAATCATGACGTACCCGGACTTCACCTGGGGCGGGATGATGACGTGTGCGCTGCACCACAGCGCGTCCAGCTCCAGCGCCTCTGCGCCTTCGGCCATCTTCGCGAAGGTCTCAGGCGTCGCCTCGCTACCGCGCACCACCAACGAAAATCCGAACTTCATGACCACCCTCCTCGGCTGTTTTTTTCGTCGCGCCAGGCAAGCCACTCCTTGAGCGGGCCGAGATCGTAGCCTGGCCCGTCAGCGCCCATATGGATTTCGTCGGCGCCCGCCGCATGAATGGCGTCGGCGAGATCGAGCCTGGCGCTGTCGACGCCGAGAGATCTTTCGATGCCCGCAGGGTCACGTCCGACTCTGGCGCACCAGTCGTCGAGCACGGCGTTCTTGTGCCGGACTATTTGCGGGTCACTGTTGGCAAACCCATGCCAGATGTCGGCGTGCTCCGCGACAATCCGGAGCGTGACTTTTTCCCCGCCTCCCCCGATCAGGATCGGCAGCCGGCCTTCAGCGGGTGGGTTGAGCCTTGCGAGCCGCGCCTTGATTCGGGTCAGCGCCGCTTCCAACTCCCTCAATCGGCTGCCCGCGGTGCCGAACTCATAGCCGTATTCCCGGTAGTCACGTTCGAACCAGCCGGAACCGATGCCGAGGATGAGCCTGCCCTGGGAAATGTGATCTACGGTCCGCGCCATATCGGCCAGCAGTTCGGGATTGCGATAGCTGTTACAGGTAACCAGCGGACCAATTGCGACGCGCTCGGTAACCTCGGCGATAGCCGCCAGCAGCGTCCAGCATTCGAAGTGCTTGCCGTCAGGTGCGCCCATGAGTGGGAAGAAGTGATCCCAGGTATACAGCACGTCAACACCAAGGGCTTCGGCCTCCTCAGCGGCGCGGCGGATGTCCGAATAGTCGGCGTGCTCAGGATACAACGAAAGCGCAATTCGAACCATATTGGCTACCTCACTCGACACAGCTTTGCCAGACAGCGAACCGCGAAAGCCGGTTTGCTCTAGCGCGGCGCGCGCAGACAAGTATACTGTCCCCGGATTCTCCCTCCAGATCTATGCGACCTTTTGCACAGCTTCCGACCTCGCTCGCCGCGACAATGGCCATTGCGCTCGCTATGACGATCGCGTCCACGTCACATGCGCAGGCCGGTTTGCTGTCCGCCATCGGCAAAGCCGCCAAGATCGGCAAAGCAGGTAAAGCCGCGGGGGTGATAGGCGGCGCCGCCATCATCGCGGACACGTTGACGGTGCTTCGCCGGCTCACCCCGGATGCCGACGTGCGTCGCCTGGCACTCGGTTTTGACGAAGACGGCGTGGCACGACTCGCGGACATCACCGGTGGCGAATGGAGTGTGCGTAACTTCGGCGACCTCGATGATCTCAACTGGCAATCCGCAGTGCTCCAGGGCACTGGCAAGGTGCCCGCAACCCACAGGCGCGTCGAGCTGTACGTGCAGGACGAACAACTGTTCAGTCATCGGGTCAGACTGGCCTCATTGCCGGATAACCTCGCGCTGCGTGTCGTTCACCGCCGAAAAAAGATCTATCCGCTGCATAGAACCGGTGGCATCCTGCAAGTGGAAGCGCGGCCGCACGTGTTGATTGACACCACGACTTTGCGCGATCTGGATGAGATCCTGTTCCGTATGGAACGAGTATTGAATCGCGCATCGCTGCGCTTGTTGAAAGTGGTACCAGAGACCACCGGCACGCTGCCATCGTTACCGGGCCAGGTTGCCACTCGCGCCCCCGAACCACAGGCTATCGATCCGGGCAAATTCCGCGAGTCGCTGCGCGCACTGCGCGGGCAGACGGCGGTGCTGACGGGCCGCATCGAAAACGGTCTGCTGCTGACCCAGAGTCGTCGGGGCGGGGACATGTCCCGCCTGCCGCTTGCCGAAATCCGCCGGGCGGCTCGCGAAGCTGATGTCAACCTGATCGTCCTGGATGCGAACACACCGCTGCAGCCGGGCGGCGGTGGTTGGCTCGGGAAGCGGCGTTCGAAAACCCTCGACGCTGCATTTCAGGCGAATACCAGCGGTGAATTCATGGCAGCGCTGGCCAGACCCCATGCCCCCATCAAATTGCGTGCCGAAAGCAACGGGTCACGCCATATCGCCATCAGTGCTGTGAATCGCCGTCCCGATGTGGAGATCAACGCCGGCAACACATCCGACATCGAGCTGATAGCCCATGGACTACACCTGCTGACGCGCACCCGTGAATTTGAACAAGAACATGACAGCCGTCTAGTCTGGTGGCTTCCCAGCTACGTCCCTGTGGCATTTGCCCTTAATGCCGCCGCCGGTGTGTTGGCGTGGAGCGTAGCTTATCGCGAATGGTGGGTAAAAATCTGGCCGCCGCCAGTTTCGCGCAACTGGTTCAGGCGCAACGTGCTCGCGGGCACGCGATTGATCATTTTTGTTGTTTTGTTTTTACCCCTGTTGGGTGGCGTGGCGTTGTTGTGGATGGTGTTACGCATCGTTCTTGTCATCCTGATGATACCGGTCAGACTAACAGTATGGATTCGCTCGAGGATTGCCATGAGGAAACTATCCAAAACTGCCCGGCCGAAAAGACTCAAAACGACATCCGGCCAGCGAGAAATTGCCTGAGTCGGGTCATACTTGCGATACTCCGCGCTCGCAACCATTCGATCAATAACTGCCGCGGCAGTACAGGATTTCCTGATAAATGCGGAATTCAACGTCCGCGGCTCGAGCCCTGATCAATGAATCAGACAGAATACCCTGACAGGAAACCAGCCGAGACCAGAAAAACCACGCTGAGCAGCGTGCTTTTCAAATGGATGCGGTTCGGACAGAAGATACCGTCGGTGCTGCCCTGGCCACCGCTGTGTGATTTTTCTGGATTCAGTCTCGATGCGTGGTTGCAGGCGCGCCCAGCCCTGACCGATGCCATCGAATGGAACTTCTGGGATCTTGGTCCTTTGCTGTATGTCGATTGGCCGGAGGAGAAGAAAGCCGAGCTGGCGGAGGCTTTCTGGTATGGCCACCAGTTGACTGTCGCGGATCCGGCACCAAACTTACTGAACCTTGCTGATGCCGACGCACCACGCACGGTATTGAGTCCCGACGACGCCTGGAATCTCTACCGTGTGACTGTCGGCCATGTGCTGGCGGCGGAGTATGCACAGTCGTTCCCCTGGTCGCTGCTGGATTATGACTACGCACATCTGATCGGATTGTTGAATGGCCGTTGGATGTTTTCCAAAGTCGTCGGTGATGGCGGCTACGAGGTCGCTCAGGGAGGGTCAGTCTCGTTGCCGTCACCACCTGCCGCCGTCTATCCGTTTCTGACATCCAACGACCTGATCGGGGTTACCCGACTCGATACGATTGTACGCATCACGGAATGGTGCCGGCAGAATCTGTCGCATTATCTCAGCGTGGATCTCGGCCCGGGATTGCATGTGATCGACTATGACTACAACTGGCAGTATCGCGGTTACCCGCCGGTTTCACGGGTTATCGGTAGAACGCCGACAACCAACCCGGACCCGCTCTATCAGGATAACTGCGTTGTCAGTCGCACTGCGGGCTGCTGGGGCACCACAGGATTTTTGATTTCCGTATTACGCTTATTGAATATTCCAGTACATTGCCAGCGTCTGATCGGGGATCAGAGCGCGCATGCAACGCCCTGGTTTCTCTCCGAAGATCTCTGGTACAGTCACGGCGATGATCCTTACAACGGCAATGCATTTGCGACACCGCCCTATCCCGCCGACGAATTCCTGATCGACCGCGCAACGTTCGAGGCCTGGTTCGGGGATGGCGTCACGCCCACCGATATTCAGAAAAACGTAGGCCGCCAGGTCGGCTTCAACCTGGTCACTGCGTATTGGCCTGACACCACCTTGCGAGAGTATTGTTCCTTCTGGGAGGTTGGGCGCACGGGTCATGACAATGGCGTGTACGAATCACTCACTCGCTATGAACCGATCAGCGATGCCACCTGGCAGGCGTACAGAGCGCAAATGGAGCAGAAGATCAACGGCTTCGGGGGCTGTGACCAAATCCCCGAAAACCACAGGTTTGATGAGTATTGCGACTAGACGAGGTTGTCGAGATCGGAAGCGGCTCACCGGCGCTAACGCTCATCAATTGGATCTGGGCAGTAATCACGGCGCTGACAGGTCGAACAATATTCACCCAGATACAACTGATCGACCCAGGCGACCAACTCATTTATATGCCCGGCATCATCAAACAAAAACCCGGCTTCGAAATTGCGCTTGTCTTCGTGTTTGCTGCCCATGCCCGCGCCGGTCAGATTAGGTGAACCAACGAAGGCTATGACATTGTCGATAATGACTGCCTTTGTATGTACGCGTGGGCAGAGTATGCGTTCAAACAAGTCGCTGTCGATGAGTTCGTCGAAACGATCAAAATCTTCGCGAAAGCGCGGACCGGGTTCTTTGGCGTGTATCAATCTAACCGCCACTCCTTTGCCAACCAGATCGGCAAGCATTTCAAGAAAGGGCACAAAGCTGCGTCCCATTTCTACATGCATGTTCTTGATATCAGCGGTCACGATCCAGACAAACTTTTCTGCCAATGGAACTCGCGCCTGTATCAGTTCAATGTAAATGTCGCCGTTCAGCAGTAACTTGTGCATTAGCGGTAGGCACCGAAACAATTTTCAGTGTTGATATTTTACCCACGCAACCGCAATAGGAAACTATTTGTTCCCGATCATACGGATTGCGGTCAGTATGCACGTTAGTTGCGCTCCGCGAAGAGATGGGGCATTTCAGGCAGCATGGAGAGAGTTCCTCGCGAGCGACGTCATCACTGTGGATTCTCGTGACTTGGCTGGGTTACCCTGTCCACGTACGTTTTACCGGATACCGTAGATGCGCAATTACCGAGAGATAGCATCCAGACTTCTGATACCAGTAGTTTCACTGTCTCTCACGGCAGGCCTGCCCGCCTCAGCGTCGGAAGACCCGATCGTGACCACAAAGGTGGAAGGAGAGTTCCATGACGTCAGCCACAATATCCGCTCGGCGATCGTCGGTAAAGGTACCAACATTACCCACGTACTTCCCGCCAGCGACATGCTGCAGCGCACCGGTCCTGCATTCGGTTACGACGTCTATGCGAATGCCGAAACTTTCGAGTTTTGCAGCGCGCAGATTTCGCACAAACTGGCACGCGTCAATCCAGACAATATCGTGCTGTGTCCGTTTACCATCAGTGTCTATGCGCTGACTTCGGAGACGGGTTTTGTTCGCATATCCTACCGAACGCCCGCCGGCCGTCCCGGTACCGACGCGGTTATCCAGGAAGTCGTCGAGTTGATCGAAAGTATTATCGAGGACGCAACATGGTAGCGAAATGATACCCGCACGCCTCTACACGCGGCGGCTGGTGTCTCAAGGGATTAAAGGTCGTGAGGTGCCACGCTGTGCCTTCTCGCCCATGGTAGTCTCTGGGTTCTTCCCGGGAGGGAATCCGTATGTCGACTCAAGCTGAAAAAAGCCGGGTATTCAAGGCACTGCATGACAGCAATGAAACTTTTATCATCCCCAATCCTTGGGATGCGGGATCGGCCCGGGTACTGCAGGGACTTGGATTCAAGGCGCTGGCAACGACCAGTGCCGGTTTCGCTCAGTCCCTGGGGAAACTGGATGGTCAGGTGTCTGTGGATGAGAAAATAGAACATTGCCGCGCTTTATGTGCTGTCACAGACATCCCGGTCAGTGCGGATTTTGAAAATGGCTTCACTGATTCTCCGGCGGAAGCTGCCGCCAATATTCTACGAGTGGCGGAGGCGGGTGTTGTTGGTGCTTCCATCGAAGACTATTCGGGCACAGGTATTTATGACTTCAGTCTTGCCGTGGACCGAATTGCCGCCTGTGCTAAGGCAGTAGCACAACTCTCGTTTCCGTTTATCCTGACGGCGCGCGCGGAAAACCTGCTTCGTGGCGTCGACGATCTGGATGACACCATCAAACGCCTGCAGGCTTTTGAAACCGCCGGGGCTGACGTTTTGTACGCGCCAGGGCTCAGGAATCTCGATCAGGTGAGGCAAATTGTCGATTCAGTAACGAAACCCGTCAACGTCTTGTCTTCGTTCATGCCCGATGTCACTCTGGATCAATATGCAAAGGCAGGTGTTGGCAGAGTCAGTATTGGCGGCGCGCTGGCCAACCATGCAATTGGAAGCACTATGACGGCGGCGCGGCAAATGTTGGATTCAGGTGATTTTGGCTGGGTAAAGAACGCCGCGCCGGGTGGAGAAATAAGGAAATTACTGGATCCATCCACGTGACCATGAATGCCTGATAGTTTGCGTGCACTGATATCAGGTACCCCGATATAATCGTAAGTTCAAACGTCAGGAGATACCTCATGAGCGGAATTGAACTTTCCCGGTCCGTTATCTCAAAAGCCGCCGCCGGCACCATTCCTTCATTCATCAAATGGCCGAGCTCTTGGGCTGGACGTAACACACCATTGGAAGATTCGCGCGACGCAGGGGTGGAGATCAAATGAACTTTCCGAGCATTGCAAAGACCGCGACCCTGGCCCTTGCGATTTTCGCGGCGACACCCGTTACCGCAGAACAGGCGCCAAAGCCGCTGGCCCCACAGCCGGACGCCGCAGCGCTGAAACCGGGTCTCGCGGTAAAATACTACGCAACGTTCGTGCGACACATCGACGAACTGAAGGCGTATATGTCCGGCAAAAAAGGCAAGTCAGGTGAACCGATCCCCAGCCTCGACTACAACGTCGGCGAGGATCCAATGCTGACCAGCGAGCTGCACCAGGGTCTGGGTGCCCATATCACGGGCCTGATACACCTCAAGGAGCCGGGCACCTACACCTTCGTGGCAATGACCAACGACGGGTACGAACTCAACATCGGCAACACGTTCATCCTGGCTGACCCGGATGTGCATCCCGACCAGCAATCGGACATCGCCAAGGTCGAGATCATCCAACCCGGCTGGTACTCGACCGAGATGTTCTATTTCCAGCGCAAGGGTACCTCGACGCTAGAGCTCTATTGGCGCCCGCCGTGGGAAGGCCCTGATGCGGGCTTCTCCATCGTGCCGCCGGAGTTCTTTGCCCATATGCCGGGCGGCACTTAGGTGTTCGGCCCCGAGAGTTGAAACGATGTTGAACCCGTCAAACGTAAGATATTTTCATAGGCGTTACATCGACAGGGAATGCACGCGGAGGTGCACGCGCCCTGCAGCATCGAAGGGTGGCTGATGCGGGCGCCTTTGAACCTTCTCCCGGCGCCCGCATCGGCCCGATTTACCGCGATATCGGCAACGACTGTTAATCACTGCCGAATTCGCCGCAATACTTACCAGCGAGAACCGCCCGACGAACGCTCGCCGCGGGGTTTGGCCTGGTTGACCTTTATGTTACGGCCACCCATAGGCGTCTCGTTTAATGCCTTTATGGCAGCGTCAGCGGACGCGTTATCCGCCATTTCCACAAAGGCGAAACCTTTGGACTGGCCGGAGAACTTGTCGGTGATCAGATTCACGCTGGTTACATCGCCAAAAGCGGCGAAGGCAGCACGCAATTCGTCTTCGGTGGCACTGTACGGCAGATTGCCGACGTAGATATTCATCGTCATTTCATCCCTAAGTCTGTGTGTGGATATAAACAAACACTACCGGTGAGCCAACACACAGATCACGGTAGCGGTTTGCCCTTGCGGGCGAACTCCTTTGGCTCGTTTCAGCGCGAATTGCCCATGGCCTATCGAGAGCGATTATGCGACCGGCGCTTGCGCTTCTGGCCGGGCGAGGCACCAGTGCCGGTCTGACCTTCGCTGCGGTAGCTCGGCCGGCCGTCGCGGCCCGCTCCGCCAGCGCGGGGCTTGCGCCTGGCCTCGGACTTACCTTGAGCCATTGGCTTGTGCTCGGGCCTCGGTTGCAGAACCTTCGGTTTGAAGTCCGGCACGGGCAGCACCGGGATATCTTTTTTCAGCAACCGCCGGATGTCCTCAAACAACTTGACCTCCTCACCACTCACCAGCGATACGGCCGTGCCCTCCTTGCCGGCGCGGCCGGTGCGGCCGATGCGATGCACGTAGTGCTCAGGCACGTCGGGTAATTCATAATTCACGACGTGCGGCAGGCAATCTATGTCCAGACCGCGGGCGGCGATGTCCGTGGCCACCAGCACGCGCACGCTGCCGCCTTTGAAATCGGCCAACGCCTTGGTACGGGCGCCCTGGCTTTTGTTGCCGTGGATGGCGGCAGCGTTGATGCTGGCCCGGAGCAACTGTTCCGCCAGCCGGTTGGCGCCGTGCTTGGTGCGCGTGAATACCAGCACCTGATGCCACTGGCCTTCATCGATCAAGTGGATCAGGAAGTCGCGCTTGGCGTCTTTGTCCACCCGGTAGACGCATTGGGCCACGCTGCCCGCCGCGGCACTGCGGCGCGCCACCTCAATCAACGCGGGCTGATGCAGCAGGCTGTTGGCCAGGCGCTTGACGTCTTGGGTGTAGGTAGCCGAGAACAGCAGATTCTGACGACGCCCGGGCAGCAGCGCCAACACTTTGCGGATGTCGTGGATGAAACCCATGTCCAGCATGCGGTCGGCTTCGTCCAGCACGAGGATCTCAATAGTGGAAAGATCGACGCTGCGCTGACGGGCATGGTCGAGTAACCGGCCCGGCGTGGCCACCAGTATGTCGACTCCGCGGTGCAGTGCATTTTTCTGCGGGTTGATGCTGACGCCGCCGAAGACCACGGTGGAACGCAGCTCGAGATGCGCGCCATAGGTGTCGATGCTCTCACCCACCTGGGCCGCCAGTTCGCGGGTTGGGGTCAGCACCAGTGCACGCGGCGCACCTGCGTTGCCTGCCCATTGCCGGGGGCGGCCGCTGAACAGTTGCAATATGGGAAGCGCAAAGGCGGCGGTCTTGCCGGTGCCGGTCTGCGCTCCAGCAAGGACGTCGCGACCCTGCAGCACAACGGGAACTGCCTGTGCCTGGATGGGCGTGGGACGCGTGTAACCCTGCGCTGCGATGGCGCGCAGAAGTTCGGCCTGTAAGCCAAGATTTGCAAAGGGCATAAATGCTCCAGCTCCCACCTGCCCTGCGTGTTGCAGGTCCAGTCGAGGTAGAGCTATAAGTTAAAACGTTCGAGGGGGGTCTTTCCAGGAGGGAGACGGCCGCGAGACATCGATGCCGACCGGTAGACATCTTGTAAGGGCGGCAGTATAAACCTGCCGCCCGCGGAAAGATAGAGCCTTACATCAGCCCGGTCCAGGCACGTGCGCTACCCGCCCCGCCCCGCCCCGCCCGGGTTGCTGCCAATGGTCAGCCGCCGGCTATCCAGGATTGTATGAGGTAAAAAACCATGCACTCGACTATGCCCAGATACTGCCATCGTCCCGTACCTCTTTGGCACACAACTCTGCTGTATGCAGCCATCCATTGTCGTCTCGCTTGCGCCATACGGCATCTCTTTCGCAAATCTCTATGTGATCTTCCGCGCAACTCACACCATGCGCCTCACCGGTCGTAGCCGACCTGTTCTGCGATTCGCAAAGTGGTATTTCCCCAACCACACCCGAGATCCAGAACTCGCTTGCCGAGTTGGTAAGGACGCCGTCGAAGCAATTCTTCGCTATCAAGGGAATATCCGGAAACAAACAAATCCCGGAACTTTGTGAATTTTTCAAAAAGAACGGTGTTCCACGCTTCTACAATAATATCGTTGTCCACCTTGTATTCCCTCTATTCAAGCACCGACAACGTTCGCGACGATACTTTCAGCAGACCCAAGATAATCCTCCGGCGCCAGTAACCGCTCAATATCTTCCGCACCCAGATGCGCTGTAACGCGCGGATCGGCCGAAAGTGCCTGTAGAAAAGACACATCGCTTTCACGTGCTCGCATGGCAATTTCATGCACCAGCTCATGCGCGCGCTGCTTCCCGACGTGATTCCCCAAAGCCAACATCACCCGTTCGGACATAAGCAATCCGCCGAGCATGTCGACGTTGGCACGCATGTTCGCCGTGTCGAACCTCACGCCTTCGGCTACTGAGCGCATGCGGCGCAGGCAGGCACCCGTGTAAATGACAATCTCCGGCAGGGCGGCGAGTTCAATGCGCAGACGTCCGGCATCCCGCTCGTGCTCGTGAAAAAGCGCATCGGCGAGAGACACGTATGTGCCCCGTACCAGCTGAGCAAGCCCGAACACCAGTTCAGCGCCGGCTGGGTTGGATTTGTGCGGCATAGTGCTCGAACCGACTTTCGCACCGTGGAACGGCTCGGTCATTTCGTTGATCTCGGTGCGTTGCAAGCTGTAGATCTCACGACCGATTTTGCCGGCGGTACCGGCGATTTGCACCATCAAAGAAGCGATCTCGACGATACGATCTCGAGACGAATGCCAACAAATTCTAGGCACGCCGAGATCGAGCTTTCGCAAAGCTCGTCGTTGCAAGTCAATCGCCTGCCTCCCAAAAGACGCCATGGTACCGACAGCGCCCGTGATGTTGCCGACAAACACGCGTTTCTCCGCTTCGGCGCACCGCTCCAGATGACGATCGATCTCATCGACCCACACCGACAATTTGAAACCCAGGGTTATCGGGAGCGCTTGTTGACCATGGGTGCGTCCGACCATCATCGTGCCGGCATGCTGGCGTGCATGTGCCGCCAGGGCTTCACGAATGGTATGTAAGTCGAGAAGCAGGATCTTCCATGCGTCGCGCACCTGCAATATGGCACCCGTATCCATTATGTCCTGCGTGGTCGCCCCGTAGTGCACCCACTGCCCGGCTTCCCCCTCACAAACCGCCGCCAGCGCGCGTATCGCGGGCACCAGGGGATGCGAGGTCTCGGCTATTCCCGCGCCGATCGACTGTAAATCGATGTTGGCAACCTGCGCCTTGCGTGCAATCTCCTGCGCGGCGTTTTCGGGGACGATACCAAGTTCGGCTTGCGCGGCGGCAAGCGCGGCTTCCACGTCGAACCAACGCTGCACGCGCGTTTCATCGCTGAATAGATCGCGCAAATCGGCCGGCGCAAAGCTTGTTCCGAACAGCTCGGAGTCGATGACGTGAGCGGTCATGAGGCTTGGCTCCAGTTTCAAGTCTGCGACGAATTCTCGCAATAAGTGGCCCCCGCGTGCCAACTGTTTCTAATCCGGTTTCTTGTGGAGTATCGCGCCACCATTCGGTCTTTTTTCAGAATCTGGAGCGCGCAGAGCGCCGAAAAGTCTTACGTCACCACAAGCTCTCACCGGCCAATCGATGTCGGAACCTGCCAGCGCTGCGCACATCAAACAGGCTGGTCCTTGAAGCCGCGCTCAGTACACGCACGGGACCCGGCAACGAGCTCGAACAACACGGTGATCAGCGGCAATACCGTTTGCGCTTTACGTACCCCGCTCAGCGTAGATCCAGTCATCTGCCCAGCTGATACCATAATTGAATCCCTTGAGCACATAACCACGCTCTTCAAGCTTCCTGGTTACAATATCCTTTGTTCGATACCATTCACCCTCACCATTGTCCGCCCGAAAATCATGACAGGAGATTATGAAACGTTTGATGATATTGAAATCCTTAATATTTTCTATGACCTGTTGTTCCGCACCTTCAATATTCATTTTGAATAAATCAATCCGACTGATATCATAAGACTGTATGAATTTCTCCCAGTTCATCGTCGGTATATCTATGTAGGCCGCCGGTATTTCACCGACTGCCGCATAGGATCGCCCACTGGCAAATTTCACTTTCTCCTTGTCGGTAATAACGTAGGGCGACGCAACAAATTCCTCACCTGCCTCATAGAATGTATTTGCTAAACACTCATAAATGACAGGCTGAGCTTCCACTCCGATATATCGAAAACCGTTGGCATATTTTGACAGATATATAGCCTCTTCCCCATATCCTGCGCCGAGGTCGACAATCACGTCACATGGATTCGGTAAGTAATAGTGGAAAACAAGATTTTCACAATTCCAGATATTCGAGTTTACTTCCAGGTAATGTCTCGGGTATCGGATATAGATAGTTTTTCCAAACCGATTGTATTTGTAAAACCCCGTTCTTTTATCAAACTTGACCTTGGTCGCCCAGTCGATTCTTTTTTTTATGCTCTTGAGTAATCCCATAGTTATTTCCCTGAAGGCATGCGCCTATCATAATCTACCAGGCAACATATTCAGCTGTACTGCTCTTTCAGTTATGCAGATAGTGCCGGTACGAATTTTTTCACCAGTTATGTGATGCGCAGAGACATCAGCATACTGAATTGATGAGACTCCCAAGAAATGTTGTCTAGGCCGAAGTTAGTATACGAACGTATAAAGCAGTCTGCATACCCGGAAAATCTCGTACTTCTTGGAATTCTATTGTTTCCTGTACTGTCACTGAGCGTCCGGCATTGGCTCAGCGGTATTTATTCACTGCTGGCATTGCTGGCGTTGTTCGTGGTCTTCAGAAAATCTCACGACCTCTTTAAAGAAGAAAAGATTCTTTTCGCGTTATTCATTCTGTTGCTACTGAGTTTCACGATTTCGGCCAGCCTGAACGGCTGGAGTGACAATTCGATCCGCAGATTGAGCAACGTCCTGAAGTACATTTTGTTCTTTCCTACGTATCTACTGATACGACAATATAAAGATCTATCCGGCCTCCTTTTCATGGGCATAGTAACCGGTGGAGCCGCGTTGGGATTGCAGGCGATATTTGATGTTTTCTATTTAGGGCTACCGCAGGGATCAGGTATTTACGGCACGATTATTTTTGGCGATTTGTCGATACTGTTTTTCTCTACAACCTTGATACTTCTATTCTTTAAAAAGGAATTTTCAGTCACAACATGGCTGTACATTATTTCTGCCATGCTTTCTGCGCTGGCGGTCTATTTGTCCGGTTCGAGAAATGCCTGGATCGCTTCAGTGTTCTGTGTCCTGGTGATTCCATTGTTATGTTTCAAGTTCATGAAATACAAGAGAGCAATTCTGGTAATCGTTCCAATAGTAACAATATCTGCTTCCACCTTTTTTTTCACAGAAACCGTGCACAAGAGACTGAATTTGGCAGTTTCCGAATTTACTACATTTGTTGCGCAAGGCGCTCCTAAAGATATACCTATTAAATACAATTCCGTCGGCTTCCGCCTGGAGCAATGGAGGGTCGCGTTGCACATCACGCATGATGCCTTTTTCTTTGGTTATGGTGGAGGAAATGCCGGAAAGCATGTCAAACGTTATGCTGAAAAGGGTCTTGCGCATCCTGACCTTATCGTTCTGGACACGGAAAGAGGAATAGGCGGACTGCACAGCACTTATTTTGAAACACTCATTAATGAAGGCGTTATTGGACTGGCCGTCATGTTTGTGTTCGTATTTTATCCGATCTACACATTTCTCAAGGCCAGAGAATCTAGTCCGCTACTTTCTACCGTAGGTATTATATTTGTTACCAATTACATGATTTTTGGCATTTCCGAAAACCCCTTTGTGCATGACAATTTTACTTCCGTTTATCTAATACTACTTAGCGTGTTTTTTTCGGAAACAATAAGAAATAAATATCTGGATAAAGGTCACAGAATGGCCGCATACGGACAAGATGGATTTTCTTGTGAAAATACTTATAGCACTAAGTAACGAGCACGAGGTCAAGAGGTTTAGAACGTTGATCTCGATAATAACGCAGGTCTAGCCGGCAAACTCAGCGGCTTCATTCATGCCATCAAGCTCTCTTAGATCAATCGCCGCAGGGCCTGGCGATCGACTTTGCACGCGCCAATCATAATTTGCGATGAGCAATCCGATCCCGACGGTGATGCCCGATGAGGTGGTCGATCTGGCGTCGGTCATCGCGGCCGGAAGCCGCGACGACGTCAATCAGATCAACAAAGTGCTGGCGTTTTTGGGCATCCTCCGCGGCGCCTTGGATGCGCGAACTTCGGAGATCAATGACGCGATGAAGCAAACCGCCGGCGCGATTGCGGGCGTGCCGGGAGAGGGAGAACTCTCTTCCATATTTGTTGTACTCAGTGTATTTAGCTCAATGCCGTCAAGCGCGTTGCCGCGGTCGTTTTCCGCACTGCGCACCACCCGTGTGGTTCACCGTGCGCCCAAGAGCGCCAGTTTCTACGACGTCTAGCGCGGGCGCTATAGAATAACGCGTGAGGACTTCTCGGATGCCGCGTTTCTTTTGGAGGTAAGGCTTTTTGCGAATGAAGATATTGCAGAAATCCAAGCTGAGAATTGTCCAAAGTCCGACCGCCAGGCTCGGAACTGTGAACGAGGCAGTCGTCGAGCATACAAGTACGCATTACTATAGGTATCAGCGAGCGAGATGCTAAGCGGACCTGTACCGTCCCGTCCGCCATCAACCGCCGCAGCATACACTCAATTGAAACAGGGAACTCTCATGTTCAAGTCACTGCAACACTGGTTCGAAGCTCTGGCCGAGCGAGGCAAGCTGTTCGCCGATGAGGACGAGGCGATACGTACAGCGCTTGCTTCGGTATTGTTTCACGTCATCAAGGCTGATGCGCTGGAGAGCGCAAAGGAGAAGGCGAAATTCGAGCAAATAATGACCAGTGAATTCGGTATCGACCACGCCGCCGTCGCGCACCTTTACCACAGCGCACACGCCCTGGAGAGCGATCTCCAGACCGACCTGTTAACCCTTAAAGATCATCTCAAAAACAATCCTAACGTCCGCATGTCTCTGATGCAAAAGCTTAATCACGTGGTTTCCCTGGATGGCGTGGATGCGCGGGAGATTGCGGTGTTCAACGAGGCAGTCGCCGTGATGTTCCCGGAACTCTCCCGCGACGATACGGATATCTAGCCTGTTGCCGGCGAAGTCTATTAAGACGACGTCCGCAAGAGGATGCGAAGGTTATAAAAGCCACGCAAACCGGTTTGTTGGCGTTGCCGTTTCAAGGAGTCGGGAGCGACGCTCCGCCTGCCCGAGCGCTTGGATGCGCTATTTGGTGCAAATATGCCCTGACAGTGCGTGAGTTCACGGCATGCGACCGGGGACCCGCAATGACAGGGATTTCCGTACTCGAGCCAATCCAGACGAAACTGGCGCGCCCGCGTCCTGTGTGAATCCAGATCCCGACATGCTGTAACGCAGAGTCGTTCAGAACATCCACCGCATCGCTTTGACCGCGATCGTTGATCCGAATCAGTGCAAGATGTCCTGGTAGTGATAAAAGAATCCTCAGTTAAGCAGCGCCATCAATCATTCTTTGGGAAACGGAGAACTTGCCGTGTTGGAGGCGTGAATGAAGATCTGCTCTTTGGTTCAATATACAAGCGCAATCTTACTGGCTTTGTCGATGTTTACGTTGCTGGCGTGTGCCTCTCCGAAATATTTTGGCGACCACGAATACAGCGAAACAGTGCAGCTTGGACCACGACCTTACTATCTAGTCGATGACATGGACTCAGGCCATCTTAAAGGCGAATTGAAACAATGCAACAACAAGGAAAATCGTTTCAGGAAAACTGATTTTTCGATTGGCCATCGCGGTGCGGCAATGCAATTCCCGGAGCACACCAGAGAATCCTATGTAGCCGCGGCAAGAATGGGTGCCGGCATACTTGAATGTGATGTCACTTTCACTAAAGACCGCAAACTGGTCTGTCGTCACTCGCAGTGCGACCTGCACACCACAACGAACATACTCGTTACACCGCTGGCCGAGAAATGTGCGATTCCTTTTGATCCTGTCACATTTGATGTGGACGGAAACCTGGTGACTCCTGCCTCAGCGAGCTGTTGCACAAACGATATCACGTTAGAGGAATTCAAATCGCTCAAGGGCAAAATGGACGCGACTAACTCACGAGCCGCCTCGGTCGAAGAATATCTGGACGCAACTCCCAAGTGGCGTACGGATCTATATACCCAAGAGGGCACGCTCTTGAGCCATGCGGAAAGTATCGAATTGTTTGAATTGTTACGAGTTAAGATGACGCCGGAGCTGAAAAGCCCAAGTGTGGAAATGCCCTTCGACGGTGATTATACGCAAGAGACTTACGCACAGCAGATGATCGACGAATATAAAATTGCCGGGGTCAATGCGAAAGATGTTTATGCCCAGTCGTTTAACCTGGACGATGTAAAATACTGGATCACTAATGAACCTCGGTTCGGAAGAAATGCAGTATACCTGGACGACCGATACGATGACTCAAGCTTTGACTTCAGAGATCCATCAACCTATTCGCCGTCGATGGAGGAGCTGGCGGCAGATGGCGTGCGGATTATTGCCCCGCCGATCTGGATGTTGATCGACCTCGACGCGAACAGCGAAATCGTACCTTCTGCCTACGCCGACGCGGCGAAGACTGCCGGACTCAATATCATCGCCTGGACGCTGGAACGATCTGGATTACTCGGAAATGGCGGCGGTTGGTACTACCAATCGATCACACCAGTTATCAATAATGACGGTGACATGCTCAAAGTGCTGGATGTTTTGGCGCAAGATGTTGGTGTGCTCGGCGTATTCTCTGACTGGCCTGCAACGGTCAGCTATTACGCCAATTGCAAGGAATTGAAATAGTCCGCTAGTTCGCTTCTGACGATTTCAACGGTGCCTCGCGACCAGAGGAGCCCCATGGCGAAGCGCATCAAGCCCCGCGGCGGTCGAGTTCCCTACGGGCTGTCCATGTGGCGAGACGAGCACGGCGTCCCCCATATAATCGCTCCCACCCTCGAAGCGGCTCACTGGGGCATGGGCTACTGCCACGCCCTGGACCGCGGCATCCAGCTCTTTCTCATGCGCGTGCTCGGCCAGGGTCGAGCCTGCGAGCTTCTGAGCTCGAACGACGAGTTGCTCGAGCTGGATCGCTTCTTCCGTCGCATGAACTGGGGCGGCCACCTGGCGCCGGAGCTGGCCAAGCTGGACGCGGAGTGCATCTCACTGCTGCACGCCTACTGCGACGGCATCAACACCCGGCTCGCAGTGAAGCGGCCCTGGGAATTCTGGCTGTTGGGCTACCGCCCCGAACCCTGGCGGCTGGAGGACACCATGCTCCTGGCCCGCATGACGGGCTACCTGACGCTGGCGCAGTCCCAGGCGGAGAGCGAGCGTTTGCTGCTGGAACTGGTGCAGGCCGGCGTGGCAAACGACAAGCTCGAGGCATTGTTCCCGGGCAACCTCGTCGGCCTTGACCGGGCGCTGATCGAGCGAGTGACGCTGGGCGAGCGCATCGTGCCGGAGGCGCTGAAGTGGCTTAGCGCCGCCCCTCGCATGATGGCCTCCAACAACTGGGTGGTGGCGGCTTCCAAATCAGCTACCGGCAGCGCGCTGATGGCCAACGATCCTCATCTGGAAATCAACCGCCTGCCCGCGGTGTGGGTCGAGCAGGTCATCGAACTGCCGGACCGCTACTTTCTGTGCGCCAACATGCCCGGGCTGCCCGCGCCTCTGGTGGGTCGCAGCGAGCACCTCGCCTGGGGCTCGACCTACACCTTCATGGATGCAGTGGACTCATGGGTGGAGCACTGCCGTGATGGCCGATTCCGCCGAGAGGCGGACGACTGGCAGGCGTTCACGGTGCGCACCGAGGAGATCCTGCGCAAGAAGCAGAACCCGGTGACCGTCACTTACTATGAGAACGATCACGGCGTGCTCGACGGGGATCCCCATCAGGAGGGCTACTACCTGACCACCCGCTGGACGCCGAGCCGCTCAGGGGGCGAGACGCTTATGGCGATCAAGAACCTGTGGCAGGCTACCACCGTCGATCAGGGCATGGCGGCCCTCGGGCGGGTAGAAAGCTCCTGGAGCTGGGTTCTGGCCGACAGCCTAGGCGACATCGGGTTCCAGATGTCCGGTCTGATGCCCCGCCGACCCGAAGGAGCCACGGGCTTTGTACCCCTGCCGGGCTGGGATCCGGCCAACGACTGGCAAGGCATGGTCTCTGCGGAGGATCTGCCGCGGGTCGTGAATCCGCCCGAGGGGTTTCTGGTCACGGCGAATCAGGATCTCAACGCCCTGGGTCTGGCGTCCCCTATCAACATGCCCATGGGCGACTACCGCGCCCGTCGCATTACCGCGCAGCTCGCGCAGCGCGTGCAGGTCAGCGTCGAGGATTGCGAGGAGCTCCACTGCGACACTTACTCCATCCAGGCCGCCGAGTTCATGGAACAGCTCCGCTCTCTGTTGCCCGATACCGACGCTGGGATGCTGCTGCGTGAGTGGGACTGCGACTACGGAGTAGACTCCCGGGGCGCCGTGATCTTCGAGAAGCTCTATCGAGAGCTTTACCGCGAACTCCTGCAGCCCACCCTTGGCGAGGAGGTCTTCGAGTACCTGCTGGACGGCACCGGAGTGTTCATCGACTTCTATCAGAACGTGGATCGTCTGCTGCTGGCGAAGACCTCGCCCTGGCACGGCGGACGGAATCAGGAAGCCTTGTTCGAGGCCGCCCTCAAGAGGCTGCCGGCAAAGGTCGACGCTCGGTGGGGCGAACGGAACCGACTGGTGATGAGCCACCTGCTGTTCGGGGATAAATTTCCGCGCTTCCTCGGGTTCGACCGGGGGCCCTACGCCATCCCAGGGGGCCGGGCCACCCCCCACCAGGGGCAGATCTACGAGAGCGCCGGCCGGCTCACCAGCTTCGCGCCCTCCCTGCGTATTATCGCCGACCTAGGTGAGAAGGAGCTCCGTTCCTGCCTGGCCGGGGGGCCCCGGGACCGCCGCTTTTCGAAGTGGTACTGCACTGGGATGTCCGACTGGATAGCCGGCCGTTACAAGATCCTGCGACCCCTCCCCGCGCGGTGATCGCCGGAGCTACCCGTTGACGCCGCAGTCGGTAACGTTGTTCCCGCTACCTCCTTCCGATCGTTGGCCCACGGGGTGTCCATGCCCGAACTCTGATAAGAAGCCCGGTTTGACAGACCCGGCAGTGATCCGGTTGCCGCCCGCTCGAATAGAAGTCGGAGTCTCAAGAGGATTCGAACGTGATGAAAGCCACGCAATCGGCTTGCTGGCGTTGCCGTTTGTGCAAATCCCACGCGGCCTTACTTGACACGCACCGATGCCGCAATGCAGCACATAGCCAAGCGGGCAGCTACCGTAGCGCTATGATTCCGGCCAGGCGCTGATTACCCAAAATACACCAGAAGCTATAGCAATGATGCCCGCTCTGGGACGAGCGTAGGGATCAGGCCTGGTTTTCTCTCCACCGATCCCGAGCATTGAAAAATAGTCGCAGAACAGTGTCAGCACGGCAAAAATCGCAAGCATTCCGGCGCCAACACCGAACCACGTCGAACTGTTCGCGTAGAGGGTCATTCCTATCGGGAAGATGAAACTGAGCACCGCCATCACGGTGACGAGATTTCGCAAAATCAACATCATGCGCATATTCTCAACGGAGAGCATCGATGATGTGGCAGGCGCCGTCAACAGGCGATGCATTTTAGGTCTTCGCCGCAACGTCTTGAGTGCCTGCGCATCTAAACCATATCCTTCGCGAAGCTTCCGCGCCTAGACGACTCGCAGCAGGTTCGGCATATGTTTGCATGGTTGAGAAACGTTGTGAGCCGCGCCCTTGCGGCCTATCTTACCCAGCCGATCAGGCGATGCTGTATCGGTGCACGACCTCGAAACGCTAGAAGTAGTATTAGAGCCGGCCGACGTCTTGCTCGTCGAGGGTAATCTACGGTTCAGTACCGCAATCAAGTACCTGGCGCAGTCTACTTGGTCGCACGCGGCGATGTTCGTCGGTAACGCTCTGGAATTGAAAAACCGTACTTCCAAGTAGTGAAACCCACTGTGTCGCGAGGATTTAGTTACAAGGAACTCGTATGGGCTGATTCTGCATCACCATCGACCTGAAACGCCCATTCCGCTGGCGAGCAGGCGAATGGATATCGGGATCAAACGTATTTACGAAGAACCGAATGCCGCTGACGGTCGCGCGGTACCCTCGGACAGACCAGCGAGTCGCAAGCCCACGGAAGCCAACCACACAAACACCGAAACACTCAACAACGCCATGATCGAAAAAGCCGCTCCCGCAGAGACGTACCCCCCGCTAGATCAGATCGGCGTCGGTGATAATTTCGACCAACGCAGGACCGTCGTGCGCGAGCCCTTCGCCGAGCGCGTTCTCCAATTCCGCAGCCTGTGTGACTTTGATGCCTTTGCCACCGCACAATTCCGCGTACGCCGCGAAGCTCGGGTTGTGCAGCGTGGTTTGCCAGACCGGCCACTCACCGGCACGCTGTTCTTTGGAGATTTTGCCGAGCTGCGAGTTGTTCAGCAGTACATGCGTGATGGCCATATTGTATTTTACGGCGGTGTTGAAATCACCCATGTACTGGCCGAAACCGCCGTCGCCGCTCACTGAGACGACCTTGCGGCCACGGTACGCAGCCTGATCCTGCGTCGCCGCCCACGCACCCATGGCGGCGGGAAACGCAAAACCAATGGACCCCAGATAGCCCGACATCAGGATTTGCTGGTTCACGGTTTCGAAATAGCGGCCGAAGGAATAGGTATTGTTGCCGACGTCTACCGCGATGATCGCATCGTCGGGTAACACGTTAGTCATCGCCGCGAAAACGCTGGCCGAATTCAGGCCCTGCCCGCGTTCATCGGCCAGGCGGCCGGCCTTTTCACTCCGCCAGATCGACCAGCGCTCGACCAGTTCCGGACGTTGATCGACGGTCGCCGGCTCATTCGGCAGGGCTTGCGCGAGGCGTTTCGCTGTCACACCGATTTCACCCCAGACCGGGACCGTGACGGCATGAAATTTACCCAGCGCCATTCGCTCGAAATCGACTTGCACGATGGGCCGCTTCGGCGTGATACCAGTATGGTTGGAAAACGACGAACCGAACGCGAGAATCAAGTCGCATTCGTTCATGAACCAGCTCGCGACCGGCGTTCCGGACCGGCCCAGCACCCCGGCGGCCAGCGCATGCTTGTCCGAGATCTGACCTTTGGCTTTAAATGTCGTTAGGACCGGCGCGCGCAGCGGTTCCGCGAGCGCGATCACCTCGCTCATGGCATCGCGTGCTCCATAGCCCACTACGACAATCGGACGTTTGGCCTTGGCAATCAAGCCCGTCGCATCCTTTAGCGCGGTCTCCGCTGGCGTGATTTCCGCGGCCGCCACACGGCCCTCGGGAAACGCGGCTTTGTCGGTCTCCGCGGCAGGCAGCGTCTGCACGTCGTCAGGAAATATCAGGTGCGCGACATCGCGTTCAACCAGAGCGTTTTTACAGGCCAGCGACATCAGTTCCGCGTGTTTGGACGTGTGCAGAACTGTGTGGCTGAAACGCGCCACCGGCGCGAATGCGGTGGCGAGGTCGATTTCCTGAAAAGCACCGGGCCCCAGCACCTGCACATCGACTTGCCCGGTGAGGGCCAGTAACGGCGCCCGGTCGACTTTGGCGTCCCACAATCCAGTCATCAGATTGGTCGCGCCGGGCCCGGCGATGGTCAGGCAGGCAGCCGGTTTACCGGTCAATTTTGCGTACCCGGAACAGGCGAACGCAGCGGCGCCTTCGTGACGAATGCCATAGTAGCGCAGGCGTTGCTGTTTTTCCTGCAGGCGCAACGCATCGGCGAGCCCCAGGTTGGAATGGCCGACCATGCCAAACACCGTCGTCACGCCCCAGTTAGTCATGGTCTCGGCCATCACGTCGGTAACCGTGACGGAATGGTCGGCGTCGGCCTCCAGGCCGATGTAGATACCATCTTTCCGTACCTCTAACGGGTACAGCGTTTGACCGCTGTCTTCGTGCCCACCGGGCGGCAATCCGGTGCGCGGGTCGAAGTCCCAACCGTGCCACGGGCAACGCAGCCAGCACTGGCCATCGGCGCCGATTTCGATAGAACCTTCGCCCAGTGGCCCACCCTGGTGCGGGCAGCGGTTGTCCATCGCCGTGTAATTTCCCTCGATGTTGGTCAGGGCCATGGAGCGGGTGCCCGCCGTAACGGTTTTCACCCGCCCCGGCGGTAATTCGTCGACATCGGCAACGCGGTGCCATTGCAGGTTGTCATCAGTCATAGCAGGTGTGTCCTTTGCCTAGTTGCCGGCTAGCAGATGTTGGCGGCCAGCGTGCACCATGATGCGCCAGAGCTCCAGCAGGTAGGTCTGTGGATCGCTTTGTCGCAACAGCGTTTTGTACAACAGCGCGGCACCGGTGAAGCTCGAGGTATTCCAGTAACTGCCCTCCGGCAGCGGCGTAGCCTGCAGCGCATCGGGTAGCGGGTGAGCCGTGATATAAAAATACGGTTCCCCTATGCCGGTGTCGCCGAGCGTGAATCCGAAGTTCATCTGTTTATCGGCGTATTCTTCATTGTCGGGGTCTTGACCATGGATCAACTCGCCCGGCAGCCACAACAGCGAGATATCGAAATGGTGCGGCCACAGTTGCAGCGGGCTCGTTTCTTCGCGCAATTCGTTTCGCAGACGTTCCAGGGCGGTTAGCACCGCTCGCCACACATAGCCTATCGTCCGTGCATGCTCTGGCGAAAAATCGACGTACGTTCGTGCATGCGCTGCATCCTCTCGCGGCGCCGGCATGTGTTCGGGCGCTATACCATTTGCGCCAAGGAAATCGCGCGCTGCTTCAGCGAGGCTGGCCGGCGTCTGCCCATGCAGCGCCTGTACGAGACAGCTGCCGTTCGCTGTTTGTACTCGAAACTGGCTGTCGCGCACATCGAGATCCAGCTGGAAGTCGACGCTGTGACAAATGACTCCAGAGCTCAGCCCATGCAATGCCAGGCGCACACTGCCATGCCACCAGTGCTTGCGCCGGGTGCGGCAATGAGCCGCCCAGTCGCCCAGGATGCGCGAATAAGCATGCAGGGCATCGCGCGTGCTCGTAAACGCGGGAGAATCCGGAATCGTGGGGAAGGTCGTCGTCATCAGAAGGTTCCTCAGGCCATTTCACAACAATCCCGGTTGATCTTGTGTCTGTTGCATGCCCTCACGCAGTGGCAACTCAGTCACCACACGATTCTCTTCACACTCGCCCATCGCCGCCGCTTTACGCCCGTAAAGCCTGGCCAGCGGCGCCGCCGTTACCCCGTGCAACAGCGCGCTCAGCGCGACGGTGACGATGGTGATTGCGAACAGTTTCTCAACATTGGCAACTTCCATCTCCTCGAGAATCAGCAGTCCAAACAAAATCGAGGCGATGCCGCGTGGTCCGAACCAGCCTAAAAACAACCGGGTGGGCCAGCCGACGCCGGTCCTGAATAACGATACGGCTACCGGCAGCATACGAATCACTGTAAGGCTCATCAGCGCATAGAACACAACACTGCCGTCGATATGCTGCAGACCCTTGGGCAGTAACGCGGCGCCGAACACCATGAATGTGATCAGCATCAGCAACTGGCCTTCGGTCTCCATGAACTCGAACAGAAATGTACAAGGGTGGCGTATGGTATTGCCGAACGCAACACCACCAACAAAAGCCGCAATGAAACCGTTGCCGCCAAGCATTTCCGCCAACACAAAACAGAGCAATGCCAGCGCCAGAATAGCGATACCCTGGAATGAGGTCGCCGCCCACTGCTTTTCTGCTACGCGATCCAGAACACGCCCGCCGACCATACCGACGATCGCACCGGTCACAGGACCAAGTGTGATCTGCAGCAAACCGAACTGCAGCCACTCACCAGCGTCTGTGTCCGCATGCGACGCGCTCGCCAGTGCGGCGAACAACAACACGGCCGGCAATGCGATACCGTCGTTGAGACCGCTTTCCACGTTGATCGCCTGGCGGATACGCACCGGAACCTCGCGGGCGGATACCACCGACTGGCCCAGCGCCGCGTCCGTAGGCGCGAGCAATGCCGCCAGCAGGGCCGCTTCCCAAAACGCAAATTCGGGAAACAGAACTGCTGCCAGCACAGCACC
This sequence comes from Gammaproteobacteria bacterium, assembly GCA_029861595.1. Taxonomy (GTDB): domain Bacteria; phylum Pseudomonadota; class Gammaproteobacteria; order JAHELT01; family JAHELT01; genus JAHELT01. The sequence goes on from JAOTYY010000001.1 coordinate 54,866, forward strand.
GGTCAGCATCACCAGCGGCAACCCGACGACGAGCATGCGCAACGGCAGATTATGATCACGCCTGAGACTGCCCAGATCGATGCGCGCCGCATCACTGAACAGCACCAGAATAAGCGTCAATTCCGCCACCAGATGCAGCGCATCATTCCCTGGATCGACCTGCGCCACACCCAGCCCACCTGCGCCGACCAGATAACCAAACACAATAAACACCAGCGGTGCGGTCAGGACAGTCCCCTGGAGTCGTCCTGAAAAGAGCGCAAACAACAGAAATCCCGCGACGATGATAGCAATAGAGTTCAGATCCATACTGATCCTTTGAGCCTGCGTTGGCTGGTGTTTTGTCCCAGATTCAGCAACCGGCACATTGGTTACACGTCGGTGTCGATGTGCCTGGGCATTTAATTATCTTCGGCTACGGAATACCACGGGTATCGACACAGTTATTCGCACGAGAAGTACTGGGCGACGATGACGTGTTTGATGCCACCGACGGATCTGCCACCGGTATCTGCACCGAAGATAACCGGCCGCGGCAGTTACATCGCGCGTGGACAACACAAAAAGACAGACTGCAAGGTGTATCAAGCATTGCTCGA
>JAOTYY010000296.1 GCA_029861595.1 Gammaproteobacteria bacterium
TTGGCGCTACCGCGTCTTCGAGATCGAGAAAAACATGATCCAGGTCGAGGTCCGCCGCCTTGGTCATCATCTTCTCAGAGCTGCCCGGAACCGATAGCTGGCAGCGCCTGGCGCGTTTTGGTTGTGTGCTCATTGGTGTTCTCCGTAGTGACTCTTGCGCTTCAGCAGCACGGTCCGCTCGCCCTCGAACACCACCTTGTCGTCCTGATTGGTGCCGTAGTGTTTGAACGTCACGATGCCGGCGCCGTCCCGGTCTCCGTCGTCTTTGCTCAGTACCTCGCTGTAGGCGTAGAGCGTGTCGCCGTGGAAGACGGGTGATTTGAGGCGGATCTTGTCGAGCTTGAGTTCGCGCAATGCGTTCTCGCCGGTGTCCTGCATGGCAAGCCCAATGACCATGGCGATGGTCACGCCGCCGAACTGCAGCCTTGAATTCCAGCCGGCACGGCCGTCGCCGAGGGCCAACGCGTTCTTCTGCATCACGTCTTCGTTGAAGTGACCTTCGGCGGTGTTCAGCACCTGCAGGGTGATGCCAACGTTGTCCTGCTCGCACATGGTCTTGCCGCGCGCATGTTTGAACACCTGGCCTGGCTCGAAATCTTCGAAGTAATTGTTGTTGCCGGTTAGCGCCATCATCAATTCCTCTGTCGCATACGGACGAGGTTGGTCCGGTGGTAGTCGAGCACCTGGTCACCTTCCTGATTGAAGCCTTCCGTATGCCAGGTGACGATGCCGAAGCCCTTCTGGCCTTTGGATTCCCGGGCGTTCACAACGGTGCTGCGAGCGGTGAGGGTGTCGCCAACGTAGACGTCGCAGAGAAACTCACACTGGTCCACGCCCAGAAACGGGCCGCCGCCTTCGCTGAGGTCTTCCACCGATAAGCCGAACACCGTGTTGAAGACCAGCAACGGGTTGACCACGGTTTTCGGGTGCCCCAATGACTTTGCGTACGGTTCGTTGAAGTACAGCGGGCAGAATGACAGTGTCTGGGTGGTGAACGCTGCGTTGTCGCCGTCGGTGATGGTTCGGCCCCAGTGGTGATCGAAAACTCGACCTTGGGTCATGTCCTCGAATCGGTTGCCCTTTGGCAGCGCTCGAGCCCGTTCGCGAAAGTCTGGCTGGTCGTCTTGTTTTTCGCTCATCAGGCGACTCGCAGCATGCTGAAAAAATCTCCAAGGTCGTCGTGCTGATCGAGAGTCTTCACGCACTCGAGCAACTCATCAGCCCGTGCCCGCCCGAGTTTGTGATCCACCAGCGCGTGAAACTTGCGTTCGAGCTTCGCCCACTGGGCATCGAGATCCCGCATTGGAACCGCGACGTTCACCGCGTCGGTGAACTGATCGCCGCTGCGGGTGGTGATGGTCACGATGCTGTCCGGATTCGGCTGGTCGTGGGCGGTCACCCGAATCTTGTCTCTGAAGGCGATCAGGGCAGGGTCCCGGGTCAGTTCGTCGGTGAAAATTTCGATGCTCGAGGTATCGACCCCGGCGAGGGCCATGGCGGCGGTGAAGCGCAAGCTGAATTTGGCTTCCAGCCCGGTGCGCGGCTCGGCGATGTTGCACACACCGAAGTGCCCGGCATTGACGCGGATCTCGATGCTGTCGATGTCGTGCGGGTCGAACGCGTTGCTCGCGCAAAGGTTGCTGGTTGCCTCGATTGACGAGTGGGTAAGGTAGCAGGCGGCGTGATACTTGAAACAGATATCCTGGCAGTAGGCGGCCTGCGCCATCGCCGAGCCAAAGCGCTGTTCGGATGCGCTATCGGCCTGGGTGGCCATGAAGCCCTGCTCAACCTCCAGAATATTGGTGCGGCTATCAAACCCTCTGCTGGCGAGAGCCGCCGCCTGCACGCCGGTAGCGGCCGCGTGGCCGGCATGGAGCGGCTTGCACATCGTGCCGAATTGGGATTTCAGGCCCGCGGCCTGGGTTCCGGCGATGCCGAGCGCGCGAGCCGTGTCGTCTGCACTCAGCCGGTGCAGGTGTGCGGCAGCCGCGGCCGCGCCGAAGCTGCCGAGGGTACCGGTGGCATGCCAGCCTCTGGCGTAGTGAGCGGGTCCCGCGTAGCGGCCGAGAACGCATTCGGTGTCTACGCCTGCGCTGAACGCACCGATCAGATCTTTGCCGGTTCTGCTCAGGTGTTCGGAGAGCGCCAGAACGCCGGGTGCTACCGGAACGGTGGGATGGCCGTTCATGGCCGTGTGGACATCGTCATAGTCGTGGGCGTGCCCGGCGGAGCCGTTGATGAGTGCCGCCTGGGTGGTCGAGGCGCGGGCCGCGACCCCGATCAGCTGGGCCTGGGGATGGCCGCCTTCATCCTGGGCCTGCTCGCACAGAATACGACTCAGCGGTTCATCGATGCCGGCGACGGTTACACCAACGAAATCCAGCAACGCCTGCTTGGCGGCCTCGCGTGCGTCGTGCGGAATCTGCTCGAATTCGGTGCCGGCTACGCGCTCGGCCAGCGCGAGAGTAGGTCCCATCGATCGTCCCCCCGGAAAATCTCTCAAAATCATTGTTATCCCGCTAAGCTAGCGGCATTGGCAAGGCATTGCAAAACCGTAGAATGGCGCGATGTCAGAGCGCATTTACTGCAGCGAATCGAACGAATCGGAACCCATGGCGGGCACGGCTGATGTGGTGGACGTGTGGTTGCTGCTGGAGTATCGACCGGCATGGAAGGCCAAGGCGCTGCCCGAGAGTGATCTTGCCGCCCCGACGATCGCCTGGATCGATGAGTGCATTGCGGCATTTGCCGGACTGGGCTTGCGGGCGCGCCCGCAGCTGATACGCCAACCCGAGATCGACCGGGACGACGTTCGCCTGCTGGTCGGCCATGGCGATCGCCTGCTGCAATTCCGCGGCAGAGGCTATGACTTTCTGCATGATCTGGACCTGACCGCGCTGGCCGACGGGCGGCTACCGGAAGGTGCCGAAGTGCTGGACGATCCGCGCTACTTCGTGTGCACCAACGGCCAGCGGGACATGTGCTGTGCGCGCTTTGGATTGCCCGTCTATCAGGACTTGCGCGAGCGGGTGGGGGATCGGGCGTGGCAGGTGAGCCACCTCGGCGGGCATCGCTTTGCGCCGAACGTGCTGGTGCTGCCGCAAGGCGTTCTTTACGGACGCGTGCATCCCGACCTGCTCGATGGGTTTGCTCGCGAGACGGAGTCGGGCCGGCTGTCCATGCCGCACCTGCGTGGGCGCTCCTATTATCCGAAGCACGTTCAAGCGGCGGAAGCGATGAGCGGACGTTCGGATTTGAAGCTGTTGCACGTCGCCGGCGATGATCAGGCTGCGACGGTCACCTTTGCCACCCCGGACGGATCAGTGAAGGTTGCCGTGCAGCGCGCCGGTGAGCCCATCGAAGTGCTCAGCAGCTGCGCGAATGAGGCCGTGGATCAGGTGTTTCCGTACCGACTGGGGTGAACCGGTCGATCCCGCGTAACAGCTTGTCGGTCACGAACTCGCGCAACTCAATGGTCACAGCCCGGGGGTCGCCCACGGGTTCGAACGCCTCGCCCAGTTTTATCCGATAGCGTTGACCTTTCTTGTTGAGCAGTTCGCGGAACAGGGTCATGTCCCGGAGCTCCGTGTTGATCAAGAACATCAAGTAGTACACCCACGAGTTGCGGCCATGGATGTGCATCGGGACGATGGGACAGCCGTACTTCTGCGCCAGGTTCACCGCAGTGGGTGTCCAGCCGCGTTCGACCAGTCCCCGGAGCGTTGGTCGCGCGAGGCGCCCCGAAGGAAAAATGACGATAAGGCGTTCGTCGCGAAACGCGCGAACCATGTGCTTCACAGTTTCTTTGTTGCGTTCCCGGGTGCGTTTCTCTTCCATCCATTCCACGGGTATCAATAGTTCAGCGAGGCCGGGCGCCGCCCGGATAGCGTCACGGTTGGCGAAGAAGGTGATGTCTTCCCGCACGCTCTTCAGCGCATCGTAAACCGCAACCCCATCGGCTATGCCTGCGGGGTGGTTGGGGGTGACTACCGCGCAGCCACGTTTGGGGATGTGTTCCAACCCGCTGCACTCCACGGACATTTCGAGAGTGTCGCTGAGATAACGAAAAATCTCGAGTCCGCCCATATCGCGCACGGTATCGATGGTGCGAATGGTTTGCCGATAGCCGAACAGCGGATACAGAAATGTTTTCACGAACCACCACACGGCGGGTCGCCGCATGAGCTCCGTGGCTCGTTCCTCGATCAGGGTGTCGACTATGTGGGGCATGCAATGAACTCGCACGCGGCAGTG
>JAOTYY010000087.1 GCA_029861595.1 Gammaproteobacteria bacterium
CGGGAAGACTTTGGCGTGGCCGTCACGCCGCAGTTCGTTGAAACTGGTTACACTCCAGACGTCGCAGGCCACGCCGAAGTCTTCCCGCAGCATATCCGCCGCCGCGATTACTTCGCGCAGGATAGTGCCGCTGCCGAGCAGCTGCGCGCGTGGTGCATCTTTTTCCTCGACGTCGCTTTTGCGAAACAGGTGCATGCCTTTGACGATGCCTTCCTCGGCCCCTTCCGGCATAGCCGGCTGCGGGTAGTTTTCGTTCATCGCGGTGATGTAATAAAACACGTTGTCCTGATTTTGCACCATGCGTTTCATGCCATCGTGGATGATCACCGCCATTTCGTAGGCAAAGCACGGGTCGTAGGCTCTGCAGTTCGGGATGGTGGCAGCCAGCAGATGGCTGTGTCCGTCCTGATGTTGCAGGCCTTCGCCGTTGATCGTGGTGCGTCCGGCCGTGCCGCCGATCAGGAATCCGCGCGCCTGCATATCGCCGGCCGCCCAGGCCAGATCACCGACGCGCTGAAAGCCGAACATCGAATAGAAGATGTAGAATGGAATCATGTTCACGCCGTGCGAGCTGTAGGCGGTCGCGGCGGCCAGCCACGATGAGAAGGCGCCCGCTTCGTTGATACCTTCCTCGAGAATCTGGCCGGCTTTGTCCTCGCGGTAGTACATGACCTGGTCTTTGTCCTGCGGCTCGTACAGTTGTCCCGAAGACGAATAGATGCCCAGCTGCCGGAACATGCCCTCCATACCGAAGGTGCGCGCCTCATCCGGCACTATCGGCACGATGTTGTTGCCGATCTTCTTGTCACGCACCAGGATGGTAAGCGCGCGCACAAACGCCATGGTGGTGGACAATTCGCGCTCACCGCTGTCGGCGAGCAGACTCTCGAACACCTCCAGACCCGGTACCGGCAACGGCGCGGCCAGGGCTTTGCGCACCGGCAACACGCCGCCCAGCGCCTCGCGGCGCTGTTTCATGTACTGGATTTCGGGACTGTCTTCCGGCGGGCGGAAGTATTCGGCGTTTTCCACCTGCTCGTCGCTGAGTGGCAGGTGGAAACGGTCGCGGAAAGCCAGCAACGCGTCGGTGCCCATCTTCTTCTGCTGGTGGGTGATGTTCTGGCCCTCGCCGGCCACGCCCATGCCGTAACCCTTGACGGTCTTGGCCAGGACCACTGTCGGCTGGCCGCTGGTCTGCGCGGCGACGCGGTACGCGGCATAGACTTTGTGCGGATCGTGGCCGCCGCGATTCAGGCGCCACACATCATCGTCCGACATGGTGGCGACCATGGCTTTCACGTCGGGGTCCTTGCCGAAAAAATTATCGCGCACGAAGCCGCCGTCCTTGGCTTTGTAGTTCTGATATTCGCCGTCCACAGTGTCTTCCATTATCTTCAGCAGTTTGCCCTGCGTGTCCTTGGCAATCAGCGGATCCCAGTACGAGCCCCAGATCACTTTCAACACGTTCCAGCCGGCGCCGCGAAACAGGCTTTCCAGTTCCTGGATGATCTTGCCGTTACCGCGCACGGGACCGTCCAGGCGCTGCAGATTGCAGTTGATCACGAAAATCAGGTTGTCGAGTTTTTCGCGTCCGGCGAGCGACAGGGCGCCGGTGGATTCCGGCTCGTCCATTTCCCCGTCGCCCATGAATGCCCACACTTTGCGGTCGTGCGCCGGCGACAGTCCGCGATCGTGCATGTACTTGAGAAACCGCGCCTGGTAGATCGCCTGTATGGGCCCCAGGCCCATCGACACGGTAGGGAATTGCCAGAACTCCGGCATCAGACGCGGGTGGGGATAAGACGACAGGCCGGTGCCGTCAGCTTCGCGGCGAAATCTGTCCAGGTCCTGTTCGTCCAGCCGGCCTTCCAGGTAGGCGCGCGCATAGATGCCCGGCGCGCTGTGCCCCTGCATGAAAACCAGGTCGCCGCCGTGCACCGCGGTCGGGGCGCGCCAGAAGTGATTGAAACCTACGTCGTACAACGTCGCCGCGGAGGCGAAACTCGCAATGTGCCCGCCGAGGCTCGAGTCGCTGCGGTTCGCGCGCACCACCATCGCCAGGGCGTTCCAGCGAATCCACGAGCGGATGCGCCATTCGAGGTCCGAATCGCCTGTACTGCGTTCTTCCAGGTGCGGTGCGATGGTGTTCAGGTAGGCGGTCGTATTGCTGAACGGCAGTTGTGCACCGGAACGCCGGCTCTTGTCGATCAGCCTGTCCAGCAGGAAGTGGGCGCGATCGTTGCCTTCCACTTCCATGACGGCGTCGAGCGCTTCCAGCCATTCCTGCGTCTCGGACGGATCGATGTCGATGTCGTGCTTTTCGAGCATGGGGAATTCCTCGGCCCCTGAACGGGCGATACGTCGAACGTGGGTATTTTTGCCGACATTATAATGCATGTCGGTTTCTGCTCTCTCCTCTTGGACAGGGGCTCCGTCGGAACACCTGTTCCCCACACCCTCCGGGAGTGGCCCAGCCCCTCATCCCCAGCCCTTCTCCCCAGGGAGAAGGGAGTTGTTTTTCCGGGCGTTTCTCCCCTCTCCCCCTGGGAGAGGGGGCCGGGGGTGAGGGCGCTTTCTTCCCTTTTCCTCTGTGGGAGAGGCTCAGGGGTGAGGTTTCTTCGTTTGCTACATCGCCGGATCGCGGCATAATCAGGCGACAAACCAACGGAACGCAGCGCAATGGCGGAAAAACCCGGCTGGCAAGGCCGTTTTTACGAGGATTTTGAGGTGGGCGACGTGTACCGGCATCCCCTGGGCCGTACGGTTCTGCCGGTGGACAATTCCTGGTTTACGTTGCTGACGCAGAATACGGCACCCATCCATTTCGATCGCCACTACGCTGAGCAAACCGAATTCGGCCAGCCGCTGGTGGACTCGACGTTCACCGTCGCGCTGGTTACCGGCCAGAGCGTCACGGACATCTCGCAGAACGTATTTGCCAACCTTGGCTGGGACGAGATCCGCCTGCCGGCGCCGGTGTTCGAGGGGGACACGATTTACTCACAGTCCGAAGTACTCAGCGTACGCGAATCCGAATCGCGTCCCACCATGGGCATCGTGCAAGTCAAAACCACGGGCTACAATCAGGATGGCAAAGTCGTTATAACCTTCAAACGCACGCTGATGGTGTTCAAGCGTGGCCACGCGCCGCAGATCGCCCGCCTGAGCCCGGAGTCCTGATATGGCTGCACCGCAGGATTCCGTAGATTTTGCGCGAGCCAACCAGAGCCACGCGGATATTCGTGATGCCGTGCGCGATCTGTGCACGCGTTTCCCGGACAGCTATTGGCGGGAGAGCGACAGACAACGCGAGTACCCCGAGGCTTTCGTCAAGGCGCTCACCGACGCGGGCTGGCTGGCGGCGCTGATTCCCGAGCAGTACGGCGGTTCCGGGCTGGGCATTACCGAGGCTTCGATAATCCTGGAGGAAATTCAACGCGCGGGCGGTAACGGTGGCGCCTGCCACGCGCAGATGTACACCATGGGTACAGTGCTGCGACACGGATCGGCGGCACAAAAGGCACATTATCTGCCCAGGATCGCCAGCGGGGAATTACGTCTGCAGGCATTTGGCGTGACCGAACCGGGCAGCGGCACCGACACCACCAGCTTGAAAACCACCGCGGTGCGAAAGGGCGATCGTTACGTCGTAAACGGGCAGAAAGTGTTCACATCGCGTGTGCAGCATTCGGACCTGATGCTGTTGCTGGCTCGTACAACGCCGCGCGATCAGGTACAGAAGAAATCGCAGGGCTTATCGGTGTTTCTGGTGGAACTCGGCGATGCGTACGACAAGGGCTTCAGTGTCACGCCCATCGACACGCTGATGAATCATGAGACCAATCAGGTGTTCTTCGACGAATTCGAAATTCCGGCCGCGAGCCTGATCGGGGAAGAGGGCAAGGGCTTTCGCTATATCCTGGACGGCATGAATGCCGAACGCATTCTGATAGCCGCAGAGTGCATCGGTGACGGTTATTGGTTTACCGAGCGCGCGACTCGCTATGCGGGGGAGCGCGTGATATTTGATCGGCCGATCGGTCAGAATCAGGGCGTACAGTTCCCGATCGCGCGTGCCTACTGTAACGTGCGCGCTGCCGACCTGATGCGTTACGAAGCGGCGCGGCTGTTCGACGCCGGTGAGGCTTGCGGGGAAGAGGCCAACATGGCCAAGATGCTCGCTGCGGATGCGTCCTGGGAGGCGGCTAACGCTTGTGTGCAAACGCACGGTGGTTACGGTTTTGCGCGCGAGTTCGATATCGAACGCAAGTTTCGCGAAACGCGCCTTTACCAGGTCGCTCCGGTCTCGACCAACCTGATACTTTCCTACATTGGCGAACACGTGCTGGGTTTGCCGCGTTCGTATTGATGCGCCCTCATCCCTGGCCCCTCTCCCAGAGGGAGAGGGGAGTAAGGATATTTAGGTGCTTTTCTATCATTCCCCTCTACCTCTGGGAGAGGGATCAGGGGTGAGGGTTCTTTAGTCCTGTCGGTCCCCTTCAGCCCTTCTCCCCCGGGGGAGAAGGGCTAATGTACAGGGACCAGGGGTGAGGGTCTTTGCGTCAGTCCGGTACGCTAACCGCGCTCAACATATTCTCGATCGTGAAATAGTCGATCTGCCGGCGTTGCAGCTGGTCCCACTCCTGTTCCGTGGAGAACACCAACTCACCCAGTACCTCCAGGCCGCCGACCGCACCGCTCATGCCGGGGGCATGTGTGCGCTGCTGGTCACGGGGCACGACGAATACCTGCACCTGCGATGCCGGCTCGGCTACGGTCGCGATGATATTGGCCGAAGGTTGCGCACCGGGCGGCAGACGCTCGACCCAGCGGCTCAACCAGTCGCTGGCCTGGTCGGCGACCTGCTGAGCATCGCCTCGCCAGTGCAGCGCGTTGAGCGGATAGCCGGGATTCACCGGCAGCCGGGTCGCCGATTCCAGTGCGAACAATCCATAACCTTCGGGACGGCGGAAGAACTGAAAATGCAGGTGCCCCGAGATCGAAGCGCCGGCACCCTGGCCGTTGTAAAAGCCGACGAAACCGGGCAGGCGCTCGGCCAGCGACAGGAGGTCGTGCACCGTACGCCGCATGTCGCACGGCGGATTCGAGAACAACCAGGCCTGCGGAACGTGTTGTTGCGCCACCAGCACGGTGTGGCAGGGCATCAACGGGTAGGGGTTCATAACCGCGAAATAATCATTTCCCCCGGTGCGTATGTCATAGCCAAGTTCGATGCCGCACTGCTGCCAGGCGATATTGTCGCGGCACAGAAAGCAGCCGCCGTTGACCGATTCCCAGCCCTGTGGCGGTTCGCTGCGCCCAGCGCCGGCGTAGCGCTGTGCACGGCGCGGATTGTACTGCACGGAAAAAAAACGGCCTTCGTCGTGCGGGTGATCGAAGCGGAAGCGGTTCAGTGCGCCGAGGTCGTCCCGCACGAAGCCTGCCGCACACTGCTGGTTGTGCAGGGCCTGCAACGCGGCACCGAGACCGTGCTGCGTTTCGATCGCGCCCAGGCGCTGGTTCAGAGACGCCCACAACGTTTCGTACTCTTTGTTGTCGATATTATTTACGTGCATGCTCGTCTTCCCGCCACAAACTACTCAACATCCGGCCTGTGCTATGATCCCGCCGCGCCTGGCGGGTATTTATGCCTGCAAGCATCGTGCAATACAAGCACCGTATTCACCGGGGAAACGAATGAAAGGCGACGCAATCGTTGTCGAGAAACATCACGTGCGCGCAGCACAGGGCGTGGTGGCATTGCTGCGAAGTCTGCTAGACGGCGGCGGGCGGTTCACGCTGACCATCGCCGGCGAATCGGGTAGCGGCAAGTCAGAGACCGCACAAGCGGTTGCCGAGGAGTTGCGGTCCGCAGGCGTCGCCGCGGTTATCTTTCAGCAGGATGACTATTTCGTTTATCCCCCGAAATCGAATGACCGGGAACGGCGCAAAGACATTGCCTGGGTAGGCCCACAGGAAGTGCATCTGGATCTGCTGGATTCGCATCTGGGTGCTTTTCTGAACGGTGCCGATACCGTGACCAAACCGCTGGTGAGCTACATCGACGATTCGATCGGCGAGGAATACCTGACGTTCGACGATGCCAGAGTGGCGATTGCCGAGGGCACCTACACGACGTTGCTGGAGAATGCCAGCGCGCGCGCCTTTATAGACCGAACTTATCTGCAGACACGCGCGCACCGCGAGAAGCGGCAGCGCGACGCGTCCGAACTCGACGCCTTCATCGATCGCGTGCTGGCGATCGAGCATGAAGAGATCGCTTCGCACAAGGCCCGCGCCAGTATAATAGTCGACGAGCACTACGACGCCAGCGCGGCTCGGCCATAACCAACGCCCTGCGCCGATGCACATCTGTTTCCTGAATCCACAGGGAAATTTCGATCCCACCGATTCGCACCTCACCGAGCATCCAGATTTCGGCGGTCAGCTGGTTTACGTGAAGGAAATCTCCATGGCGTTGACGCGCCTCGGGTATCGCGTCGACATTGTCACGCGGCGCGTCGTCGACCCCGAGTGGCCGGAGTTCAGCGCGCCGCTCGACTACTACCCCGGTTACGAGGAACGCCTGCGCATCGTGCGCGTGCCCTGCGGGGGGGATGCGTTTCTCGCCAAAGAACAGTTGTGGGAACACATGCCGGCGTTCATCGCGGCGCTGGTGGACTTTTATGCCGGCGGCCTGCCCGATATCGCCACGGCGCACTATGGCGACGGCGGCTACTGCGGGGTGCTGCTGCAGCAAACTGCCGGGTTGCAGTTCACCTTCACCGGTCACTCGCTCGGTGCGCAGAAGCTCGATAAGCTGGGCATGAATCTCGACAATGCCGCGGCCATGGAGGAGCGCTACCGCTTTTCGACGCGCATCGCTGCGGAACGCCTGAGCATGCGGCGCGCCGTCAGCATCATCACGTCGACCCGCCAGGAACATGAGCAGCAGTACAGCCATCCGCTTTACCAGGGCGCGGTGGATGTCGACGGCAGCGGGTTCCGGGTGATCCCGCCGGGCGTCAATACCGAGATATTCACCACCACGCCCGGCGGTCTGGATGCCGGTGTCGCGGAGCGATTGCAGACACTGCACGATGCCGGCGAGCCATACATAATTGTCTCCAGTCGCCTCGACGAAAAGAAGAACATCTTGGGCGTGGTGCGCGCGTACGCGGCCGACCCGGAGTTGCAGCGTGCCGCCAGGCTTGGTTTGTTCGTGCGCGGCGTAAGCGATCCGTTTACCAGTATTGCGGGGTTACCCGAGCAGGAGATCCAGGTTCTGCAGCCGATTCTGGAGACCATCTCGGTCGCCGGCGTGCGTGACCGGGTGAGTTTTTTCGACATCCGCTCACAACGGGAACTGGCCGCAACTTATCGGGCATTCGCGCGCCGCGGCTCGGTGTTCGCGCTGATCGCTTTTTACGAACCCTTCGGGCTCGCGCCCATCGAAGCCGCTGCCTGTGGCCTGGCGGTCGTTGCCACCAGCAACGGCGGGCCTGCGGAGATTTTTGCAGACGGTTCCGGCGTGCTGGTGGAGCCAACCGACAGCGACGCCATCGGCCGCGGCCTGCGCGAGGCGCTGCAGCACGCCGATGACTATGCCGCGCGCGGCATCGAGCGGGTCCGCACCACGTACACCTGGGACCGGACCGCCGAGGGTTACGCGAAGGTTCTCACCGAGGCCCTGGCCAAGCACGTGCCGCCGACTGAGGCCGTGCCGGACCTGGACGCCACAGAGCGTCTGCACGAGTATCTGGCGTCGCGTGCCGCCGATACGAAGCGCCCGTGACCCCAGCTGCGATCTGAATCTGACTTGACGGAGGCGGATGCCGGAGGTCCGGCGCGACCGGATCAAGTTAATTGGACGACTCAGCGCAAGTGTCATAGCATCTAGTTACCGAAAAGCGACCCGGGCATAGAATCCGGGATAAAAACGTCTACCATTAAAAATGCGAATACTGTTTTCAGCCCTGATTGCGTTGGCAAGCCTGCTGGTCACGGCGGTGGCGCGCGCCGAGTGTGGCGGTGACGTCAACTGCATCGCCGTTTCCATTGATCAAGGCGTGCCGCCCGCACACGGCACGCCGTTGACCTCCGCGCCGGTCGGATTTGGACAGCAGGGAGTGGGCACGGTGAGCGCCGCGCGTACGATCGTCGTTGGGGTCGTCAACGCTGGCACCCCCCCTCCCGGAGCGGCAACGTTGACCAGCATCACCCTCGGCGGCGCCGATCCCGGGCAATTCAACCTGAGCCTCGGCACCTGCACCACTGGAGCGCCGAGCCTGGCCCACCCCAACGGCACCTGTTCGATCACGGTAGCGTTCGCACCGACGAGCGTGGGTTTCAAGACTGCATCGATCGCGGTCGCAAGCCCGGTAATCACCCGCACGGTGCCGTTGTCCGGCGGCGTCGCCGATCCGTCCGAGGATCCGATCGTGAGGAGCCTGCTGCGCGCACAGATCGACGCCGCAAAGCGCTTTTCGCGGGCCCAGATCGGCAACGTCAGACGCCGTATGGACGCCCTACGTGCAGAACGCCACAGCAGACGGCAAACGCCGATCGATAGGTTTGTGTCGCGCGCGAGCGAGGAAGAAGGTGATGCGCGAGCCGGGTCCGAGAAGGAAGCGGCTCTGGCTGCCGTACTGGCGCGACTGGCAACGGAGCAGTCGCTCGATGTGGGGCAGGCCCTGCACGCCGTTGACGAAGACGGCTCACTGGCGCGCAGCAGCTGGTGGATCGGCGGCGATCTGCATTTCGGCACCCTTGAGGAGAGCAGCAGCGGCAGCAGCCAGACGTTCAGTTCGGACGGCCTCACGATCGGCTACGACCGCTGGTTCGGAGACGCCCTGGCAGTCGGTTTGGGCGCAGGGTTCGCTGACGGCAGAACCGATATAGGTACCGACGGCACACGTGACAGCGCAACCTCTGGTTCGCTGGCGGCGTACCTCAACTACGTGCCGGCATCCTCGGTGTTCCTCGATGCGGTGCTTGGCTACAGTCAACTGAGTTACGACACACAGCGCCACGACGTCGCCAACAACGACTTGGGCAAGAGCAGTCGTGACGGTACGCTCTGGTATACGTCCCTGGGCGCCGGCTACGAATGGTACCGCCAGGAGCTGCTTGTCTCTCCCTACGCGCGGTTCGAATTTTCCGCGCTGGAACTGGACAGCGTGAGCGAAAGCGGCAGTCTCAACAATCTGCAATACGACACTCAATCGGTGGACACGTCGCAGCTAGTTCTCGGCCTGCTCACCCAGGCACCGCACCGGACGAGCTTCGGCTGGGCGCTGCCCCGCGCGCGCCTGGAGTTGTATTACCAGGACGAGGGAGACGTGACCGCCGGCGTGCGGACGATACCGGGCGTGCCGGCCTCAGTGGTAACGCCAACCGACGTACCCGACGAGACCCTGCTGTTCGGGCTTGGCAGCGATTTTTTCTACCACAACGGGATGCAGCTCGGCCTCGAGTATCAGGGCCTGCATTCCTCGGGCGGACTCGACAGCCAGATATTCGCCCTGCGGTTCACCGGCAACCTCGATGGCAAGCCACTGAACTGGGAGGTTCCGGTCCGCGACAGAAAAGACCAGGTCCACGTGGAAGCCGGTTACGAGCATTTTGAGAACCTCAACCGGGCGAGCGACTCCGCGGACGAGGTGTCGGACCAGGCCTTCAACGCCAGTGTCCGCAAACCGTTCAGGTACCCGTTAGGCGTCACCAAACAGTTCGTTGTGACCGGCAACCTGGATGGGCGCAACATGCTCGAGCACAATGGCCTCGATCGTGTTTCGGCCGGTGTCCAGGCTGAATTCCAGTATCGAACGTCATCCCGTTTCCGCGCACCCACGTTCGGTCTGCTCGGGCGGGTAGACCTCGATGCCTACGACAGCAGTCTGCGTTCCGGATCGCGATACAAGCTCGGCCTCAATGTGCACTCACACGTCACTGATCGCGTCGATGTATTCAGCGCGCTGGAAGGACGTGGGCGCGACGCCGACAGCGTGGTTTTCGATACCGAGGACGCCGGCCTGCGGATCGCGCTCGACTATTCGCTGAGCGAACGTGATCTGTTGCGCTTCGGCGGTGAGTACCGCCAGGGGGATACAGTTTCCTCGACACCCAGCTCTAATTTTTTCTCCTCTATAGCCGACGAAACGGAACCGGACGACGCCTATCACAACAAAGACTTCATTGCTTACCGCTACCAAGCCGACACGACGCTGTGGACTCTGGGTTACAACCGCGCACTCGGACCGCAAGGTTCCGTCGATATCTCATGGCAGTATGTTGTGGCCGAACCGGACGGCAGCAGCACGGATTACGTCTCCAATCAGATTGCCGCGTATTACCTGATGCGGTTCTAGCACACCAGCATCCTCCCGCAACTCCTTATCCTCTTGATTACTGGATGATTGCTGCGGCGCAGCAAACCGCATGGGAATAAACCGATGCGCAGAGCGTTGTCTGTAACATGAGTCAAACCGGAGACCGTTCCGTGACGCAGGCAATCATTTTACAGGACATCCCTGATTCGCCGCCTGTACGGTTGACCGTGAAGACCAGTGCTTACCGCTACCTGGAAGGGCTGAAGAGCGAAGACGCCGTGTATTTCCTGTGGGGCGTCGACGGCGAGGATTCATCGTCGCGCTGGGTGGCTTTCGCGTTTCCGGAGCGCCAGTACCAGCTCACCTCCAGGGATCCTTTCGTTGCGCGGGTGTGCGGGGTCAAGATAGTCGTTCCCGAGGCACGGCGCGTCGCCGATCTTGACGGTCGGACACTGACCTGCAAGCAGGGCCGACTGCTGGTGACGTGATGCGGCCGCCTAACTGACGTGCAGGAATCAAGCGGTCAGAGTGCTCGAACCAAGTTGCACTCGCGAGTGCAAGCAGCCTGAACCCTTCAACCGGTTCAAGTACTCTGACCGCTTGATTCCCTGGGAGCCCTCACCCCCGGCCCCTCTCCCGAAAAGGGAGAGGGGAGTCTTTTTATTCCTCTTCCCCGGGGGGAGAGGGGAAGGGGAATAAATCAAGCGCTTGTCATCCTGACCCTTGCCCTCGAGGGAGGCCTCCCTTCGGGAGAGTTCGACCGGCACTCGGACAAAGCGTTTCATCGCTGGTAGGATGTGTCGCTCGGCAGATACCGCAGTTCCTGGCCGAGCATCTCGCGATTGACCACGACGATGCCCGATTCGGTACGGTAGAAACGCCGGGCATCCGCGTCCGGATCCTCGCCGATACAGGTGTCGTCGGCCAGCACGCAGCCTTTGTCCAGCATCACGCGACGCAGGCGTACACGGTTGCCGATCTGGCAATCCGGCAGCGCCACAACGCCTTGCAGGTCGCACTGTTCACCGATCTGCACGTTCGAGAACAGGATCGAATCTTCGATCACCGAATTGCGGATCACGCAGCCGCCGCTCACCATCGAGTGCTGTATGCGCCCGAGGTCGCCGCTGCCGACGAATTTTGCCGATGGCAATTGCTCTTGGTAGGTGAAGATCCGCCAGTCCCGATTGTACAGATCCAATGCTGATTCGAGCTCGAGCAGTTCCATGTTCGTTTCGTAGTAAGCGTCCAGCGTGCCTACGTCGCGCCAGTAACCGTTGCCGATTTCGGACGTGCTGAAGGAGTACGCCTGCACAAAGTGTTTGTTGCGCACCGCGTAGGGGATGATGTCCTTGCCGAAGTCATGGTTGGACTCGGGGTCGGCGGCGTCGCGCAGCAGGTGTTCCAGCAGATAGTCGAAAGAAAATACATAGATTCCCATGCTGATCAGCGCGGCGTCTGGATCGTTCGGCAGTGTCGGCGGCTCGCCGGGTTTTTCCACAAAATCCGTGATCCGGTAGTCTTGGTCGACAGCCATCACCCCAAAATCACTCGCCTGTGCCACCGGTACTACGTGGCAGGCTATGGTGAAATCGGCGCCCGAGGCGACATGTGACGCCAGCATTTCACCGTAGTCCATTTTGTAAACGTGGTCCCCGGCGAGGATCAGCACGTACTGCGGTGCGTTCTCCGCGATAATGTCGAGACTTTGATAAACGGCATCGGCCGTGCCTTCGTACCAGGCATCTTCATCCACCCACTGCTGGGCGGGGATCAACTCGACGAACTCGCCCGTTTCGCTGCGCAGAAAGTTCCAGCCTCGCAGCAGGTGGCCAATGAGTGAATGGGATTTGTACTGGGTGAGCACGTATACCTTGCGCACACCGGAGTTGATGCAGTTGGACAGCGCGAAATCGATGATGCGGAACTTTCCGCCGAATGGCATCGCAGGCTTGGCCCGCCAGTTGGTGAGCATTTTCAGGCGTGTGCCGCGTCCGCCGGCCAGCACCATCGCCAGCGTGTTGCGTGTGATCCTGCTTACGAATCGGGCCGTAGTAGCCATATGTGGTGCCTTGCTGCGGGGCCGCGTAGTTTAGCAATCTTCCGTCTTTTGCATGAAAGCGCCTTTCCCGCTCTTGGAAAGTGCCGTTGCAACCGGCCATCGTTAGACGCATAGAATACCCGGTAATAATCCACAGCGCTTCGCCAGGATCAAGAACGCGTCTGACGTTATGGAAATAATGGAATGCTGCTGACCGCCAACCGCAACTCGCGGCGCCAGTGCCGATGAGTATTTGTGCGCCGAATGAGATGGGGGCCAATGAAAAATATAAAATCGAAGCTGGGTTTCAAGGAAATTGAGACGCAGGAACAAGGGCGTCACACCGGTCCATTCTCACTATCTGAAAGAACCGCAGACGGGGGACAGAAACGCCAGTGGGATGGATGTACATCTCGGTCTGATGAAGAACCGGCTGCGGGTGGGGTTGGGTGCGCGATTTCGACGACGCCAGCAGCACGGAGTTGTGTCGGCCTTACTGACCTTCCGGGGCTGGTCTATTGGACCACGTGTTGATCCAACCTGATACGAGAAAGCCGGCAATCGGCCGGAGTGGGAGGACCGAAATATGCTGCCATTGCATGACCTCACCGTAATTGCGCTGGAGCAAGCGGTTGCCGCACCGTTCGCGTCGCGCCAGCTGGCCGATCTCGGTGCGCGCGTGGTCAAGATCGAGCGCCCGGGTGTCGGCGATTTTGCCCGCGGGTACGACGAGACCGTCAAAGGTATGTCGAGTCATTTCGTGTGGCTCAACCGCGGCAAGCAGAGCCTTACCCTGAATCTCAAGGACCAGCGTGCGCGCGAGGTGCTGCACAAGCTGCTGGCGGATGCGGACATCTTTCTACAGAACCTGGCACCGGGTGCCGCCGCGCGACTGGGATTCGATGGCACCGAGTTGCGGGCGCGCCACCCGCGCCTGATTGTCTGCAACCTGTCCGGGTACGGGGAAAGCGGGCCTTATCGGGACAAGAAGGCCTACGACCTGCTGGTGCAATGCGAGACCGGACTGGTGTCGACGACCGGCACGCCGGACACACCGGCCAAAACCGGGATTTCCACGGCGGACATCGCGGGTGGCATGTACGCCTACAGCGGTATTCTGACCGCGCTGTATAACCGTGAGCGAACCGGCAACGGCGCGCTGCTCGAAGTGTCCCTGTTCGATGCACTCGGCGAGTGGATGGGATTCCCGGCGTACTTCACCGCCTACGGTGGCAAAGCACCGCGCCGCGCTGGCGCCAGCCATTCAGCCATCGCCCCCTACGGCCCGTTTCGCTGCGGCGATGGCGGGGTGGTGAATCTGGGTATTCAGAACGAGCGCGAGTGGCAGCGTTTCTGTTCGGAGCTGCTGGGGCAGCAGGGGCTTGCCGACGACGCGCGCTTCGCGTCAAATTCCGCGCGCGTGGCCAATCTCGATGCGCTGCGCGGTTTCATCGAGGAGGCTTTCGCGGCGCTTACGACTTTGACGGTGATCGAGAAGCTGGATGCCGTCGGCATCGCTAACGCGCGCCTCAATACCATGCAGGAATTCTGGGACCATCCGCAGTTGCAGGCGCGCGACCGCTGGTGCGAGGTTGACTCTCCGCAGGGTCCGATACGCGCTATGCGCCCGCCCGTTATCAGCGACGATCTCGCTCACCGGATGGACGCGATTCCCGATGTAGGCGAACATACAGCGTCGATTCTGCAAGACCTCGGTTACAGCGACAGCGATGTCGCGGACCTGCGCGACGCCGGGGTGGTGTGATACAACCCGGCCGCGCTGCGTATCAACTTCATCGGAAAACAGCATGACCACGATCAAACGCCAGGACTTCGTCGACAGCATTGCCGACGCGCTGCAGTACATTTCGGTCTATCACCCCGTCGATTTCATCCACGCGATGGCACAGGCGTACGAGCGCGAAGTCAACCCAGCGGCAAAAAACGCAATTGCTCAGATACTCACGAGCTCGCGCATGGCCGCGATGGCCCGACGACCTGTATGCCAGGACACGGGTGTCGCAGTGGTGTTTCTGAAAATCGGAATGCAGGTGCAGTGGGACGGCACACAGAGTATCCAGGCCATGGTCGACAGCGCGGTGAGCCGGGCTTATACCGACGAGCACAACCCGCTGCGCGCCTCGGTGGTCGCCGATCCGGCAGGCTCGCGCAAGAATACCCGCGACAACACGCCCGCCGTGGTGCATATGGAGGTGGTCGAGGGCGACAGCGTGGACGTCATCGTTGCGGCGAAGGGCGGCGGTTCGGAGAACAAAGCACGGTTTGCGGTTCTCAATCCGTCCGACAGCGTGGTCGACTGGGTGCTGGAGCAGCTCCAGAGCATGGGCGCGGGGTGGTGCCCGCCGGGTATTCTCGGTGTCGGTATAGGCGGTACGCCCGAGAAAGCCTTGTTGCTGGCAAAAGAGTCTTTGATGGCGCCGCTGGACATGCCCGAGCTGCAGGCGCGCGGAGCCGGCAACCGCTGCGAAGAACTGCGCCTCGAGTTGTACGATAAAATCAACGCCCTGGGCATAGGTGCGCAGGGGCTGGGCGGTATTACTACCGTGCTCGACGTGAAAGTGCTGGACTACCCTACGCACGCCACTTCCTTGCCGGTTGCGATCATTCCGAACTGTGCAGCCACCCGGCACGTGCATTTCACCCTCGACGGGACGGGTCCGGTGCAGCTGATCCCGCCGACGCTGGAAGACTGGCCGGAAGATATCCTCGCAGCCGGCGAAGACGCGAAGCGTGTCGACCTCGACACCGTCAGTGCCGCGGAAACCCGTAACTGGAAAGCCGGGGACACGCTGTTGCTGTCCGGCAAAATGTTGACCGGTCGTGACGCGGCACACAAGCGCATTCAGGATCTACTCACGCGTGGCGAACCGCTGCCAGTGGATTTTCACGGCCGCGTGATCTATTACGTTGGCCCGGTGGACGCGGTCGGCGACGAGGCGGTCGGGCCGGCGGGACCAACCACAGCGACGCGCATGGACAAATTCACTGACATGATGCTCGGCGAGCAGGTGGGACTGATTGGCATGATCGGCAAAGCCGAACGCGGCCCGGCGGCCGTCGAATCGATCCAACAGCACAAAGCGGTCTACCTGATCGCGACCGGCGGTGCCGCGTACCTGGTATCCAAGGCTATTAAAGGTGCCCGCGTGGTGGCGTTCGAGGATCTGGGCATGGAGGCGATTCACGAATTCGAGCTGCAGGATATGCCGGTGACAGTGGCGGTGGACAGCGATGGCAATTCCATCCATACCAGCGGCCCGGCCGAGTGGCGGGTGAAGATCGAGAAGATGCGAGTCGCTTGAAGAACCCT
>JAOTYY010000297.1 GCA_029861595.1 Gammaproteobacteria bacterium
GCTAAAGATCCTCACCCCAACCCCTCTCCTTCCGGTCGAGGGGCGTGGGGAAAGGGTTGTTCACTAATCCACCCACACTCGGGCATTCCGAAACAACCGCAACCACGGACCGTCTTCACCCCAGTCTTGCGGATGCCAGGAATACTGCACGCTGCGAAACAGACGTTCCGGGTGCGGCATCATGATGGTTACCCGGCCATCGGTGTTGCTCAGCCCGGCGATGCCCTGGGGTGACCCGTTCGGGTTTGACGGGTAACGTACCGTAGGCAGGCCGTGCTCATCGACATAACGAAGCGCGACCCGTTCGGGCGCTACACCATCCGGGTAGTGCGCCTGACCCTCCCCGTGCGCTATGGCAACGGGCAAATAAGACCCCTCCATATCGCGTAACAACACGGATGGCGACGTCTCGACGCGAACCATACTCAAGCGGGCCTCGAACTGTTCGGAACGGTTGCGCAGAAAATCCGGCCAGTCGTGCGCGCCTGGAATCAGCGATTTCAAATGAGCAAACATCTGGCAGCCATTGCACACCCCCAGAGCGAACGAATCGGTACGCGCAAAAAAGGCGGCAAATACATCGCGCGCACGAGTATTGTGCAGGATGGTTTTCGCCCAGCCTCCACCAGCTCCAAGCACGTCGCCGTAGGAAAATCCTCCACATGCGACAAGGCCTTTGAACTCGTCAAGCGTGCGCCGCCCGGCAACGATATCCGACATATGTAGATCGATCGCCGCAAAGCCAGCGCGATCGAATGCCGCGGCCATCTCCACATGCCCGTTCACGCCCTGCTCACGCAATATCGCCATGCGTGGCCTGTCGCCGCGGGCGATGTACGGCGCGGAAATATCCTCGTTACGGTCAAACGATTCACGTACGTACAATCCCGTGGCTTCGCCGTCCGCTATGGCACGGAATTCCTGCTCAGCACAGTCAGCGTTGTCGCGCAACGCCTGTAACCGGTAACTGATCTCGCTCCACATGGACTGCAGTACCGCCCGCGACTGCGTATAAATCGCTTCACCCGCACAGTGAATCCGCAACTCGTTGTGCTCGCGGGTCGGTCGACCAAGCACGGACGTCATGCCGCTTAATCCGACATCTCGAAATATCGACAGGGCTGAATCCACAGCCGTCTCGGGTACTTGCACGACTGCGCCCAACTCTTCGTTAAACAAGAATCCAAGGACATCTTGCAGATCGGGGATTTCGAGATCGACACCACAGCGCGACGCAAAGGCCATTTCACACACGGTCGTGAACAACCCGCCGTCGCTCCGATCGTGATAGGCGAGTAGCATCTCGCGTTCGCGCAACAGCCGACACGCATCCAACAATGCGCGTAAGCGTCCCGCGTCGTCGACGTCGGCAGGCTCGTCGCCTATGTCGGCGAACACCTGTGCGAGGGCCGATGCGCCGAGACGATTGCGCCCTGCCCCTAAATCGACCAGCAGCAAACACGACGGAACGTGGAGCTGCAAATGGGGTGTGAGCGTACGGCGCACGTCGGCAACGGGCGCAAATGCGGACACAATCAACGACACGGGCGCTCGCATCTCACGCGTTTGATCTTCTGCCTGCCAGACGGTCTTCATCGACAACGAGTCCTTGCCGACCGGGATGGCGATGCCGAGCTGTGGGCACAGTTCGGCGCCAACGGCCCGCACGGTATCGAAAAGCGCCGCATCTTCAGCCGCATCGCCGCAGGCGGCCATCCAGTTGGCGGATAGTTTGATGCTGCCGAGCGTTGCGACGTCCGCGGCAAACAGGTTGGTCAGCGCCTCCCCTACGGCCATGCGTCCCGACGCCGGTGCGTCGAGCAGTGCGGCGGGCGAACGCTCGCCCATCGCCATCGCCTCACCGGCGTAGCCCTGAAAATCGTTTACCGTAACCGCGCAATCGGCAACCGGCACCTGCCAGGGCCCAACCATTTGATCGCGGCACACCTGCCCGCCAACCGTGCGGTCGCCGATATTGATGAGAAAATCTTTCGCTGCAACCGCCGGTAAGCGCAACACGCGTTCAACCGCATCCGTGAGCGCGATGTTCTGCATCGCCAGAGGGCGCCCCTCAGTGACGACGCGCCGCGCTTGCCGATGCATCAGCGGCGGCTTCCCCAGCAGCATCGCCAATGGCAGATCCACGGGAGAGTCGCCGTGTGCACCGTCTTCAACTCGCAGTTGCGCTTGCGCCGTGGCTTCCCCCACCATCGCCACCGGGCAGCGTTCCCGCTCACACAGCAGTATGAACTCGTCCAGGCGCTCAGCATCCACCGCCAGTACGTAGCGCTCCTGCGCCTCGTTACACCAAAGCTCCATCGGTGACATGCGGGACTCGGCACTCGGAATCTCACGTAACTGAATTCGACCACCGCGCTCCGCGTCATTAATCAATTCGGGCAGCGCATTCGACAGCCCGCCAGCGCCCACGTCGTGCAGCGAGATGATCGGATTATCGTCGCCCATGGCGGTACAGCGTTCGATGACCTCCTGGCATCGTCGCTGCATTTCGGCGTTGTCGCGTTGCACCGACGCGTAATCGAGATCCTCACTGCTGCTGCCGGACGCCATGGAAGACGCCGCGCCACCGCCGAGACCGATCAACATCGCCGGTCCGCCAAGTACGAGCAGCGACGCACCTGGTTCGAACCGTTGTTTGTGAACGTGCTGCGGCCGCATGTTGCCGAGACCGCCCGCGATCATGATCGGTTTGTGGTAACCGCGCAGCAGCGCTGGTCGATGAGGATCGGGCATCTCCAGCGTGCGGAAATAGCCGAGCAGATTAGGACGGCCGAACTCGTTGTTGAACGCAGCAGCACCGATCGGACCCTCCAGCATGATGTCCAGCGCGGAAACGATGCGGTCGGGTTTGCCGTTGTCGACCTCCCAGGGTTGCTCGAAGTCCGGAATGTGCAGATTGGATACCGAAAACCCGCACAATCCAGCCTTCGGCTTGCCGCCACGCCCAGTCGCCCCTTCGTCGCGGATTTCCCCGCCGGCGCCGGTTGCCGCACCCGGAAACGGTGAAATCGCGGTCGGGTGGTTGTGGGTCTCGACTTTGATCTGCAGTGGAATCGCTTCCTGCACGGCACGATACTCGCCGTCGGCATGCGCGAAAAAACGCGCACCGCCGTAACCTTCGATAACAGCTGCATTGTCGCTGTACGCCGATAACACCCCCCCGGGACTCACCCGGTAGGATTCACGAATCATGTCGAACAACGAACTGTTCTGAGTAACGCCGTCCACGTCCCAGCGGGCGTTGAAGATCTTGTGCCGGCAATGCTCGGAGTTCGCTTGCGCGAACATCATCAGTTCAACATCGCTGGGATCGCGGCCCAGTTCAGTGTAGTGCCTGGCGAGGTAGGCGATTTCGTCGTCGGACAACGCCAGACCCAGGTCGCGATCGGCCCTGCGCAAGGCCGCCTGCGGATCGTCTTCCAGGGCGATACGCGTCAGCGGCGCCGGGGCGGACTGTTGAAACACCCTCTCCGCGTGGCGCAACTCGTAAAGCACGGACTGCGTCATGCGGTCGTGCAACAAGGCGGCTATCGAATCCCGCTGAGCACCATCAAGTGATGTGGCAAACGCGTACTCCGTGGCCCGTTCCGCCCGGCGCACTGCATCGAGTCCCGCGTTGTGAAGAATGTCGGTCGCTTTCGATGACCAGGGAGATATTGAACCAATGCGCGGCAGCACATATATATATGTCGATGCACTCTGCGCTTGCGTATCGTCGCCCATCGCGGCGTAGCTCAACAGGGACTCCAGCACACGATGTTCCTCTGCGCTGAGGTCGCGCCGGGTATCCAGCAGGTGTACGTGGCGCGCGGTCACATCGGTCAGTTCGGGTACGACGTCCCGCAGACGTTTCAGTAAACGGGTCAGCCGGAACGGCGAAGCGGCAACGCCACCGTAAGATACGAGCATTTAGAGTCCGATAGGTGCGCCAGCGCGCGAGGTGCGGCAATGATAAAGCAAGCCGCAAATGGCCTCCAGACGAGCACTAACTATCGGCCATGTGGTAAGATACGCAAATCCTATGGGGGCGACTTGGTTTCGACGCGGGTAGCAAAACCTTAGGTGCATGTCGAGGGGCAGACCACCTCGTAAATCCAACTGCAAACTCTATAGTTGCCAACGACGACAACTACGCACTCGCCGCTTAATACCCGGTAGGGTGCCGTCCGGACTGGGGCCGTGCTTGTGCGCCCAGGTTTCCGGGCGTCATATCTCACA
>JAOTYY010000088.1 GCA_029861595.1 Gammaproteobacteria bacterium
TTCGCACAAACCCGGCGATTACAATCGGTTAGCGGCTCAACTGGTGCCTTTATTGAACGCGATTCTAAAGCAAGTTCCGGATTCGGTCGGCAGGTAGCTCAAATTGGCGTTGTTGAACTCGCACAATTCGCGCGCCAGGAACAGACCCAGGCCCGTGCCTTTGCGGCTGGAAGTGAAAAACGGCTCGAAAATCTCTTCCACCTGCGCCGCGTCTATTCCCAGACCGTCGTCCTTGACGTCAACGTAGGGATGTCCGGTGTCGCTGAGACGACCCAGCGTCGTAGTGATGTTGACCACCTGTGGCGGATCATCGCCCGCACCGTGCAGGAACCCGTTGGTCCACAGATTCCACAGCACCTGGCGCAAGTGGTTTGCATCCACATAGACGCGCACTGTTTCTTTCGGCAGTTCCAGCGATATACGTTCGAGTGGCAGCCGCTCGCCGGTACAGTACTGATGAGCGAGCTGCGGCAGCTCCTCGTTCAGGACCTGCAACTCCGGTTTCACGTTGCCGCCGCGCGACAATTGCAGGATGTCCTCCACTATCGTATTCATGCGTCGGCAGTGCTCGTCAATGATCTGCGTCAGCCGCCGGTCCGGCTCGGCCAGCTCCGCGGATTCGGACAGCAGTTGCGAAGCGTGGCTGATGGCGCCCAGCGGATTACGGACCTCGTGCGCGATACTCGCGGTGAGCCGTCCCAGCGATGCCAGCTTGAGCTGCTGCAGTTGCTGATTGATAAACGACGCATCCTCCAGGTAAACCAGCGTTCCCTGATTACCGAGCGGCACGAACTGCGGCCGCAGCTCCGCTGTGGTATCGGGCTCCTTGAAACTCGGCGGCGTCTCGTCGGGATGTTGCCGCCAGCTGTCCAGCGAGTACGCGAGCCGCGGGGCCATGGATTCCAGTGGCGGGTTGCGGGTATAGGCCGGCAGGCCCAGGGTCTGGCGGGCACTCTCGTTGGCCAGGCGCATGCGCCCTTTGGCATCGACCACCACGATGCCGGAATCCATGTGCTCGATGATGTGCTCGCTCAGCTCGGCGAGATTCTCCAGATCTATGCCGCGCTGCTCGGCGAGTGCCGCACTTTCGCGCCCTTTGCGGCTCAACAGCAATGCCAGGAACGCGGTTGCGAAAAGTGTGGCGCCCAGCAGGCCTGCTTGTGGGTAGTTGGTCGCGGACGGACCCAGCATCAGCTGGGAAAAAAGCTGCTGACTGAGAATGCCAAGCGCCGCGAGTGCCGCCAGCAGAATGGCGATGCGTCCGGTGACCAGCAATCCGGAGGCGGTTATGGTGACCAGCAGCAGCATGCCAACACCGCTTTCCAACCCGCCGCTGGCGTGCATCAGCAGCACGATCGCCACGATATCTATATAACTTTGCACGTATACCTGGGTTTCGAAGCGCGGCTGCCGCCGGGAACCCAGATACAAGGCTCCCACGCCGGCCGCGAGATACAAGAGCACTACGCCGAGGAACAACTGCGGGTAAGCGCGTCCGATCAAATGTGGGATGTAGCCGCTGGCGTTCATGAGCAGCAGCACGCCGGCCAGGAATACCCGGTACACATTCAGCAGGCGCAGTGGCTTCCACGTGTAGGCGTCCGGGTCCAGGCTGATGGCTCGGCGGGGCAGCGTTACGGTGGGCGTCAGTGGCATCGGCTACTCACAATGACCGGAGCAAGGTAGGTGGCGGCTTGAAACTTTGCCTGCACGCCGCATTTTGGACGAGAATGCACGCCCGGAATCTTAACCCAGCCACGCAATAGTGAACCACTCGCCACTCCGCATCGTGCTCGCGCAGATCAACCCGCTGGTCGGTGACCTTCCCGGCAACACCGACTTGATCATCAGCGTAGCACAACGCGCATACCGGGAATTGAGTGCCGATCTGGTGATCGTGCCGGAGCTGGCATTGCTCGGCTATCCACCGGAGGATCTGCTGTTGCGCTCCGAACTCGACACTCGCGTAGAGGCGGCGCTGCTCGAGTTGCGTGAGCGCTTGCCACCCATCGCGCTGCTGGTGGGTACGGTTCTGCGCCGCAATGCACGCATGTACAACGCGGCAGTGTTGCTGCAGCGTGGCGAGGTTCTGGCGGAGTACCATAAGCAGTGTCTGCCGAACTACGGTGTGTTTGACGAGAAACGCTACTTCACGCCGGGCCGAGAAGCGAGCGTTGTCGCGATCAAGGGTGTGCGCTGCGGCATCACGGTTTGCGAAGATATCTGGGAACCGGAGCCGGCGCGGGCGGCGGCGCAGGCTGGTGCGCAGATACTGCTGAACATCAACGGTTCGCCCTATCATCGCGGTAAGGCGAAGGAACGGCGCGCGGTGTTGCGCGCGCGGATTCAGGAAACCGGGCTGCCGGTCTGCTACGTCAATTTATTCGGTGGCCAGGATGAGTTGGTGTTCGACGGCGATTCTCTGGTGCTGGACGCCCAAGGCGGGTGCGTGGCGCGCGGCGCATTGTTCGGCGAGGATCTGGTACCCATCGACGTCACGCAGGAGGGTCGGCTGATAGCGGTGCGTGACAATCCCGCAACGCTGAACGAGTTGCAGCAGATTTATCAGGCACTCACATTGGGGGTTGCCGACTACGTTAATAAAAACCGTTTCGAGGGCGCCGTAATCGGTCTGTCCGGCGGTATCGATTCGGCCCTGACTCTGGCCGTCGCGGTAGACGCCCTGGGGGCGCAACGTGTGCAGGCGGTAATGATGCCGTCCCGTTATACGGCCGGTATGAGCGTGGAAGACGCCGCGGAGCAGGCGCGTCGATTGAACGTTGCCTACAGGGTCATCTCCATCGAGCCGCTGTTCGAGGCGTTTCTGGGGGCGCTCGCCGAGGAGTTCGAAGGTACCGCCGTCGACACGACCGAGGAGAATATCCAGGCGCGCTGCCGGGGCGTGCTGCTGATGGCAATCTCCAACAAAAAACGGCGTATCGTGTTGACTACCGGCAACAAAAGCGAAATGGCGGTCGGCTATGCAACGCTGTATGGCGATATGGCCGGCGGTTTTGCCCCGCTCAAGGATGTGGAGAAAACCCTCGTTTATCGTCTGGCTGATTACCGCAACGGAATTTCCCCGGTAATTCCACAGCGTGTCATCGAACGGCCGCCGTCCGCGGAACTGGCACCGGATCAGGTCGATGAGGATTCGTTGCCGCCGTACACAGACCTGGATGCGATTCTGCGCGCTTACGTGGAAAACGATCTGCCGGCCGCGAGCATCGCTGAACAGGGTTTTGCGCGCGATACTGTGGAGCGTGTCATCAAAATGGTGGTGCGCAACGAGTACAAACGCCGCCAGGCTCCGCCGGGCGTGCGCATCACGGCGCGCGCATTCGGTCGTGACCGGCGTTATCCCATTACTTCGGGCTACGACCGCGCGTAGTGGTCAATCAGAGACTGCCGCGAGGCCGTTGGCAAGCCGCTTTACCCGTGCCACCTGAACGTGCGCCTCGAGTTACCCAGCGACAAGGGTAACACCTCACCAAAAAGCTTCTGCGATCACTCGGCCAGCAGCGATGCTGTCCGGGTTCGGGGTTCGCACTGCAGTTGTCAGCTCGTCGGGTCTGCAGCAACGAACTGGGCCAGCTCCGGGTGCTCCGGGTAGTTGGCCTTCAGCACGGTCAGCGTGTCTTCAGCAAGATCCAGCAAGCCGAGCTTGCGGTAGGCCTTCACCATTAACACCAGCGCATCGGCTACCACAGGCGCACCGTCCATGCGATTTATCAGGTACTTGACCCTGTTCACGGTGCCGGCGTAGGCCGCACGGCGAAAGTAATAACTCGCCACCAGGTATTCGTGCTCGGCCTGCTTGTTACGCAGGAACACCATGTGTTGGCGCGCATCCGGTGCGTATTTGCTATCCGGAAATCTGCGCAGCAGTTCTTCGAAGGCGCGGTAGGAATCGCGCAACTGACTTTGATCGATACTCTCGAATTTGCGCGGTGACATGCGTTCGAACAGTGCCCGTCCGCGATTGAAATGCGCCAGGCCTTTGAGGTAGTACGCATAGTCCACGCGTTCATGGCGCGGATTGAACTTGACAAAACGATCGGCGGCCGCGATTGCGGATTCCATCTCGTCGAACTTGTAGTAGGCGTAGGCGATATCCAGTTGCGTCTGCAGCGCATAGCGCCCGAACGGGTAGCGCGCCTCCAGCGCTTCGAACAGCTTGACGGCTTCGCCGAATTCACCAGCGTTCATTGCCGAGCGGGCGCTGTCGTAAATTTCCTTGGCGCTCCAATCCGCGTAGGGATCCTTGGACGAGCCGGAGCAGCCGGCCAGCAGGACCAGGCACAGAATAGCGCCGCTGAGTTTCATGGGTTTAACCTGCATGTTTCACGAATCGTTACAAACTGTAACCGGGCAACATTGCATAAATATCTACCTAAAAATTTGATTTAGTTGGAAACGTATAGGCTATGCAACCGCCTTCCTGAATCCGGTTAACGTTTTCACATCTGTGGCCGCGCGCTATTGTATTAGGAATTAGCTGCTTTGCAGAGCTTTATACCGCAACCGTAATGAGCGACACGCGCTTCCTGGAGATTCCTCCGCAACTTGCCGGTCAGCGCCTGGACAGGGCGTTGGCACAGCTGGTTCCGGAGTACTCGCGCAACCGCTTGCAACAGTGGATCCGCGACGGCCAGGTGTTGCTGGACGGCAAGCGCACGACCCCGCGGGCGCAGGTTGCCGAAGGTGCACAAGTGCAATTGCGGGCAACGCCGCAGCCGCCGGACTCACCGGTTGAGGCGCAACGGATGGACCTGGATATCCGGTACCGTGACGAGCAGTTGCTGATTATCAACAAACCACCGGGATTGGTAGTGCACCCCGCGGTGGGCAATCGGGACGGCACGCTGCAAAACGCGCTGCTGCATGTCGATGCGGCACTGGCGACGGTACCCCGTGCCGGTATCGTGCACCGCCTGGACAAGGATACGAGCGGATTGCTGGTGGTCGCGCGGACCCTGCAGGCGCACAGTTCACTGGTCCGGCAGCTCGCCGAGCGCAGTGTGAAGCGCGAATATCTGGCCCTGGTGGGCGCCGAAGTGGTCGCCGGCGGGCGCATCGAGGCCGCTATCGGCAGGCATCCGGTGGACCGTAAACGCATGGCGGTGCGCCCGGGCGGCAAATCCGCGGTGACCGAATACCGGGTGGCAGCACGCTATCGGGGATTTACCTTGCTGAACGTGCGCCTGGAAACCGGGCGCACACACCAGATCCGCGTACATCTCAAGCACCTTGGCATGCCGCTGGTCGGCGATCGCACCTACGGCGGCCGGGCACGCTACCCGCGCGGCGCCAGTCCCGGGTTACGCGCCGCGCTGGATGCTTTTCCGCGTCAAGCTCTGCACGCGGCGCGGTTGGGTTTACAACATCCCGCAAGCGGCGAGAAGCTGCTGTGGGAGGCCGAGCCGCCCGCGGATTTCCGTCGGCTGCTGGCAGCCCTCACCTGACCCGCACGCAGCGCGTGGTTGGCATACGCCAATGCCTTGAAATCGGCAGGTTGGACCTCACTCTGTGCCAATGAATCGAGAACACGAGGAATTTTTTCGCTATGCGTTCCGACAAATTCACCAGTAAGTTTCAGCTGGCACTGGCCGATGCCCAGTCGCTGGCCGTGGGCCGCGATCATCAGTTCATCGAGCCGGTTCACCTGCTCGCCGCGCTGCTGGACCAGCGCGACAGCAGCGTGCGCCATCTGCTCGTGCAATCGGGCACCAACGTCAATGCCTTGCGCGCCGACCTCGGCGAAGCGCTGGACCGTCTGCCCAGCGTACAGGGTGCGGCGGGCGACGTGCACTTGTCCAATGACCTCGGACGACTGCTCAACGTTACCGACAAGCTCGCGCAGCAGCGCAAGGACGACTACATTTCTTCGGAGCTGTTTGCGCTCGCGGCGGTGGAGGATAAGGGTGCGCTCGGCGAAATGCTGCGCCGTCACGGCACGGAAAAAACGGCGCTGGCAAAGGCGATAGATACGGTACGTGACGGCGCTCCGGTCACGGATCCCAATGCCGAGGAGCAACGCCAGGCGTTGGAGAAATACACCGTCGATCTCACCGAGCGAGCCGAGCAGGGCAAACTGGACCCGGTGATCGGGCGCGACGACGAAATACGCCGCGTGACGCAGGTGCTCCAGCGCCGGACAAAAAACAACCCGGTGCTGATCGGTGAGCCTGGTGTAGGTAAAACCGCTATCGTCGAAGGCCTCGCGCAGCGCATCGTCAACGGCGAGGTACCTGAAGGTCTGAAAAACAAGCGGCTGCTGTCACTGGATATGGCGGCGTTGATCGCCGGGGCGAAATTTCGCGGCGAGTTCGAAGAACGACTCAAAGCGGTGCTGAACGACGTCGCCAAACAGGAGGGCAATCTGATCCTGTTCATCGACGAGCTGCATACCATGGTCGGTGCCGGGAAGGCCGAAGGCGCAATGGACGCGGGTAACATGTTGAAACCGGCGCTGGCACGCGGGGAACTGCATTGCGTGGGTGCCACGACACTGGACGAGTATCGCAAGAACATCGAAAAGGACGCCGCACTGGAGCGGCGTTTCCAGAAAGTGCTGGTCGACGAACCCAACGTCGAAGATACCATCGCGATTCTGCGCGGCTTGAAAGAGCGCTATGAAGTCCATCACGGCGTGGATATCACCGATCCCGCAATCGTGTCCGCGGCGAACCTGTCGCACCGCTACATCACGGATCGGCAGCTGCCGGACAAGGCCATAGATCTGATCGACGAGGCAGCTTCACGCATTCGTATGGAGATCGATTCCAAACCCGAGAGCATGGACAAGCTGGAGCGGCGCCTGATCCAGTTGAAGATTGAACGCGAAGCCTTGCGCAAGGAAGACGACGACGCGTCGCGCAAGCGGCTGGAGGAGCTGGAGCTCCGTGTTTCCGAACTCGAACGTGAATTCGCCGACCTCGAAGAAGTCTGGCGCGCCGAAAAAGCCGCGGTGCAAGGTACGACTCACATCAAGGAGGAATTGGAACGCGCCCGCCAGGAGCTGGAGACGGCGCGCCGTGCCGGCAACCTCACGCGCATGTCCGAATTGCAATATGGGCGCATTCCGGAACTCGAAAAGCAGCTGGATATGGCCGCGCAGGCGGAGATGCAGGATATGAAACTGCTGCGTAACAAAGTCTCGGAAGAAGAAATCGCGGAAATCGTTTCCAAGTGGACAGGCATACCGGTGACAAAAATGCTCGAAGGCGAGCGGGACAAGCTGCTGCGCATGGAGGAGATGCTGCGCCAGCGTGTGGTCGGCCAGGACGAAGCCGTGGGTGTGGTGTCCGATGCCATCCGGCGTGCCCGTGCCGGTTTGTCAGATCCGCGGCGCCCCAATGGTTCGTTCCTGTTTCTGGGACCGACCGGTGTGGGCAAAACCGAGCTCACCAAGGCGCTGGCGGCATTCCTGTTCGACACTGAGGATGCCGTGGTGCGCATCGATATGTCCGAGTTTATGGAGAAACACGCGGTTGCACGCCTGATCGGCGCGCCGCCGGGTTACGTGGGTTACGAGGAGGGCGGTTATCTGACCGAAGCCATTCGCCGACGGCCCTACTCGGTCATCCTGCTCGACGAGGTCGAAAAAGCGCATCCCGATATTTTCAACGTGCTGCTGCAGGTGCTCGATGATGGACGTCTGACGGATGGTCAGGGACGCACCGTGGACTTTCGTAACACGGTAATCGTGATGACATCCAATCTGGGCAGCCAGGTGATCCAGGAACTGGCCGGTGAGGAGAACTACGCAGCGATGAAAAGCGCAGTGATGGAAATCGTGGCGGCGCACTTCCGGCCCGAATTCATCAACCGTATTGACGAAGCGGTGGTGTTCCATCCGCTGGGGCGCGACCAGATCCAGGCGATCACCGAAATACAGATCGCCGATCTCGCATCACGCATGGCGGGTCGCGATCTGCAGCTCGAGGTGTCGGGCGCCGCATTGACGTTACTCGGCGAGGCGGGTTTCGATCCGGTCTACGGCGCGCGTCCTTTGAAGCGCGCGATTCAGCAGCGTCTGGAGAATCCTCTGGCGCAGGCGATTCTTGCCGGGCACGTCGTACCTGGTGACAGGGTGCGCGTGGATGCCGGTGACGGTGAGTTGCAGTTCTCATCAATGCCGGCCACCGAGGCCGTGGCGTAGCGACAAGTCGCGCGCCAGGAGGGCAGCTGCCCGGCATGCCGGCTAATCTCGGAATGCCGCAAGCGCCGTGTCAGGTGGCGACTACGCGGTTACGACCGGACTGTTTGGCCTTGTGGAGCGATTCGTCGGCGCGCTCAAACACGAGTTCGGGTGTATCGCCGCTGCGGAATTCGGTCAGCCCGCAAGATACGGTGATCTGCACGGGATTGCCCTTGTGGTTGAATCCCGACTGGTCGACGGTGGCGCGTATTTCCTCGGCAATGCGCTGTGCGTCTCCGGCGCCGGTGCCGGGCAACAGCATGGCAAATTCCTCGCCGCCCACGCGCGCGAAAAAATCACTCTCGCGGATGCGATTGTTTATCAGTTGCGCGACCAGACGCAGCACACGATCACCGGCCTGGTGACCAAAGGTGTCGTTGATCGATTTAAAAAAATCGATGTCCCAGAGAAGGAAAGACAACGGTGCCGCGAAGCGTTTCCAGCGTATGAATTCAAGGTCCATGCGCTCTTCGTAAGCAAAGCGGCTGTTGACACCGGTCACCGCATCGAGCAGCAGCTGGGCGCGATTCTCCTGTATCTGGTTGCGCAGCTCCGCAGCCTCGGTTTCCATTTCCTGGAGCTTGCCGTGCAGCTGCTCGCTGCGATCCTCGCTGCGACGAATGCGATCGGTTTCCTTTTCGCGAAAGGTGGTCATGCTCTCGCGCATGCGCTCGAGTTGTGCGTTGACGTCGCGTTTGAGACCGTCCAGATTCGTCGCTTGCGCCACATCGCGAGTCATTAGGTGTACCTGTGCATCCCAGCTCTCCCGCAAATCGGCCTGATTGGAGCGCGATTCACGCAGGTCGGACTGCACACTCTCCACGAAGCTGGCGAATGCGCGTAGCTTGCCGACGATGGATTCGACAAATTCCTCGAGTTCCTTTTTCTCGCGCTGCGTCAGTATCAGGCTCTGGTTGATCAGTTCTGCCAGATCGTTGACGAAGCGAGGCAACTGCTCCGCGGCGATGCCGGCCAGCAGGATTTCTTTGTGGCGCTTGGCTTCGTTCTCCGTGGTTGGTACCAGGGTCATGCGGTCGAACAGCGTGAGCAGCACGTTCTCGATGGCCTTGGAATCGGCGACCGTCGCGGCGCCCTTGGTGTCGCCTTCGCGCATTTGCAGCTCGGTGGCCAGCTGTTCGAGTAGCGCCTCCACGGGCGACGAACGGGCGTTGGCCAGGCAGGATTTAACGCGCTGCAAGGCGTCGGAAGACAGCGACAATTTGGCGATAAACTGGGATAACGCGGCAACGTATTGCTGGCGCAGCCGCTGCGCATCGGCATAGCGTGAATCGGCTAAATTGGCGACTTTCGTCTCCGGCACGTGTTGACCCGTTGAATTAGTGGTGTGAGCGCGGTTGCAAGGCGCTACGGATCAGTTAGCGGCCGGGCGATGGGAAATATTTAGTGCAATCAGCCCATGTTGATCATAAGGATCCAGCCGCCGATGACGATCACTACGGCAGCCAGCGCAACGGCCACCACGAGTGGTGGCAGATTGCGAGGGCCGGTGGTCAGCGTCGACTCGTCGTCGTCCGCGGTTGCGGTGTGCGTCCCCGGCGCGACGTGATGCCAGGCATCCGGCAATTCCGGTAGCTCGCCGCCATTGATCACTGCGCGCAGATATTCGCAGCGAAAGTCGCGGTAATCGCTCTGCGAGATCATGCCGCGCGCGTGATAGAGCGCGCTGATGCGAAGCGTCGATTGTTGTGGCGTCATTGCTGGGCTCGTTACAGGCCCGCGGATTCGACGACGATGACGGTTGTATTGTCACCGCCACCCCGGTCCAGCGCCGCTCGCAGCAACGCCTCACAGGCTTGCGTCGGACTGCCTTCGGCGAGCAGCTTTTCCACGTCGGGGTCGCGCAGATCGCGTGTCAACCCGTCGCTGCACAACAGAAAGCGGTCACCGTCATACACCTCGCTGTAGTCGATATCGACGAACAAATGCTCAGCCACTCCGACCGCGCGGGTGATGATATTCGCGGAAGGGTGGGTCGCCAGTTCCTCTTCGGTAAGATGCCCCAGCGCGTACATTTCCTGCACCAGACTGTGGTCTTCGGTCAATTGTTGCAACTGGCCCTCGCGCAAGCGGTAGATGCGGCTGTCCCCGGCCCATAGTACAAAACAATGCTTACCACTGGCGAACAGTACCGCCGCGGTGCTGCCCATGCCCTGGTGAATGGCGTCGTTTTCGACCTTCGACAAGCATTCACGATTGGCGTCTATCAGGCGGTCTTCGAGACTGTCGATGCTGTCGGAGACGTGGTCGAACGGCGCGAACGAGGCCAAACAGTCGACCACCATTTTGCTCGCGACATCGCCCGCCGCGTGCCCTCCCATGCCGTCGGCCACCGCCCACAGGCACAGTTCGTTGGACTCCAGAAACGCGTCTTCGTTGGTTGTCCTCACGTGACCGACGTGCGTCAAAGCGCATGACATCCAATCAAAGTCACTGTGGTTCGAATTGGTCAAAATCAATCAGCCAGTTTTTCTAAATTGGACTTAAAAGCAATTTCAGCGCCATGCGTGTGTGCGACAGATCACATATCGGTGCAAATACTACGCTTCTGCGCGCCTGGACCAGGCTTGGTAGAATTCGCCGCCCACGCCTGCAACGGTATAACACATGACTACTGTTCGTACTCGATTTGCCCCAAGCCCAACGGGATACCTCCATGTTGGCGGCGCGCGCACGGCTTTATTTAGCTGGTTGTACGCGCGTCGGTTCGGTGGCAAGTTCGTTCTGCGCGTGGAGGATACGGACCTCGAGCGCTCTACAGAGGCTGCCGAGCAGGCGATTCTGGACGGTCTACAGTGGCTGGGTCTGGACTATGACGAAGGCCCCTATTACCAGACGCAGCGCTTCGAGCGCTACCGTGAAATCGCCCGGCAGCTGCTCGACGAGGGTCTCGCCTACCATTGCTACTGTTCCCAGGAACGGGTGGATGCGGTACGCGAGGCTGCCCGCAGCCAGGGCTTGAAGCCCCGCTACGACGGGCACTGCCGCGACCGCCATGGTGCGGCACCTGCGGGTGTGACGCCGGTTTTGCGGTTCAAGAACCCACTGGACGGCGAGGTGGTTTTCGACGATCAGGTGTTCGGTCGGATTGCGGTGGCCAACAGCGAATTGGACGATCTGGTGCTGATCCGCCGAAACGGCGCCCCGATGTACAACTTCGCAGTGGTGGTCGACGACTCGGACATGCGCATTACCCACGTCATCCGTGGTGAGGATCACATCAACAATACGCCACGGCAGATCAACATTCTACAGGCCCTGGGAGCGCACGTGCCCCAGTATGCCCATGTACCGTTGATTCGTGGCGGCGACGGCAAAAAGCTGTCCAAACGTCACGGTGCCGTCTCGATTACCCAGTACCGCGACGAGGGATTTCTGCCCGAGGCCATGCTCAACTATCTGGCTCGGCTCGGATGGTCGCACGGTGACGAGGAGATTTTTGACCTCGATCGGCTGACGCAGCTGTTCGACGTGGCGGACGTCAATCGTGCCCCATCCGTGTTCGATCAGGACAAGCTGCGGTGGCTGAATCAGCACTACGTCAAAGCGGCGGACAGCGAACGTCTGCAGGCGCTGTTGTCGGAGCAATTCGACGCGCTGGGGCTGGACGCCGCCAACGGCCCGCCACTGGCCGAGACAGTTGAAGCGTTGCGCGAGCGGGCCCCCACACTGGCGGATATGGCGCACGCAAGCGACTATTTCTACAGCGAATTTGACGCGTTCGACGAAAAGTCGGCGAAAAAGCATCTCACGGTAGGTTCAGCGCCCGTGCTGCAGCGCCTGCAGGAATGCCTGGGCAAGGTCGAAAACTGGCAACGGCCGCCGCTGGAAGCGGCGGTCACGCAGGTGAGCGAGGCGCTGTCGCTGAAGATGGGCAAGGTCGCGCAACCGCTGCGGGTGGCAATATCCGGGCGCGCCGCCACGCCCCCGATAGACGTAACGCTGGCACTGGTTGGGCGCGAGCGCACGCTCTCACGCCTGAGCAAGGCCCAGGAATATGTCGCCGCGCGCACTGCCGGGGCGGAATCTTGACAACCCAGCGGTGATTTAATACGTTTCCCGGTCCTGCGTGGGGCTATAGCTCAGCTGGGAGAGCGCTTGCATGGCATGCAAGAGGTCGTCGGTTCGATCCCGTCTAGCTCCACCAATAATATCAATAAGTTACGCCTCACCATCTCGCTCAAATAAAACCAATTCAATCCCAGGGTATACCACGGGGTATACTTGCAGCTTCGTTAGCATGGCTAAAATCGACTTGCCACCCCCAAAGACTACGAGGGTGGCGCAGAGGTAACCCAACTACGCTTCACACCCCTACCATTTCCACCACGCCTCGCGACCGAGCGGATTGGTAGAATGTGGAACTTTATCGGGCTTTGCTCCCTTCGGTACTCCCAGCGTGGCCCATACTTCCGTTGGCCTCGCCAGCCTAGTCGTTAACGATACGTCCGCCAGGTGCGAAATCATTTCAGTGTCGTATGTGAGCAGCGTATCCAGGTTGCCGTGTTCTGCTTCTGCGAGAATTCGACAATCATTTTCTCCTCGATGAAGCCTGGTCAATTCCATAGCTCGGTGGTCAACAGTGTTTTGGTTTTCGACGATGACTTCGGCAAAAAATACCGTAAAGAAGCTATCGTGAAGCTCACGGCGTTTGGTGTCCGGGATGAGGGAACATTCACTGATGACCGTGGGCGTAACAAAGAACGTGCCCGGCAAGTATAGATAAATCCGAAACAGTGCCGTTTTTTCTGGCGCTAGTCGTCCTTTCGGTTCTACCACATTCTGCATAGCGTCAATGATGTATGACACGGATTGTGAGTCGACTCCAATACGCTGAGTCACTTTGTAACCCGAATAAGGGTCATCAATCTTTGTGACTTGTACGGCTGCCATCCCACCCTTCATCAGATTCAACGAATGTCCATTCTTCACCAAAACGAATTGTATTCGGACGCCATGAAACCATTGAAGAAAGGTTCGGATACAGGGCACAGTCGTCACCCAGTCGTTGAGGAAGATTGACAGCGTCCGCTCGTGATCCAAGCACGGCAGCTATGTGCGGCATACTGCTATCAGTGAACGGCTCAACTCCGACTTGTGCGCCCGACAATTTCTTTTCAATTGAACTAACTTGGGCGTGATGGCTGCTCACGATTGTGCCAGTATTTCGATCAAGGGAGACCACAAGATCACCGACACCGTAAAGCGCTCTCATCACTATGTCGCCCATATTTGCCCATAGGCCATGAACGGCATGGACATTTATTGCCACTGCAAGAATGTCGTCTTGATTGACGATCCCACTGTCAAGATACCTTTGATACTGCGTTTGTTTCTCTGCAAGTGAATTACGTAGTCGGAGCACCATTTGATCTTTTGGAACACTACTGACGATGGGATTATCACCTGCTCGCACGTACTCCGGTTCCGGCACGGAATCTGGTTTACCGGCCGCACCCGGAGAGGCGCAAACCGCTTCAATCCAGACCCGTCGGCCGTCAACCGTCACCAATATGTCCGGACCAGGCTTTGGACACTGAACTGCC
Organism: Gammaproteobacteria bacterium; assembly: GCA_029861595.1. Lineage (GTDB taxonomy): Bacteria > Pseudomonadota > Gammaproteobacteria > JAHELT01 > JAHELT01 > JAHELT01. The sequence goes on from JAOTYY010000088.1 coordinate 13,768, forward strand.
ATTCCAAGCCGCATCAGTGCTACCGTCAAGTACATCTCGAACCAACGCTGATGAAAACGGACGGGAAACTCGACGAGAAAATTTTTGTCAGCGAGCAGCGCGAAATCGTTCCATAGGTCCTCGCAGTGTTCTCTCCCGCTCCGACATGGGCCGTCCGTGGCATTCCGAAGGTTCGTGTACGCTGGACAGGCATTCTGCGGCGCTTCAGCAAATAGCTTGTCATTAGCCGCCATGGTCATTGGTAACATTTGTTGGATGCCGTCGCATCATTATTGCACGCTCGTCCCGTTCATCCATCGAGTTCGTTTTGACTCAACCTTGTCTCCGGCCGTCCCGCATCAAGATTACGACCTGGCGTAATCGCGTAGCCTGAGTAGCAGTTGTTGGACAGTGAGTGCTTCCGACACCGAAAATGGCCATAAGGAGACTACTGGTTAAATATACAGTATAATTTGCGTATGGCTAAACCCGACGCAGTACCCAAATTGACGCGCCGCCAGGCGGAGAACTCAAGGGCGGCAATTAAGACCACCAATATCATCACCCGCATGCAGCAATTTGTAATGGCGGAACCGGATGAGAACGGCGATCTTTACTACACCTACGAGAACGGCAAGAAACGCCCTGTATCTCCCATGACCCGCGAGCAACTACAGGCTGGGAATACACTGCTGAGCAAAGCACTGCCCGACCTCAAGAGTGTCGAACACACCAAGCCGGAGCCGGAGCTGACCTACGCGGAGATCAAGGAACGGATTCAAACACTCGTCAAAGCCAACCCCACATTGGCGGCGGAATTATTCGAAATAACAACGGGTAAGATAGAGCACTAACGCGGGTCTTGAACCGTTTGCGATTTATAATTTCCTGCCATGGAAACAATTGGTATAGCGATAGGAATAGTTGCGAGCTACTTCCTCGGCCATCTAGTTAAATGGCTGTTGGCTCGTGCTTCCGATGTGAATCTAGATTGTCCCGAGGGCGTCTCGGAGGATCAGTGGAAAGCTATCGTCGAGAGTGGTAATCGGGCAGCAGGGCCCGGCGCTGGAGCCGGGCTGATTGGCACATTGGAGAGAGTTCTGAGCTTTATCGCGTTCTACTATGCTGCACCGTTAATCATCGCAGCATGGCTGGCGTTCAAGGTCGGTTCAAAGTGGCAGGTATGGAGTCACGTCGTAAAGGTTCCTCCAGATTTGGTTGAAGACAAAGTCAGTTATCTGATAGCCCGACGGGCTTGGGGGACTTGGCTTCTGAACCGGTTTTGGGTAGGAACACTGTCAAATGTGTTGATAGGTCTGGGTTTAGCTTATGTACTTCGTTTGGTTGTATGCCCGTCGTTTTCACTGTAGTCGATGGTCAACCTCACCCCCTTCTCCAGCATTCTTGAAACCCGACAGTTGAACCAGAACTATTGGTTTAGCGGCACACACGAGTAACTACCAGGCAGCGTTGAGAGCGACGAATCTTGGTTGTACGGCTCGATGAGCTGCTCGCAAACGGCGAGATCGTCCATGTACCCATGTATTGTCATGAGATGGTCTGTACCGTTCTTCATAACAGCGATATCCGGAGACCGTCCTACTTTGTTCTTAGCAAAGAATCTCTGAACATCAGCTTGGTCCGCTCCATGAACGACAAGTCCGTAGGACGCCGTCGCCACCACTGCGATCACAAGTGCTTTGCATCGAATTGGTTTCATACTTCGATTGCCCCCTCTAAACGTCAACAAATCACTCAAACGGCCTGCCGAAATACGTCAACGCCCACATGGCGAGCAGATAAACGCTGAGTAACGACTGGATGCCGGAGATGGTGCGGACCCAGCCAGACGCGCCGAGCGTGTATTCACGGGGTTGGAT
>JAOTYY010000089.1 GCA_029861595.1 Gammaproteobacteria bacterium
CTGCTTCGCTGAGTGCGCAAACATCGCTCATCATGCGATCGAAAGCCTCAACAGGCGGTTCTTCACGGCCTTCTTCATCCTTGGAGGGTGGGCGCAGTACCGGCGGCGGTGGATCGTGTTCCTGGATAAAGTCGTGATACAGCACGTGCGAATAGTCCAGCGAATGGGCAAGCGCGTTGGCAAACGCGGTTTTGTGGCGGCCGGCATCACCGGCGATATTCAGGGTGCGGATGACGTCGGGTTCGTACGAAAGTAAACAGCGTACCGGGTAATCGAAACTCTCGTTGGATTCGTAGCCATTGTCGGCGAGTCTCTCGCGCAGCGTTCGGTTCATAATAACGAGGTTGCGCCGACGATGGCGATGAAGGCCGAAAGCAGGAACGCGACGAGAATTGCTTCGGTAGCGGGTTTGCCGGCAACCGTGATCACGAGCGCAACGGTGACGAGTATCGCCTGCGCGGCGGGCGATATGCGGTTCTGACTCATGTGCGACAGGGCTTTTGACACGACGCCGACAGTTTACCTCGCGGGCGCGAAGTTAGGTGAGCAATTGATCGAGCCGGGTCACGCTGATGTCGGCATACTCCGACCACTGAGCGGTGTGCGCATAATCGACATATATGGTTGCCACCCCGGCTGCCCTTCCTGCCTGCAGGTCGTACAGAAAGTCTCCCACCATGACCACATCGTCGCGTGCCGCCCGCCAGAGCTGCATGAGTTCCAGCAACGCGTCGGGCTCAGGTTTCGGGGCACCGCAGTCGCGGTCCTTTATATACTTTTCGGGGAAATATTCCGCCAGTTCGCAGGCACGCAGAGTCTCACGTACGCTGACGAGGCTATTGCGGGTGACGATGCCAAGCATGCAACCGCGCCTGTCCAGCGTTGCCAGCAGTGCGGCAACGCCCGGCACCGGTGTGGCTTGGCGCGCCAGATCCACCTCTATGGCATCGAGCTGTTCCCACAGCGGTTGCGCCAGCTTTGGCGGCAGCCTGGACAGGGCTTCGAGTATCGGTTCACCCGGCGGCAAACCCAGATCCGCGCGGATTTTATCGAAGTCGTGCACCGCGTGAGTCAAGGTGCCGTCCATGTCGAATATCCAGTGTTGCCGCTTGAGAATTTGCGCGCGACTGGCTTGATTCACGGTCACCCAACGCCGTCCACCACGATCGCCTCCGAATGCGCCGCGGCATGACGCAGCGCCCTCGCTTCGCTGTAAATATCGGATTCCAGCCACTCTTTCGCCTTGTCTCGATCAGGGAATTCTATAACCACTATTCGAGCCGGCGCCCAATTGCCTTCCAGCGTTTCGGCATCCCCGCCACGAACTATATAGCGGCCCCCGAACGGTTCCAGTGTCGAAGGAACCATGGATCTGTAGCTGTCGAATTTCTGTGCATCCTGTACGTCTATTTGAACGATCATGTAGGCAGCCATTGTGACTTCCTCCAGCGGTGTTGGCGTGCACAAATCCTATTCGCCCGGTTGCCGTCGATGCAATCGATTTCGCATCGGCGCGCTGCGAAATCGCACCTGCAAGCTGATTGTTTTGCACGATACGTGTGGCATTATAGTTCCCGGGTCGCGGCGATACCCAACGGTCAGCGGCTCGTTTCAGCAGGTACATCGATGCCAGACCCGGCCCAGCGAGTTAAGGCAGTGTTATCGCAGTTGCCCATCGACAGCGAAACGATTCCGTGCGATCCGGAGAAAGCCGACACAGCGATATTCTGCGAGCACTACGGTTATGCACTGGAGGATTCGGCGAACACGATCCTGGTCGCAGCGAAGACCGGAGAGAAACGCATCGTCGCCTGCGTAGTGCTGGCCGATTCGCGTCTCGACGTAAACCACGTGGTGCGCAAACGCCTGGAATCCCGGCGCGTATCTTTTGCAAGCAGTGAGCAGACCCAGGAATTGACCGGCATGGATATCGGCGGCGTGACGCCATTGGCGTTACCGCAGGACATGGCGCTGTGGGTCGATGCGCGGGTGATGACGCGGGAGCGAATCGTGCTGGGCGGCGGTAGTCGTGATACCAAGGTTGTCGTTTCGCCCGCCGTATTCGAACATCTTGAAAACGTTGCGGTGATCGAGGGCCTGGCTAAACCGATCGACGCTTGAACGCGCGAGCATGCGGTTGTCGACACTGGAAAAGCAGGTGCTGAGCGGGATTGCCGACGCTCACGCGCAAGGCGGCATCGTGCTGGCTCAGATGGCGCGCGCCGAGGTCGATCAGCGCGAGTATTCGACGCACGGGTTTCGCACGTTTTTCCGCATCGATGCGGTGGGCCGCCATCTCGACAGAGCACTCTGGAAAACTGAGCATATGCCCACCGCCCATGCGCGGCATCCGGCTTTACGGGGGCGCGCCAGTTTCACGTTGGTGATTGCCGACGGATTCATCTGTTGCCTGGAGGCCAGTTCCCACCGCGAACGCTGGCCGACGGACGAGGCCCGGTTTGTAATTGAGAAGTAATGATACCGGTGGACTGATTTCTGCAGCCCGCAGGGCGGAGAATACTTTATGAGTGAGATTCGCGAATTTCACGCGCATGTCTATTTCGACAGTGCATCGCTGGAGCAGGCGCGGGAATTGTGTGTTGCCGCCGGTGAAAAATTCGCGCTGCGTGTAGGTCGCATGCACGAACGTCTGGTGGGTCCGCATCCGCGCTGGAGTTGCCAGCTGGCGTTCTCGCCGGAACTGTTTGGATCGGTGGTGCCGTGGCTCGCCTTGTATCGCAACGGGTTGACAGTATTCGTGCATCCGGAAACCGGCGACGTAGTGAAGGACCACACAGGGCATGCGCTTTGGATGGGTGAGATACTTGAGCTGAATCTGGATGCTTTTGCGTGATCCTTGAGTGTTCTCCCTCCCCTCTCCCCTGGGGGGCAGAGGTGAAGGAGGTTGCTAAGACAACCGCCCGGTAAACACCCGGGTTCGGTAAATGAAATGCACGTTGCCGTCGCTCGCGTAGCGATCGAACAATTGCCGCATCTGTTCGCGTAACGGCGCGTAGTTGGGACTGTCCGGTGGCGGGGCGTACGACGATGACCATACGCGTCCGCACAATGCCTCGAAATCGAACGCCTGAGTATTGTCGAAGCCTTGCTCGGTTACCTCGTCGGGGGCAAAAAACTCGACGATGCGCCGGGTCGAGCGGCGCTCGTGGGTAATCGTGCTGTAGTCGCTGGCATAGGCCTGCATCGCCTTTTCGTAGCCTTTCAGAAACGCTGACGCATCGCTTTGGCGCTCGTTCCAGATCAGGGCGACATGACCGTCCGGTTTCAGCACACGTTTGAATTCGCTTCTACTGGCATCCGATTCAAACCAGTGAAACGCCTGTGCGGCAGTGATCAAGCCAGCACCGCCGTCGGGCATCGGCAGCGCTTCGGCCGTTCCATCCACCAGTTCCAGCTGTGGATACGCAGTGAGACAGTCTGCGGCCGCGGCGCGCATTTCGGCATTGGGCTCCACCGCTTGCACACGAAAACTCCGCGTCAGCCAGGGTTCGGTCGACAATCCAGTGCCCGCGCCCACGTCCACAACCACATCGGCAGTGGTCAGCCGGCAGCGGTCGATCAGATAATCGAACACGGCGGCCGGGTAGCCGGGCCGGTAACGCTGGTAGTCGGCGACCCTGTCGCTGAATCGCTGCGTGGAGTCGCGCGGTGGGCTGCTGCTCATGAATCAGCGAGGGTTAGCTGCTATTCTTCGCGTGGGCGCAGATACGCGAACCAGCGTTTCTCCAGTCGCTTGAAAGCCCAGATGATCATGAAAGTCAGACACAAATAGAACACGCCCGCGGTAATGAACGATTCGAAAGGCACGAAGTGACGGGAATTTACTATCCGCGCGGCGCCGAACAAATCGACAATCGTGATAACCCCGGCAACGGCGCTGCCGTGCAGCATGAAGATCACCTCGTTACCGTAAGCCGGCAGTGCGCGCCGGAACGCGCTGGGCAAAATGATCCGGCGATAAACAAGCGCTGCCGACATGCCGCAGGCCTTGGCGGCTTCGATTTCGCCGAACGCCGTCTGCCGGATCGCGCCGCGCAGAATTTCCGAGGTATAACCGGCGGTGTTCAGAGTGAACGCGATCAGCGCGCACCAGTAGGCTTCTTTGAGCACCGGCCACAGGAAACTCTCCTGCACGGCCTGGAATTGCGCAAACCCGTAATAGATGATGAACATCTGCACGAGCAGCGGCGTGCCGCGGAAGAAATAGATATAGGTTTTGGGCAGTGCATACACCAGCGGGTTGTGAGATGCTGCCGCTATAGCGATGGGAACCGACAAAACCAGACCGGCGGCGAGCGCCAGGACGACCAGCTGCACCGTAATCCACAAACCTTCCAGGTATAGTGGCAGATTGCTGACGATTGCTTCGACGTCCATAGCGTGTATGCCTCAGGCGCTGCGCACACCGACGCTGTAACGCTTGTTCAACCAGCGCAGACCAACGTCGGAAACGGCGGTGATCACAAGGTACAGCAGTGCGACCGCCAGGTAGAAAGTAAACGGCTTGCGCACCGTGCCCCCGGCCTGGGCGGCGCGAAACACCATGTCTTCGAGACCGATAATCGAGACCAGCGCCGTGGCTTTTGCGAGCACCAGCCAGTTGTTGCCGAACCCCGGCAACGCGTGACGCACCGCCGCCGGAAAAGTGATGCGGAAAAATACCTGCGCCCTGGTCATCCCGTAGGCGTGCCCGGCCTCGATCTCGCCGCGCGATACGGCGAGTATGCCGCCGCGAAAAGTCTCGCCCATATACGCGCCGAATACCACGCCGATGGTGAACACCCCGGCGACGAACTCGCTGATTTCGATGTATTCCCAGCCCATCGCTTCGTCACTCACTTCCAGCAGCCAGGCGCCGAAGTTGTTGACCAGTAACTGACCGCCGAAGAATATGATGAACATCAGCACGAGATCGGGCACGCCGCGGATAACGGTGGTGTAGATGCCGGCCACCGTGCGCGCCGCAAAGGATTGGGAGAGCTTGGCGACCGCGGTGAGCATGCCCAGTGCCAGCGCCAGCACCAAAGACAGCAACGCCAGTTCGATGGTCAGCAGCATGCCCTCCAGAATGAAGGGGTACAGGTACCCGTCGAGCACACCGCTGAACAGGGATGTCAGGAATTCGTGCATCGCGCCGTGTCGACAGACATCGATTCAGGTTCGAGGATGCCGGCTGGCGCACCAGCCGGCGTCATTAGGATCAACGGCCCATCATTGCCCGTATACGTCGAACTCGAAGTACTTGGCGTTAATTTTCTGGTAAGTGCCATTGGCGCGAATCGCATCGATTGCCTTGTTGAAAAGATCGACGAGATCCTGGTCCTGCTTGCGAATCGCGATGCCGGCACCTTCGCCGAAGTATTTCACCTCGCTGTAGCCAGGGCCGACGAACTCCCAGTCCTTACCATTGTCGGTGTTGAGAAACCCGTCGTCCATTGCCACCGAATCGGCCAGCAACAGATCGACGCGCCCGGATACGGCATCGAGATAGGCTTCGTCTTGCGTACCGTATCGCTTGATTTCGACAGCGTCCCCAAATTCCTCCGTAATAAAATTGTCGTGCGTGGTTGCGCGCTGCACACCGACGACTTTACCGGCCATGCCGGCCTTGCTGATTTCTATGCCCGAGCCTTTTTTGCGCGCAAACTTGGCCGGGGTGTTGTAGTACTTCTTCGTGAACGCGACTTTTTTCTTGCGCTCTTCGGTTATGGACATCGACGCGATGATTGCATCGTATTTGCGCGCCAGCAGCGAGGGGATGATGCCATCCCAATCTTGAGCTACTAGAGAGCAAGTAGCGCCGATTTCTTTGCACAGGGCCAGCGCAATATCAATGTCGAAACCAACCAGCTGACCGGACGTCGTCAAAGAGCTGAATGGCGGGTACGCACCCTCGACGCCGATGCGTATGGTTTTCCAGTCTTTGGCACTTGCGGCGCCGGTCAGGATCAAGGCCGCCGCCGTCACGGCGGCGGTCAGGATTTTTTTCATGATCTCCTCCTTACAGGACTGTTATACGTCAAGCTGACAACTGCATTCTATAGCGCATTGCACCGGCCGCGCAGCGCTATTTCAACGTGCCGGCCTGGAATTGTCGAAAGCGTTCGGATTTCGGCTGCTCGAAGACCTGCTCCGGGGGACCGTCCTCCTCCACGCAGCCTTCGTGCAGGAACATGACCCGAGACGATACTTCGCGCGCAAAGCCCATCTCGTGGGTGACGACCAGCATCGTGCGGCCTTCGTCGGCGAGGCTGCGCATCACTTTCAGCACCTCGCCGACCAGCTCCGGGTCCAGCGCCGAGGTCGGTTCGTCGAACAGCATCATCTCGGGCTCCATGGCCAGCGCCCGGGCGATTGCCGCACGCTGCTGTTGGCCGCCGGACAGGTGTGCGGGATAATAGTCTTTGCGCTCGAACATGCCGACGCGCTGCAGGACTTTTTCGGCGCGCTCTATGGCTTCGGCTTTGGGGACTTTCAGCACGTGCACGGGCGCTTCGATAACGTTCTCCAGCACCGTCATGTGTGACCACAGGTTGAACTGCTGAAACACCATGGCGAGTTTCGAGCGTATTCGCTCGACCTGCTTGCGGTCCTCTAGAACCGGGGTGCCGTCACTTCGCTGGCTCATCCTGATCAGCTCGCCCTGCACCGATACTTTGCCGGAGGTGGGGGTTTCAAGCAGGTTGATGCAGCGCAGGAAAGTGCTTTTTCCCGAGCCGCTGCTGCCCAGAATGGACACGACGTCGTGATCGTGAGCAGTAAGGGATATACCCTTCAGAACTTGCAGACTGCCGAAGCTCTTATGCAGGTCTTCGACTAAGAGAGCCGTTTCACTGTTGGCCATTGACTAGCCGTTTATCGTTGTTTTGATGCGGCTAGTATCGCGCCAAGTACGCGAACGGGCAAGTAAACTACTTGAAAACATAGGCTTATGCGGGGAATTGGCTGAATTTTGTGCTGTCGCAGCTTATTCGGTCTCAGATTCTGCAACGCCTGGTTGCGGTTGGAAATACGCGCGGCGCCAGTGGGTGTACAGGGCGAATCCCCACCAGCCCGCAATGAACAGCACGCTGGCGAGCATGGTCAAGGCAATCACGCTGTCCATATCGATGATCTGCGCCAGGTCGCCGTAGGCGGCGAGTTGACCGCTGAGGTAAGCCTCCATGGTCGTGTGGTCGAACAGCAACAATCCGCGGTCTACCGTATATAGCACGGCACCCGCCATCACCGCCGTATAACCGAAGCGTTTTGCCTGCCACAGGCCAAAACCGGCGGCGCTGAACAGCGCACCGTAGAGCAGATGGTAGGTGATCGCGGGGACGCCGCCACGTACCGTGCCAAGCAGCGGTACTTCGACGTTCAAGTTAAGAACCTCGAAGACCGCCGAAATTAGAAATAAAACCGCCGCGGTACGGAACGTGAAGCGTCCTTTAATTTTTCCGACTTGCACTTTGCTCATGGCATCGAGGCTCTCATTGCGATTTCCTCACCGCTGATTTTCGTTCGTAACCGATTGATTATCAAGCCGTTGTTTTTTGCATGAAATCCATCGGCTTTTCGCCACGTGTTTTGCGCGCCGGTTCTGTTTCTAGCTACCCGACGTCGGCCAGGCGACACGTCAGAGAAAGGCTAAATCCAATGAAACGGCTTGAACGTGCCGCTCTGCTATCCCGCACAGGTGTTGCTGTTCAACCTGCCCGGCGACTCGCTGATCGGCGGCAGCGGTGGCATTGCGCGTTGTTGTCCTGGCCGAAGTTCGCACGCACCCTGGCAACCGTCTGCGTACCGCTGCTGGCCCTGCTCGGAATTCTGAATATAGCGACGCTGATTCAGGTGTGATGTGTCGCGCCGGTGGCTGGCGAAGACATACACTCGCGTGTAGGCTGCGCGAGCAGGCAACGATAGAAAGAACGACAGGCGGCGCGGCGGGCGATCGCTTCTCCGAACTCCCGAAATTTATGACCAGCCAATACCAGTGGTTTCCCAGTCAGGGCGTGCGCACGTTGCTGTTGTTCATTTGCTGCAGCATCACAATTGCCTGTGCGGTCGTGAAACCACAGGTCGTGCCGGCCACTGCGTCCGCGGAGAGTGACCTGGCTCTGCTTCGCGTCCCCCGGATAGTCCAGCAGCGCTGGCAGGAACTGGTGCTGCGTGGGCGCACCGAATACAGCATTGCGATGATCGACCAGCGCCTCGTGGTGCGCGCCGAAGGGCGAGACTCTGCCTCGGCGCTGTTGCGCGAGGTCGAGATCGACGTTTCCGCTTGCCACGAGCTGGTCTGGTCGTGGCGTGTCGACCAGCTGCAGGAGGCAGCCGACATACGCGTGAAGGCAAAGGAGGACGTCGCGGCATCGGTTTTACTGTTATTCGGCGATCCCGGGATGCTGGCGTCGCCGGATCCGGTACCGACGCTGCGCTACGCTTGGACTAACGACAGGGTGGCCGAGGAAACGATCGTCGATAATCCCTACCTGCCCGGCGTAGTTCGCAGCCTGGTCGTGCGCAGCGGCGATGAACTACTGGGGCAGTGGCTGGTTGAGCGACGCAACATGCACGACGATTTCGTCAAAGCCTTCGGGCATGCTCCTGATGAACAGTTGTACGCTGTGGCGCTGTTCACGGACAACGACCAGACGAAACAGCCCGTGCAGGCGTACTACGAGTGGATCGACATTCGCTGCAAGGGCGACTAACCGGCCTGGCGATTTCCCTAGTCGCTGAGAAGGTGTTTGCCCTGGCGCGCCGGCAGCGGCTCGCTGCCTGCGACCCGGCATAACGTCTGCCCTGGTCGGGCCAGGCGATTACTGCGCCGCGCATACAGCAGCCCGTCGATAGGAGAGGTAATCTCCACCCGGGCGGTCTGCGCATCGCGTTGCAGTGGATCGTTGACCACGGCAAGCAGGTCGCCGTTTTCTACCTCGGCGCCTGGATCGACCGCATACGCGACTACGCCGGCCAGCGGCGAGCGTACCATGGCGACACCTTCCAGCGGCTTTGCTGGATTCGCCAGCGCCGGCAGCTCGCCCGCATCTCCAGCAATCAATCCGCGCCGTTGCAGGAAGCGATACAGGTTATGTGCATCGTCCTCGGCGAGATCTTCATGCACATCGCGTTCGCCGCGCAGCTCCACGGTGGCTGCCAGGCATGCCGGATCGATTGGGTGTTGTGGGAAGTGCTCCGCCAGCGCCCACCACAGTCCGCTGCAAGCCTCGTCGAACGGGTTGCCTCCGGAGACACTGGCGAGTAGCGTCAACGGCGCGCCGAGTTGTGCGGGTAGATCCCGGGCATCGGGCCACAACGGTGTGCCCAGGTACACATGCAGCACGGCCTCGGAATCGCAATGCAGGTCGAGAACGATGTCGGCATCGATAGCGAGCTTGATCAGCGTGTGCTTCAGCACCGCGTCTTCGCTCTGCGGTGGTTCACGCAGTTTTTCGAGTGCGGCGGCGCGGATGATTTCGGTATTTACGCGCGCGTCGGTACCGAGCTGCGTACTTACCTGCTCCGCAACATCTTCGCCGAGGTCGGGATAGGCACGATTGAAATTCACACCCGAGCCCTGCTCGTAACGCCCCTGGTGCATGCCGAGCAAGTGCTGGTCACTGCCGATCGGGTTGGCCACCGGAACGACAACGATTTCGCCGGTGATCGCTGCATCGCGTTCGGCTGTCTGCAGCTTCTGTACGAGTTTATGCTGCACCAGCAAACCAGGTATCTCGTCGGCGTGCAGCGCGGCCTGCAGGTAGGCCTTGGGGCGCGCACCTGGTGTGCCGAAGCGCAACACTTGAAGTTTGCGTTGCGTGCCGGGTGCGGGTGCCGGGAGTAGGATTTGTTCAACTTGCATTCAGTTAGCGTTGCATGGGTGCTACGGGCTTGGCAAGCTGTGGGCTTTGTCAGCAGGGGCAACTCCTTTGTCGGAACAACACTATCGGGCGCTGCAGGCTTTCTACCTCGCCACGCCAATCAACCGGATTTTTCGGCCGTCGATCAGCGTCAGTGCGGGCGAGGCGACGGTTGCAATGCCGATCGAGGAACGCTTTTTTCATGCCGCCGGCGCGATACACGGCGCGGTGTATTTCAAAGTGCTGGACGATGCGGCTTTCTTTGCCGCGAATTCACTGGAGCAGGAAGTGTTCCTCCTGACAACCACGTTCACCACCTACTTGACACGCCCGGTATCCGAGGGCGTTTTGCGTGCCGTCGGAAAAGTGGTCAACCAGAACCGTACGCAGTTCATTGCCGAGGCGGTGGCGTTCGATGCCCAGGAGCGTGAAGTCGCCCGCGGCAACGGCTTGTTCGTGCGCAGCAAAAAGCCCCTGCGGTCGATCGAGGAGTACGCCAACGCGTGCGCTTAATGCTGCGTTTGTTTTTCCCGTCGTCCCAACCCTTCTCCCCGAGGAGAGAAGGGCTTTTCGCATTAAGCGCGAATTACGCAAAGGTCTCCCTGGGCGGGAAGGATTGGGATAAAGGAGAGGTCTAAAACCAGATCAGCGTGCCGAAGTGAGCACCTGTTCAGCAAAAGTGTTTGCCTGATCGGGGCTGACGACGACGGTACGGTCGACAAACCTTAGAATCACCGCGTCGCTGCGATTGGTGACGAAGGCCCGGTACCTGCCCAGGGTCCTGCTGTAGAACCAGCCCGTCACGGAGAAAAACCCGCCATTGCCGAAGGTGCGCCAGGATCCCGCCAGCAGAGTCGGGTCCGCGTCTGCTGAACGTAAGCCGCGCAACGGGATTTCCGTGCTCCACAACAAGCGTTTGACCAGCAGCAGGTCTGGCTTGAGCGTATAGCCGCGAACGCAGAACAGCAGCGCCACGGCGGGCATGGACATAACCGCTGCGCCCAGCCACGGCTGCACGTGGCCGGCCGCGAACCCCGCGACGAGGCATACGCCGGTGGTTACGACGGACACGACGATCAGCATCTTCGACCAGCGGGCAGCGAACGTCACGATAGCGGCGGCTCGGCGGACATGATTGCATGATAACGCATGGTCTGCCTGGCGTTTCGGTACAATTGCGCCTTTCCCCAGCCACTGGTCATCATGCACTACCGCCGTACCGAGTCGCCGCACGCCAATCGCCGCGACCTGTTGAACCTGCAGCGCATGTGGGTTTACGTGTGGGACTACCGCGGGCGCGTGATGGTGGCGCTGCTGAGCCTGGTGACCGCCAAGGTGGCGATGGTAGGTGTTCCGCTGGTGCTGAAAGAAATCGTCGATACGCTGGATACCAGTAAGCAGACGACGATTGCCCTGCCCGTCGTGCTGCTGCTTGCTTACGGTATTTTGCGTCTGGTGAACAATGGATTCACCGAATTGCGAGACGTTATTTTCGCTCGGGTGCGTTACCACGCGATGCACCGTTTATCACACGAAGTACTCCAGCACCTGTATTCGCTGTCGTTACGTTTTCATTTGGAACGTAAAACCGGCAACGTGTCACGCGATCTGGATCGCGGCGCGCAAAGCGTGAGTTCGATTCTTAACTACATGGTCTTCAACGTGTTGCCCACCAGCGCCGAATTTATCCTGGTGGCGGTGATCCTGCTCAGCGGTTACCCGGCCGAATTCGCGATTGTAACGTTCGTTACCGTGTTTATCTACATTGGCTTCACGCTGCTCATCACCAACTGGCGCATGCATTTCCGCCACCAGATGAATGCACTGGAGTCGGAGGCAAACGGGCACGCCATGGATGGGCTGATCAATTACGAAACGGTCAAGTATTTCACTAACGAGCGTTACGAGCTCGACCGTTATGACACCACATTGGGACATTGGGAAAACGCGGCGGTGAAAAGTCAAACGACCATGTCACTGCTGAATTTCGGTCAGGGGGCCGTTATTGCCGTCGGCGTTTCCGCGATCATGTTCCTGGCGGCTCGCGGGGTAGCAGCAGGGCAGTTGTCGCTGGGTGATCTGGTGCTGGTGAACACCATGATGCTGCAGTTGTTCATGCCGCTGGGATTTCTGGGAGTAATCTATCGCGCTTTACGTTATGCGCTGGCAGACATGGATCTGGTGTTCCGGTTATTGGAACAGCGAGCCGAAGTACGTGATGTCGTCGGTGCCAGCGAACTCGAGATACGCCACCCGACAGTGGTTTTCGACAAGGTCAGTTTTGCCTACACCCCGGAGCGGCCGATTCTGCACGACGTCGAGTTCCGTATCGCAAGCGGCACCAAGGTGGCGGTTGTCGGCCCCTCGGGCGCGGGCAAATCGACCCTGGCGAGACTGTTGTTTCGCTTCTACGAGGTGGACAGCGGACGAATCGTCGTCGGCGACCAGGACATCGCTAGAGTCACCCAGGCAAGTCTGCGGCGCGCAATCGGTATCGTTCCGCAGGATACGGTACTGTTCAACGACACGATCCTCCACAACATTTCCTACGCGAGTCCGGACTGCGAGTTTGCCGATGTCGCCGCCGCTGCCATGGTGGCCGACGTGCACACTTTTATAGAAAGTCTTCCGGAAGGCTATCAGAGTGTGGTCGGTGAGCGCGGTCTAAAACTCTCTGGCGGTGAAAAACAACGCATCGCCATTGCCCGCATGGTGTTGAAAAAACCCCGCATCATGGTGTTCGACGAGGCTACGTCAAGTCTCGACTCGCAATCGGAACAGAACATCCTCGCCGCACTGAACCGCGTTTCCCGCGACGTGACCACGCTGGTGATCGCGCACCGGTTGTCGACGGTCGTCGATGCGGACGAGATACTGGTGATGCGCGACGGACGCATCGTCGAGCGCGGCAGCCACACGGAACTGCTGGCGCGCGAGGGTCTGTATGCGCACCTGTGGAAACTGCAGCAGGACGAGCGGGCCGTGAGCGAGAAGGCCACTGTGCCCAACTGATTCACAGGCGTATGGTCCTCTTCATGAGATTGGGTCTCTAGGCGGGGAACGCTGGTTTTATCTGGTCAACAACCGGCTATTTTTCCAGGTCCAGGCGTTGATGCCAGTCCGCGATCGATTCTTCCGGGTACTCGTCGAAGCGCTGATCGCGCGGCGCGTCGCATACCCGAACCCATGCGGCGCGTGAGCCGAGCATTAAATGCGTGCGTTCCGGTGGTGTGGGCAATGGGGTGTCGATGGCCGAGGCGAACGGGTGGACCAATTCCGGCCAGCGCGGATCCCAAAGCCAGAGCGCGCTGCCGCACTCGCCGCAGAAATTGCGTTGTCCGGGACTCTGCAGACCGTCGGAAATCGCACGATAGATACGCAGGTGTTCTTCGCCCTCGATCTCCAGCGTTTCATAGTCACCGCTGAGATTGATGGCGTAGCCGCCGCCACCGGCCGTTTTGCGGCAGATGCTGCAATAACAGAGGTTGAACGGGTAGGGATGTTGCGACTGCAATCGGAATTTCACGGCACGGCAATGACATGAGCCTTTCAGTAACATTTCTCTCCTCGTGTTTGTTATGCGCCCGACGATTCCCATCGAGAAATGATGTCGTGCAATTGCCTGACACCATCGGTTAGTGCGGCAGGCCCGGGCTGCAGTATGTAGGCGGATTTGATTTCGTGCAGCTGCGCATTCGCTACCGCGGGAATCGTCGTCCAGCCCGGGCGCTCAGCAACGCTGCGCGCGTTGAAGCGCTTGCCGCACCATGAACCGATGATGAGATCCGGGCGGCGTTTTATCACCTCGCCGGGGTCGGCCACGATGCGTCCCGCCGCACCCGCCGACTGCGACAGCTCGGCAAAACAATCCTCGCCACCGGCATACCCGATCAACTCCGATACCCAGCGAATGGCGCTGATCATGGGGTCGTCCCACTCCTCGAAATACACCCGCGGCCGACGCTCCAGGGCATCACCGGCGGCGCGCACGGCCTGCAGACCGGTCTCCATTTCCGCAACCAACGCGGCACCGCGTCCGCTCATGCCCAACATGCCACTCAAGGTGAGCATCATGTCGAGGATCTCCTGCACGCTGCGCTGATTGAAGATAACCACGTTGAGTCCCTGCTTGATCAGGTCGTTGGCGACGTCCGCCTGCAAGTCCGAAAAGCCGAGCACCAGATCCGGTTCCAGCGCCAGGATTTTGTCAGTCTTTGCAGACAGGAACGCGGATACCTTGGGCTTCTCGCGGCGGGCGCGCGGCGGGCGTACGGTGAATCCGGAAATACCCACTATGCGATCCTCCGCGCCCAGCAGGTACAGAGTTTCGGTGGTTTCTTCGGTCAAGCAGACGATGCGGCTGGGGAATTGACCGGGCATGAGTATGCAGGCGCAGCGCGCTTACGCCAGTTGCTTTTCCATGAACACGGAAACGGGGTCATCTACATAGTCGCCGAACGGAGTACGTTTGCGGTAGCCCATGCGTTCATACAGACCCAGTGCCTCCGGTTGGCGAATCCCCGTTTCCAGACGTGCTGTATGCACGCCGCAGTCGAGCAGGTGTGCCTCGAGTTCGTGCAGCAGTTGCCGTGACAGGCCCTGACCGCGGTATGTCGGTTCCACGTACAGGCGCTTGATTTCGCCGTAACGTTCGGGTACTTCCAGAACCTTCACTGCGCCGCAGCCGACGATTTTCCGCCCACTGCTGGCACACAGAAAAACCACATTCGCTGCGGCGAGCTCATCCAGTGAATCGAGGTGGTTGCTCTCGGCCGGGTACAGCGATAACTGGTAGGCGTCCAGCGCATCGATCAATGACCGGATGCCGGGTTCGCGCGGGTCGGTGCTGCGAATCTCGAAAGTCACGTGGCGGCACTCACTGCCATGGCTGCAATGCCCGCGAGTGTACACCGGCGCGGTGGTCCGCGCTCCCGTACCTCGCTGCAGATCGAGGGTCAGGCGCTTTGCGGCAGGAGGTTGCGCACTGAGTTGGATACGGCGATATTGCAGGTCTCGCGGTATGCCTCGTGATTTTTTTCGATGTCGGAGAGTTTGTACAGATAGTTGACCATCACACCGGCCGATTCACGCAATCCCTTGGCGGACGTATCCGCCAGCCAGTTCAGCTGCTCGATACGCGCGCCGTTGCTGAGATGAAAGTTGGCGACCGGGTTGGCTGCGCGCCCGCGGCTGCGTTCGGTGACCAGGTAGCGTGCCGCCAGGCGCAACAGCGGGTTTTGCAGTGCCCGGGCGGCAGCCGAGTCGGCCAGCCAGTCTTCCTCGGCAAGAATGCGATCAATATCGGTGTGCGTGAAGCGGATCTGCAAAGCCACCAGTTCTTCTTCGGGCAGCGATGCGGTGGCGGCATTGTGCGCGAATGAGCGCTTGATGTAGTCACGGAAGCCCGGAATCGGCGACAGGGTTGCGAAGGTTTTCAGCCGTGGCAGCTCCCGCTGCAGGTGATCGACCACCCGCTTGATCAGGAAGTCCCCCAGGTTGACTCCATTCAACCCCGGTTGGGTATTGGAAATCGAATAGAACACCGCCGTGTCGGCCCGCTCCGGGTCGACGGGGATATGGCCCAGATCGAGCAGTCTCTGAATGCTGGTTGCCAGTCCCGAAGACAGCGCGACCTGCACGAAAATCAGCGGTTCTTCCGGCATGCGCGGATGGAAAAAAGCAAACACTCGCCGGTCAGCTGCGTCCAGGCGCCCCTTCAGGTCGTCCCAGCTCGGGATCTCATGCACCGC
>JAOTYY010000298.1 GCA_029861595.1 Gammaproteobacteria bacterium
AACAAGAAGGACCGGGTAAAGGGCTACCGAATAATCGGACAGCAACTTTCTGCCGTAAAGAACACGCGTTTCACCGGTCCGATCAAGTCCGACAAGTTTTCGCGAATAAACTGCAAACACTGGATGCCGACCGTCAGCTGCCCAACGAACCAGGTGGTCACGGGCTTTCAAGCGCACTTCCAGGGCAGCGCCAAGACGAAACGCAACGCCCTGTCCGGCGTGAAGCTCGTCTGCCGCAAGCTGCTCTGGAAATAGCCGCGCGCGACGACGCGCGCTACTCAATATCGGTGATGATCCTGCGGTTCGCCGAATCGAGAGGAGTCTGGCACATCTCAAGGTGCAGCCGCCCGCCAGGGGTGTAGGGATTATCGAGCACGGCCTGCTCGTTCAACTCAAAACCGAGGCCGGGTTCCGTCGGCGCAAGCAGGTACCCCTCTTCCCAGGTCAGCGGCCTGGTCACGATCGCATCGTGGAACTCGGTCTGGATGGTTTCCAGGATCAGGAAGTTCGGGCAGCTGAATGACAAATGAGCCGCTGCGGCATGGGCGATCGGCCCGCAATAGATGTGCGGTGCGATCTGCACGTTGTACGGTTCCGCCAGCGCGGCGATCTTTTTTGTTTCCCAGATGCCACCGCTGCGCCCGATGTCCGGCTGCAGGATGGCGATTCCGGCCTGCAACGCCTGGTAAAATTCTATTTTTGTCGTCAGGCGCTCACCGGTCGCAACGGGGATGGAAGTTGCACGCGCCACCTTACCCATGGCACCCATCTGGTCAGGCGGGCACGGCTCTTCGAACCACAGCGGGTCGTAAGGTTCCAGGCGTTTCGCCAGGCGGATCGCCGACGAGGTGGTCATCTGGCCGTGGGTGCCGAACAGGATGTCCGCCCGGTCGCCAACCGCTTCGCGAATGCGTTTGACGTTGTACTCGCTGCGCGACAATTCGTGCAGAGACAGTTCCCGTCCGCCTTGAAAACTGTAGGGCCCGGTCGGGTCCTGCTTGACGGCGGTGAAGCCCATCTCGACGTATTCGAGTGCTGCTCGCGCGGCCGCGTCACCATCGTGATAAACGTCATCGCTATCGGCATCCGGCCGTCCATCCGGCCGCACGCTTTCCGGATAGAGGTACGTATAGGTGCGCAGCCGGTCGTGGAACCTGCCACCCAGAAGATTGTAGACCGGCTGCCCCGCCGCCTTGCCGAGGATGTCCCAGACGGCAATTTCGATACCGCTGAAGACACCCATCATGCTGACGTCCGGACGCTGGGTGAAGCCTGCGGAATACACGCGCCGGAACATGCGCTCCACATTGTGTGGATCTTCGCCGGCGATGAAGCGCGCAAACGTATCCTCCACCATGCGGCAGGCTATGTCGCCGGACACAGGGATGCCATAACACTCCCCGATGCCTTCGATGCCGTCGTCGGTGGTCAGCTTGACGATCACCCAGAACGATCCACCGAGCCCAGTGGGGGGCACGGTCACATAGGTTTTGATGTCTTGCAGCTTCATGCGCGCTACCGGGGGCCGACAGACGATGCAGATTAGGAGCGAGCCGATTGCCGGTCAAGACGCACTCCCTGTGGACCCCCACCCCGGCCCTCTCCCAGGGGAGACCTTTGCGTAATTCCCTCTCCCTCGAGGGTGAGGGTGTAAACGCTTGATTTAACTCCCCCTCACCCTGGCCCTCCCCCCAGGGGAGAGGGGAGAGAGATCACGAGCCGTCAGGCGGTTTCGCGCAACTTTCCCAGCAGCGCGCGCAACGCCTGTCCGCGGTGGCTCAGGCGGCTTTTCTCGGCGGGCTCGAGCTCAGCGCTGGTGCACCCGAGGTCAGGCAAGTAGAAGTGTGGATCGTAACCGAATCCGTTGCTGCCCTTAGGCTCGAGCTGGATTACGCCTTCCCAGACGCCCTCGGCAATCAACGGCGCCGGGTCTTCGGCATGGCGCATGTAAACGATCACCGCACGATAACGCGCAGTGCGCTCTTCGGTTGGGACATCACGCAGAGATTCCACCAGCTTTGCGTTGTTCTGCGCGTCGTCGGTGTCCGCACCCGCAAAACGCGCCGAATAGACGCCGGGCGCGCCGTGCAACGCGTCCACTTCGATGCCGGAGTCGTCGGCGATCGCCGGCAAGTGTGTGTGCTGGGCGGCGGCGCGCGCTTTGATAATGGCGTTTTCGACAAACGTGGTCCCGGATTCCGCCACCTCCGGCACGCCGAACTCACTTTGGCCACGTACCTCGAAACCGAAATCCCGCAACAGTGCTGCAAGCTCCTGCACTTTCCCGGAATTATTGGTCGCCAGCACCAGCTGCGTGCCGGATGGTTCGCTCATTCGGCAAGCGCCGCCCGCTGCAGGGCGATAATTTCCGCGATGCCTTTGCGCGCCAGCGACAGCATCTGCTCGAGTTCGGTGGCGTGAAATGCGTGGCCTTCGGCGGTGCCCTGCAACTCGATGAAGGCTCCCGCATCGTTCATCACCACGTTCATGTCAGTCTCGGCGGACGAATCCTCGGCGTAATCGAGGTCCAGCACTGGCTGTCCCTCGTACAATCCGACCGACACCGCCGCCACCGCGCCGTGCACCGGATCGCGCGCGATCTGCTCTGCGTCACACAAGGTCTGCAACGCATCCACCAGCGCTACATAAGCGCCCGAGATGGAGGCGGTACGGGTGCCGCCATCCGCCTGCAGTACATCGCAATCGATAGTGATGGTGCGCTCACCCAATGCTTCGAGCTCGATGGCGGCGCGCAGCGCCCGGCCGATGAGGCGCTGAATCTCAAGGGTACGCCCCCCCTGGCGTCCCATAGAGGCTTCGCGGCGCATGCGACTGCCGGTGGAACGCGGCAACATACCGTACTCCGCCGTGACCCAGCCCTTGCCCTGGCCCTTGAGAAACATCGGCACGCGCTCCTCCACACTAGCGTTGCACAACACGACGGTCTCGCCGAATTCCACCAGTACGGACCCTTCCGCATGCCGTGTGTAATGGCGCGACAGACGCACGGTACGCAGTTGATCGTCAGCCCGGCCACTGGGTCTCATCGGATGATCCTGACAGGAAGAAGCGGCGCATTATACGCGCGCAGGCTCGGCGCGGCGGCAAAAAATGTAGTCAGTTTACGTGGCGGCAGCCTCACGCAGCAGCCATAATCGAGGCTTTCCACCGCACCAGAGGGGAGCCGAGCTGATGCTCAGGAGCATGACGGCGTTCGGGCGTTGCGAAACGGCTTGCGACTGGGGTGCGCTCAGTTGGGAAGTACGTTCGGTCAATCACCGCTATCTGGAGACCAGCCTACGGCTCCCGGAAGAACTGCGAGCGTTGGAGGCGCGCGTTCGCGAACGGGTCGGTCAGCGAGTGCGGCGCGGTAAAGTCGAGTGCGCGCTGCGTCTGAGGCAGACGACCAGCAGCGTTGCCGAATTGCAGATCGACGAACGCCTCGCCCGCTCGGTGGTGAAAGCCTGTCACTCGCTGGAAAGCTTCATGATGAACGCCGCACGGCTGAGTCCGATCGAGGTGCTGCGCTGGCCCGGCGTGGTGGTCGATCCCGAACAGGATCTGCAACCGCTGCAGGAAGCGGCGCTGCAAGCGCTCGACGAAGTGCTTGACGACTTTGTCGCCTCGCGTGAACGCGAAGGCGAGCAGATAAAACAAATGCTGCAGTCACGTTGCGACATTATCGAAGCGCTGGTGGCAAAACAACGCGAGCACGTGCCGCTTGCATTCGAGCGCTGGAAAGAAAAACTGCTGGCACGGCTGGCGGATATCGACGGCGACGCGGACTCCGGTCGCCTGGAGCAGGAAATGGTCATCGTCGCGCAGAAAATGGATGTCGAAGAAGAGCTGGATCGCCTGCAGGCGCATCTCGGCGAGATGCGCCGCGTTCTGGAACTGGACGAACCGGTGGGCCGGCGCCTGGATTTTCTGATGCAGGAATTCAACCGCGAGAGCAACACGCTGGGTTCCAAATCCAACGACGCCGAGACCACGCAGCGGGCGATCGATCTGAAAGTATTGATCGAACAGATGCGCGAGCAGATTCAGAATCTGGAGTAGCTTCCAGGCCGGTGCGTGTCCTGAACGAAGTTATATACGAGCGCGCCGTTCATCATAAGTTGGGGCGCAGACGCAAGCCCCAGGTTGGATTAGCGTTCTTCCAGCGCCATCAGACGTTCGCGAATTGCGTCTGACTTTGCACGGTGCCAGATACGGCGCAGTTCGG
>JAOTYY010000299.1 GCA_029861595.1 Gammaproteobacteria bacterium
GACGATGACTACCAGCAACAGTTGTTTGCTCAGCAACCAGGGATTCGACCACAGACCCGCGATCACCCCTTCATAGTCGATGGTGTTGCCCAGCACCCACCAGGCGCCGCGGGTCGCCGCGATGTGCCCGCTCAGGAGCGGCAGAATGCTCAGGCCCAACCACAATTGCGCACCTTCCCACAACGGCGTGCGTAATGTGGTGCGGCGGTACAGCGACATCAGCGCCAGTACGAAATGCACGATCAGCGCGCTGTACAGAACCACCGTGCCGGGGATCGAACGCCAGACAGTGGCCACCACCAGGCGGATTTGCTCCATCGCCGCGAGCGAAATCAACCCGGCGCTGTGATTGACGAGGTGCAGGCAGATAAAGGTAGCCAGCACCAGCCCGCTCCAGTTGCGAAGTCGGCGTTCCCAGCGGCGCACGTTTTATCCCTCGCAGAAGGCTTATCTGGATTAAGTGTTGATCAGTTCCAGATATTTACGTCCACACCTTTATCGCGCAGCGCTTCGGCGCGCTCCGAAATGAAGCGTTGAAAACTGGGCTCGTGCCGGTAGCCCCCGCTCGCGACATAGTCAAACAGCGATTGCGTGTGGAATATTTTGAAGTAGGCCTCGCTGCGGATCACTTCGGCACCGCTGCTGTCGAACAGTACTATCGACGGAGCGTAATTGACGTCGAGTAGTCTAGCCCACTCCCGCGCGGTGGTTTGCTGGTTGTCCGGCGTGGTCACCGGGGTTTTTGACCACATATCCAGCTGCACCACATCGAACTTTCGGATCAGACTGCGCGTCTGTTCGTCGCTCAAGACACTATTGTGCAGGGTATCGCAGTTGGGGCAGTCGCGTTGTTCGAAAAACACGGCGATCGGTTTGCCGCTGTGATTACTGGCAAGGTCGTAAGGCGGATCGTGGAAAAACGCCTGGGCGTTCAGCTTCCCCGTGCCGCGCGGCGGCGAATGGGCCTGCATATATTCGCGATAAGGTTCGCTCTGTTCACGCTTTTCGGCGACGTACCGCAACGCAACCTTGAATTCGCCGGGCGGCAGGTAGCCGTTCAACCGTAACGCGACCTTGCCGTGTTCATCGAAGAATATCAGCGTCGGCGTAAACTGAACGCGCAGCGCGGCTGCAAAGGTTTTCTCGGTGTAGGTTTTGCCGCCAACCGTAACTACTTCGCGATCGCCCCACATGTTAACGGCGATCACGTCGAAATTCTCCCGCACGTATTGCTCTATATCCTGCTGCGCCAGATTGGTTTCCACCAGGCGGTTGCAGTACGGGCAGCCGTCCTGATGAAACAGTACCAGCACTCGCTTCCCAGCCTGCGCGGCTTCCTCGATGTCGGAGTGGAACTCCAGGAAACTCTCCTTGAACCACGCCGGGTATTGGGTTGGCATCGCGCCGATGAACTCGCCGCGCGTGACGCTGGAGCCGCTGTTTTGTGCCTCCACGGATGCAGCAAACCAGCCCAGCAACACACTTGCGAGAACTAACCAGGATTTGTATCGGCTCATGTATGGCTCAGGTGCATTGGCGTTAGAAGCGCATATTGTAGCCGCCGGGTACCCTATCGCGCACCCTCCGTGGTGCATGCCATGTGCTTTATTGAACTGCCTTGCACTCGTGCGTCAACTCCACGCTGCCGTCTTCGCGTACCGATTCCAGGCGTACATCGAATCCCCACAGCCGGGTCAGGTGCTTGAGCACTTCTTCGGCACTGTCGTCCAGCGGGCGGCGACTGTCTTCCAGATGCCACAGTGTAAGTGAACGATCGCCGCGCCGCGCGACGTCGTGTACTTGTATGTTCGGTTCGCGTTGGCTGAGGTTGTATTGTTCCACCAGGGCACGGCGGATGTTTCGGTAACCCGCCTCATCATGGATGGCTAGTACCTCCATGGCATCGTCCTCGTCATCGTCGATCACCGTGAAGAACTTGAACTCGCGGATCAGTTTCGGCGACAGGTACTGGGCGATGAAGCTTTCGTCCTTGAAGTTGCGCATCGCGAAGTCCATTACCTTCAACCAGTCGCCGCCGGCCCAATCCGGGAACCACTGGCGGTCCTCCTCGGTGGGGTTTTCGCAGATGCGGCGAATGTCGGTCATCATGGAAAAGCCGAGCGCATAGGGGTTGATGCCGGAGAAACGCGGGTCGTCGAATCGCGGTTGACTGATAACGCTGGTGTGCGACTGCAGAAATTCCAGCATGAATCCATCGTTTACCAGCCGTTCGTCGTAGAGTTTGTTGATCAACGTGTAATGCCAGAAACACGCCCAACCTTCATTCATGACCTGGGTTTGCCGCTGCGGGTAGAAGTATTGCGACAGCTTGCGCACGATGCGCACGATCTCACGTTGCCAGGGTTCCAGCAGCGGAGCATGTTTTTCGACGAAATAAAGCAGGTTCTCCTGCGGCTCGGCGGGGAAACGATCGGTCTCTTCGGTACTTTCAGGTTTGTCCGTCTGCGGGATGGTGCGCCAAAGGTGATTAACCTGGGATTGCAGGTAGGCTTCACGATCCTTTTGCCGAATCCGCTCCCGTTGTGCCGAGAGTTGCGCCGGACGGTGATATCGATCTACGCCCTGGTTCATCAGCGCGTGACAGGAATCCAGCAACAACTCTACCGGCTCGTATCCGTAGCGCTCTTCGCAATCACTGATGTACTTTTTTGCAAACAGGAGATAGTCGATGATGCTGTCGGCGCTGGTCCAGGTGCTGAACAGGTAGTTATTCTTGAAAAACGAATTGTGCCCGTAGCAGGCATGCGCGATTACCAGCGCTTGCATCATGATGCTGTTTTCTTCCATCAGATATGCGATGCACGGGTCGGAGTTGATGACTATTTCGTAGGCCAGGCCCATATGGCCGCGTTTGTAGCGTTGTTCGACACTCACGAACTGTTTGCCATATGACCAGTGGTTGTAGCCGACTGGCATGCCGATCGAGGAGTAGGCGTCCATCATCTGTTCGGCGTTGATCACTTCGATCTGGTTGGGATAGGTGTCTAGACCGAAATCGCCAGCAATCCGGGCAATCTCCGCCTCGTAGCGTTGGATGAGTTCGAAGTCCCAGTCCGAGCTTTGCGAGAGATACTGAGCGCTCATGCGGGTTTTCGCGCAAACAAATTGTGGAACACCGGGTAGATGTCGGCCGCCGACTGAATCTGGCGCATCGCAAAGTTGTCGTAGTGCTGCGCTACATATTCGTATTCCTGCCAAAGGCGCTGGCGTTCCTCGGCGTTTACCTCTACGTACGCCATGTACTGTAGACAGGGCATGATTTTGTCTAGCAGGAGTCCCCGGCAAACCGGCGAATCGCCGTGCCAGTTGTCACCGTCCGACGCCTGCGCAGCGTATATGTTCCATTGCGCACTGGAGTAACGGTCCACGATGATGTCGTACATCATCTTCAGCGCGCTGGACACTACCGTGCCGCCCGTTTCGCGTGAGTAGAAGAAGTCTTCCTCGTCGACTTCCTTCGCGATCGTGTGGTGGCGAATGAAAACTACGTCTATGCGCTCATAGTTGCGCGTCAGAAACAGATACAGCAGCGTGAAGAATCGCTTCGCCACGTCTTTTCGCTCCCGGTCCATCGAGCCGGAAACATCCATTAAGCAGAACATCACTGCCTGGGCCGTCGGAACCGGGTGCTTGACCCGATGGTTGTAGCGCAAGTCGAACTCGTCGATAAAAGGAATAGTGCGAATGCGACGCAGCAGTTCTGTACGCTCGTCTTCAAGCTCTACATGTATCTTTTCTTCGTTTTCGTCGACGCAATCGTCGTTCAGCGCAGCAAGCTGGTCGTTCACTTCACGCAGGCGCGCGCGGTGCGGCGCTCGCAGCGCAATGCGTCTGGCCAGGGCGCCCTTCAACGAACGCACCACGTTTATGTTGCAGGGAACGCCGTCCTGCGTGTAGCCGGCACGCCGATAACGGTGCTCGGTAATGTTGCTGAGTTGCGTCTTGACCAGATCGGGAAGTTCCAGATCCTCGAAAAAGAAATCCAGGAATTCTTCGCGTGACAACTCG
The DNA here is from genome assembly GCA_029861595.1 of Gammaproteobacteria bacterium. GTDB lineage: Bacteria > Pseudomonadota > Gammaproteobacteria > JAHELT01 > JAHELT01 > JAHELT01. The sequence goes on from JAOTYY010000299.1 coordinate 4,030, forward strand.
AAGGCGAAATCGTCCAGACCCTCGCCACTGTCACTGGCCTTGCCGCCACCGCCGCTGCCGCCCCCGGCGGGCGGTCGAGAGATGCGGTCGCCAGTAACGAAATCCTGATTTCCCGGTTGTGTGAACTGACGCCGGCCGGCGTTGCCATGGCGGAAAGCCGGCTCGGAGATGTCACGTTTCGGGA
>JAOTYY010000300.1 GCA_029861595.1 Gammaproteobacteria bacterium
TCCATCTCAGCCGTTACCAGAACTTGATCAAACGGCTGGGTCTACGACGCTAACAACTGCAAGGTACGCAAGTGACAAAATTTGAAAAGCGTTTCCAGTACGGAAGCCACGAAGTCTGTCTGCAGGCCGGCGAGATCGCTCGTCAAGCCGACGCTGCCGTGATGGTAAGCATGTCGGATACCGTAGTGCTGGTAAGCGCGGTAGGAAGAAAGACAGCGGACCCGGGGCGGGATTTTTTTCCGCTGACTATCAACTACCAGGAACGTACTTATGCCGCCGGGAAAATTCCCGGCGGTTTTTTTAAGCGCGAAGGCCGCCCTACGGAGAAGGACACTCTGACCTCGCGGCTGATCGACCGCCCTTTACGCCCGTTGTTTCCCAAGGGTTTCACCAACGAAGTGCAGGTGATTGCCACGGTGCTGTCAGTGGATGCGGAAGTCGATCCGGACATTCCTGCTCTGCTGGGAGCTTCAGCGTCCCTGGCGTTATCCGGTATGCCGTTCAACGGACCTATCGGCGCTGCGCGGGTCGGCTATCGGGATGGAGAGTACCTGCTCAATCCAACGCTCACCCAGTTGCAGGGCTCGGCGTTGAATCTGGTCGTGGCGGGCACCGAACATGCTGTGCTGATGGTCGAGTCCGAAGCGCAGGTGCTGTCCGAAGAGGTGATGCTGGAAGCCGTGATGTTCGGCCACCAGCAAATGCAAACGGCGATCCAGGCGATCAACGAGTTGCAAACCGAAGCGGGTAAAACTCCGTGGGAATGGGCCTCCCCGACGGCCGACGATCGATTGCTGGAATCCGTGAAGGCGGCATGCGCACATGAGATCGAGACTGCCTACACGGTTGCCGAAAAACTGCAGCGGCAGGAGCGGGTAGCGCAAGTGCGCAGCGCAGCAATCGAGGCATTGGTGGACGATTCGGGTGACGGCTGGAGCGAGGAAGAAGTACGCGACGCGTTCGGCAAGATTGAGAAACAGACGGTACGCCAGCGCGTCCTGGCTGGCGAAACACGCATTGACGGCCGTTCTCACGACGACGTGCGCCCGATTACTGTGCGCACCGGCGTTCTGCCACGCACGCACGGATCGGCGTTGTTCACACGCGGCGAAACCCAGGCGCTGGTAGTCACCACGCTCGGTACGGGGCGCGACGCGCAACTGATCGAGGCGTTGGATGGCGAGTATCGTGAGCAGTTCATGCTGCATTACAATTTTCCACCGTATTGCGTCGGCGAAACGGGATTCATGGGGTCGCCCAAACGCCGTGAAATAGGTCACGGGCGACTCGCCAAGCGCGGCATGCTAGGCGTAATGCCCGAACAAGACGATTTCCCGTATGTAATCCGCGTGGTGTCGGAGATCACCGAGTCTAACGGCTCCAGTTCCATGGCCAGTGTGTGCGGCACAAGTCTGGCGCTGATGGACGCCGGCGTGCCGGTGCGCGCGCCAGTGGCCGGGATTGCCATGGGACTGGTCAAAGACGGCGACCGCTTTGCGGTGCTGTCGGATATCCTCGGCGACGAAGACCATCTGGGCGACATGGATTTCAAGGTCGCCGGGACGACAGACGGTGTGACGGCACTGCAAATGGACATCAAGATCGAGGGCATCACCCGCGAGATCATGCAGCAGGCACTCCAGCAGGCGCGTGCCGGCCGCTTGCATATACTGGATGTGATGCGCCAGGAGATCGCGGAGCCACGTGCCAATCTGTCTGAGTACGCACCGCGCTTCATTACCCTGAAGATAGATCCGGAAAAAATCGCTGCGGTGATCGGCAAAGGCGGTTCGGTCATCCGTGCGCTTACCGAGGAAACCGGCACTACCATCGATATCGAGGACGACGGCCGCGTAACCATTGCGTCTGCCGATTCCGCCGCCGGCGAGGAAGCCAAACGCAGGATCGAGCAACTGACTGCCGACGTCATGGTCGGCACCGTCTACGAGGGACGCGTTGCAAAAATCATGGATTTCGGCGCTTTCGTCAATATTCTGCCGGGCAAGGACGGGCTGGTGCACATCTCGCAGATTTCTGAGAGTCGCGTGCAGAACGTCTCGGACGAGCTTACTGAAGGGCAGATGGTCAAAGTCAAAGTGCTCGAAATCGATAAACAGGGTCGCATCCGGTTGAGCATGAAAGAAGTCAACAACGCCGCATAAACTAGCGCACCCGGTGAGACACAACCGGGTGCGCATCCAAAACGGCTCACGCGGCGTCACTCTACAGGGAAACCAGAAACCGCGGGGCGTTCGTTCGATGAACACAGAGGTCCACACACACCGCGCTTGGTGGGTGCGCGCCTCGCCATGGCGCCTGTGGTTTCACGGTCTCGCGATTTACCTGCTGGCGTCCCCGGCGTTCGCCAGTCTGCGTGTGGAAACTCTGCAGATGCCTGCCTGGCTGCAGCGTCAGGGCGTCACGGAACCCCTCGCGCCAGGCACCGGTTTGCGGGCCGGTGACGTATTGCGCACCGGGGATGACGCTCGCGTCGTGCTGCGCCTCGAAGAGGGCTCCCAGGTGAAGCTCGGCGAAAATGCGCGGTTTGCGATCCAGGAGGTGGCCGTAGAGGATGATCAATGGGGATTGTTTCGCGGCCTGTTAGAAGTCATGAGCGGCGCTTTTCGATTCACCACCGGGGCGCTGGGCGCGCTGCGCAGACGCGATGTGGATATTCGTGTCGGCTTGACGGCTGCCGGGATACACGGTACCGACATCTGGGGGCGCTCTACGCAGCAACAGGATCTGGTGTGTCTGATCGAGGGAAACATCGAAATCTCACGTGCCGGAGAGCGTGTGCAGATGGATGTACCGCTGTCGGTGTTTATCGCGCCGCGCGACGGTGAACCGCAGCCGATCAGCAGCGTGGATCCTGCGCAACTCGCCCAATGGGCTCAGCAAACCGAACCGCAGGAAGGTGCGGGCACGCTGCGCCCGGATGGTCAGTGGACACTGCAGCTGGCTGCCTCGCGCTCGATAAAAAGTGCTCAGAATCTCGTAACACGGCTGCGCGACGCCGGATACGCGGCCGGCAATTTTGCCGCAAACGTGAACGGAGAAAGCTGGCAGCGGGTCGTGATCGTGGGTTTCGTCAGCGAAGCGGATGCGCATGCCGCGGGCGCCGCGTTACGTAGCCGATTCAACTTGCCGTCGGGATGGGTAAGTCGTCTGCCGTGACCGCACACTCCGCCCAGATTCACGAGCGCTACATGTGCCGCGCACTCGAATTGGCCGAGCTGGCTGCTGCTTCGGGGGAAGTGCCGGTAGGTGCCTTGATCGTTGTAGAACAGAGCGTTGTCGGTGTGGGACGTAATTCGCCGATTCGTGACAACGACCCCACCGCGCATGCAGAGATTATCGCGTTGCGCGCAGCGGCGGCGCATGGCGGCAATTACCGCATTCCAGGTGCAACGCTTTATGTCACGCTTGAGCCGTGTCAAATGTGCGCCGGGGCGATGATTCATGCGCGCATCGAGCACCTGGTGTACGCGGCTGCCGATCCTCGCACCGGTGCGGCCGGCAGTGCGATAGACATACTCGGAGCGGCGCACAATAATCATCGCCCGACCGTAACCGGAGGTGTCCTCGCGGCAGCCAGCGCAGCCTTGTTGCAGGAGTTCTTTACCGCTCGACGCAGCGCCTGAAGAACCGCCCCCTTCCCGGACCGGCGCCAGTTGGAGCCGGATTCCAACCAGTCATGCCTCATCGACCTCGCCGGCCAGGCGCAACGCCAAAATGGGCGATTACCTGCGATTCGCAGATGACGTACGGACAACCAGAGAAAAGCGGCGGCTGCTCGCCACTCCCTAGCCAGCAACATGCGGGCTAAACCTTCGGACGAACCTACCGATACACAGCTGTGGGTCGGGCGTCAGGTGGCGATTACACGGGAGGAGAGTGATTTCTCCAGTACGGCCAGGTCCCCGTAGCGTCATTCGGCGTCTCGGCCCACTTTTACGCCACATTGCAACGGCGGGTACTAAAGGAAGCACTTGGCCGGATGAGTAAAAGCTATCTGTTGCAGCTGTTGCCGCAGTGCGGTGTGAGGAGGGCAGTACTATGGCAATTATTCCTACAGTGGACGATTCCGCCTCGTTGCGGCAAATGGTTGCGTTCAAGCTGAAAAGCAATGACCACGAGGTGCTGGGAACTGCCGACGGCCAGGAGGGCCTGAACGCCGCGCAATGCCGAAACTTCGATC
>JAOTYY010000301.1 GCA_029861595.1 Gammaproteobacteria bacterium
AGCTACGATAATCGCGATATTGGCTACCGCATCGTTTCTGGCCGACAGGTACGCTGCTTTTGTCAGGCTGCTGGTGTGTTTCCGGAACGTCGCCAGGATCAACGCACAGAGAGCGTTCACGACTAGCGCCCCAGTACCGGTCAAGCTTAGCGATACTGCATCGGGTGGAATAGGTTGGCCGAGCTTCGCCCACGTCATCCAAAGTGTAGCTATACCGGGAGCGAGCAGAATTGCCGCTAGGAACATGCCGACGATTGACCGCTTGTATGCGCTCCAACCGATGGCGGCAAAGATTAGAAAGTTGACAGCAGTATCTTCGAGAAAGTCGATGGAGTCGGCAAACAAGGAAACCGAGCCGATACTCAGCGCAACCGAAAACTCCACGCCGAAATACGCGAGATTGAGAGCCGCCACCATGGCAACCGCTGTACGAAGACTATATTTCGGAACCGGCATAGTCCGGTACTGTAGTCGGGTTCTTTTCGATGGTCGATTTCGGTCTCGACATACCGCACCGCAACACAAACTGACGAAGGTCGGCAAAGGAGCAGGACTCAGCGCTAGGCAGTTGGGCTGAAGTACCCCCGATAACCGACAGCACCCTTACTGGGGTCGGGACGCTCGTGCCGGCAATCCGTAGTATTTCATTCGATCGAGTCGACGCTCTGAGGTGAGAGTTCCGAGGTGTAGGGGGCCTGTGCACTGATCGGCTGGTAGGGTTCTTGGTCGGTGTCGGGAACCGCCTCGCGTAGTCGCAGTCGATAAATCACGAAGCCTGCGTAAAACAGCGCGACCGCGATGGCGACGAACATGAACGAGCGGGTGCCCAGCACCTGCGTGAGCAGCGTCGCGATCCCGGGTAATAGGAAGCCGGAGATCGACCAGGCCACCAGCAGCGTGCTGGCCAGTGCCACGTAATACTGCGGTTCGGCACGATCGTTGGCGTGCGCGTTGGCGACAGCAAAAATGGTTTCCGTGGCGCCGCTCCACAACGCGAACACCAGGATCAGCCAAATCAGCGGCATCCCGCTCAGTTGGGTGGCCGTTGTCGCGCCCAGGATCACGATAGCCGCTGCCAGGATCAAAACGTAACGCCGGTCAATACGATCGGACAGCGCGCCCAGCGGATACTGCACAGCAATCATCCCGAACTGCATGCAGAACATGAGCAACGCCACGTCGTCTTTGGAGTAGTTCTCCGCTGCCGCGTAAATCGGCGCAAACCCCTGCACCAGCATGGTCAATCCGCCCACGGCCAGCAGGCCGGCAAGCCCCACAGGTGAGATGCGCCACACGGTCCGAATTGCCACCGCGACGCTTTCTGGGGGCGACGGTGTGCGCAGGCGCGTCAGGCTGACCGGCAGGATGGCGAGGGTGGTGAAGAACACGCTTACCAACGGCCCCGTCAAGGTCTCGATGCTGATGAACCGCAACAGAAACGAACCGCTGCCGATGGCCACCACGTAGGTCATGTAGAAGATCGCAATCACCCGGCCGCGCCAGCGATTCTCACTGGCATCGTTGAGCCAGCTCTGGCTGACGATAAACAGTCCCGACACCGCGAATCCGTACGCTAGTCGCGACAGGATCCACAGAAACGGTTCGGTGTCGACTGCGATCATGAGCACCGACAACACCATGCCGGCGGCGAGCGAGGCGAAGGTCCGCGCGTGCCCGATCCGCTGCACCAGGCGGCCGGTGACGAGACAGCCGAACAGACCGCCACCGGCCATGGCCGTCAGGATGGTACCGGCAACCCAGGGCGCAAAACCCTCAGCGGCGAGTCGCAACGGGATATAGGCGAACAGCAAGCCGTTACCGAGTGCCACCAGTCCCATCGACACGATGATGCTGGTGACGGCAAACGGCGGCGATGTCAGGCGCTTATCCTGCAACGGGTTTCTCCACTTGTGGCCCTTCGCGGCGCCAGGCGGAGTGTAGTCTAACTGTTCAGTTCACTCGATATTCCTGCCGCTGTTTAGTGAGCGAACCCCCGCAGTTTCACTTTAGACAGCCGTCGTAGCGGCAGAGGTCACTCGTTCTCGCCAGGGCGGTAAGAGGTCCGCGTTGTATGCATCCCTGCCAGCCCGATGTTTGGGGCTCGGTCGGCACTTCAGCCCAACCGCACAAAGGCGAGTCCTACTCCTTTGCCGACTTTTCGGACATCTTGGATGCGCGCAGCATCACCATATTGGAGAGTAGCCCAGCGGAGTTTCACCGCAAGGCCCTCGCAGAACCGGGCGTGAGTGTCTCCACTCACCCGGCTCCCATCATTCAGCCGCGCACGGACGGACCACACGCCAATGCGCGAACAACGCCGACTGATGGCGAGCAACCCGCCCCAGCCAGCGCCGTGCACGACGCCACGACCGTCCCCGCTTTCGGTATTTCGTCTTGACCCACTTCAGAAGATGCCAGTCAATGTGCCGCAGCAAGGGAACGAGCGCCGACCGGTTGTAGGCACCGTAGTATTGGATCCAGCCACGGATGACCGGATTCACCGCCTGCGCCAGGTCTTGTACGCTCGCAAACGTTCGACGATGAAGTCGCCACCGGCGTACCTCGGCTCGCACCCGTTTCGCGGCGGCTTGGCTGATGGCGGGCGTGAAGCCCACAACCATCCGCCCATTGCGACGACGGACCAACCGTGGCCGGAAGCAGTACCCCAAGAAGTCGAACGTTTTGTGGACCCCCTCACCGAGGGGCTTGGTCACGTTGCAGCAAACGACCCGTGTCTTCTCTGGATGCAGCGCCAGCCCGCAGTCGCGAAAACGCTCATCGAGACGCGCCTTCAGCCACCGGGCCTGTGCTTCACTCCGACAGTGCACCACACCGTCGTCGGCGTAGCGTGCGAACGGCTGGACCGCACAGTGCCGGTCCATCCACTTATCAAACACATAGTGCAGAAACAGATTCGCCAGCAGCGGACTCACCACGCCCCCTTGCGGGGTGCCGCTGGTGCGGGCCACTCGCGTTCCGTCCGCCTGCGCGAAGGGTGCGACGAGCCAGCGCTCGATATACAGCCGCACCCAACGGCAGTCCGTGTGTTTGGCCACCGCCCGCATCAGCAGCCGGCGGTCGATCGCATCGAATAGCCCTTTGATGTCAAACTCCAGCACGTAGTCGTACTGCCAGCAGCGTTGACGCGTGACGCCTACTGCTTGCAGCGCCGACTTACCCGGCCGGTAACCATAGGAGTCCGGATGGAAGTAGGGTTCCACCTCGGGCTCAAAGGCCTTTTTGACCACCATCTGGGCGATCCGGTCGGAGACCGTTGGTACCCCGAGGCGTCGCTTCCCCCCACACGCTTTTGGTATCTCTACCGCCAGCACCGGTGGCGGGAAGTAGCTGCCCGAGGCCAGTCGGTTCCACAGCGTATACAGGTTGTTCGCCAGATCTCGCTCGAAGTCCTCCAGTGATTGTCCATCGACACCGGCCGCACCGCGGTTCTCCTTCACCCGCTGGTACGCCTCCCATACGGCACGTTTGGAAATACCAAACGGCTTTGCCTCAGCCATGGGCTCCTCCCCTTTCGGGTTGACCCACTAAGGAGGACGAGATGATATTTCGCTTGTTTCATGCTCTCCTTTGCTCTGCACTTTTCTTTTTTTCGTTTCACGCCTACCCCGACGATGTGTCCGATGGTCGAAACTACTACCTCAAGGAATGCCTCGGTTGCGATTTGGCAATCTCGCGATAAGCTGCCCCCTTCTCCTCATCTGGCGGACGATGGTGGGCAACGATCCAGTATCCCTTCGGCATGATTGGCTCCTCGATGCGTGAGTGATTTCGGTGGTCACTTCCGTGGTCATATTCGCAGTTCGACGCAGCGGTCTACAAGCAGGAATCTAATGGTTCTGCAGTTCAGGGGCGATCGCCACGTGCTGCACCGCAGCGCAAGCGGATGAAGGTCCGTTGTGTCGGCACAGGAGCCATCCAGGAGATCCGGCTTAGGTTTGTGACGGCGGGTCGTGTCCTTGCAGCCTGGTGTTACGTAAACACCCTGATAACGCGCTCTGGTACCGTTGTATCGAGCAGATAACCCGCTATCACGGCGGCGATCTTCTCTCCTCCTTGCTTGGACGGTTCGATCGGGGATAGTTCCGAGAAGTCGCCTCTCTCGGTGCAGATCAGGCGCAGATCGATAATAGGGATTTTCAGCCGCAAGGCCTCGCGCAGTATCACTTCGTTGAACAGAG
>JAOTYY010000090.1 GCA_029861595.1 Gammaproteobacteria bacterium
CGTTACCGGTACCGACGGCAAAACGTCTGTCAGCCACCTGCTGGCGCAAGTGCTCGACAGCGACCCGGCGCACTGCGGATTGCTCGGCACGCTGGGCTATGGACGCGTGGGCGACCTGCAGCCTTTTGGGTTAACCACGCCCGACGCGGTGACGTTGCAGGCGCGCCTGGCGGAGTTCGCTGGCGCCGGCCTGGGGCACGCGGTGATGGAGGTCTCGTCGCACGCGCTCGCGCAACACCGCATCGCGGGATGTCGCTTTGCGCTCGCCGTTCTGACCAACCTGGGCCGCGATCACCTGGATTATCACGGGGATCTGGATGCCTATGCGCAAGCCAAGGCACGCCTGTTCCGGGCACCAGATCTCGACGCCGTGGTGCTGAATCTCGACGATCCGTTCAGCGCAACGTTACTCGGTGGATTGACAGGTGCAACGCGCGTGTTCGGCTACTCCCTGACACAGGCAGTGGTGCCCGGGGTAATAACCCTGCACGCGGCGCATGTGACTGCCAGCACCGATGGTATCGAGATGGAGCTCGCAGAGCGATTCGCCGGCCAGCGTCTGCAGGCGCCTTTGCTCGGCGACTTTAATGCTTTGAACGTGTTGGCCGTCGCAACGGCATTGCTGGCATTGGAGTGGAGCATGCCACGCATTGCCGCGGCGCTCGCCTCTTGCCGGGCCATTCCGGGACGCATGGAAAAAGTCGCGACCGCGTTACCAGGCAACGTGATCGTCGACTATGCTCATACGCCGCAGGCACTGCAGCGAGCGCTCTCGGCATTGCGTCCTCTCACGACCGGAAAATTGTTCTGCGTGTTCGGTTGCGGCGGGGACCGGGACCGCGGCAAGCGCCCGCTGATGGGTGCGGTCGCGGAGACTCACGCGGACAGGGTGATTGTCACCGACGACAATCCGCGCGGCGAAGATCCCGGCGCGATTGTCGCGGAAATTCTGGGCGGCATGCGGCACCCGGAACTGGCGCAGGTCCGCCAACCGCGTGACTTGGCGATACGCGGCGCGCTGCAGCAGGCGGTGGCGGGCGATTGCGTGCTGATCGCCGGCAAAGGCCACGAACCTTACCAGCTGATCGGCGAACGCCGCCTGGCATTCGACGACCGGGTGGTGGCATGCGAACTGGCGCGGGAGTTGAGCGCGTGATTTCGGGTACGCTGAAAGACGCCGCCGGCATGATGGATGCGCAAATGCTTGGCGTGGATGCGCGGTTCGCCGGCGTCAGCACCGATTCGCGCCAGACTCGCGACGGCGAATTGTTTTTCGCACTGGATGGACCGAATTTCGACGGTCACACCTATGTGCGGGCCGCGCTGACAGCCGGTGCGCCGGCGGCGGTGGTGGACCGCGAACTTGCCGTCAGGCCCTTGCTGTTGACGGACGATACGCGCATGGCGTTAGGCAAGCTCGCCGTGCGTTGGCGTACTCGATGCGCACCCCGTGTCGTCGCGGTTACCGGTAGCAACGGCAAGACCACGGTCAAGGAAATGCTCGCCAGCATCCTTGCCGCTGCCGGTCCCACGCTGGCGACCAGCGGCAACCTGAACAACGATGTCGGCTTGCCCTTGACGCTGCTCCAGCTCGCACCATCGCACCGCTACGCCGTGACGGAACTGGGCGCCAACCACAGGGGCGAAATTGCCTACCTCACGCAGCTCGCCAAGCCCGACGTCGCGGTGATTACCAATGCCACCGCTGCGCACCTGGAGGGATTCGGCAGTGTGACCGGCGTGGCGCAGGCCAAGGGCGAAATTTTTCTCGGCCTGGCGGCGGCAGGAACTGCCGTAATCAATGCAGATGATCGCCACATTTCGCTATGGCGGTCACTGGCCGCGTCGTTCAAGGTACTCACGTTCGGCGTGACCGCCGACGCCGACGTGCACGCAGAGCTGGCTGATGGTCACCTGCACCTGACGTTCGACGAGGCAACTGCAAGTGTGCCGACCACACTGGTGGGACAGCACAATGCCCGCAACGCAGCGGCCGCATGCGCCGCGGCATTGGCCTTCGACTTGCCGCTCGCGAAGATTGCCGAGCGCCTGGCGCAGGTGCGGCCGGTGAGCGGGCGGTTGCAGTTCAAAACGGGCGCGGGGGGTGCGGTAATCATCGACGACACGTACAACGCCAATCCCGCTTCTTTGCAGGTGGCGCTGCAAGTCCTGGCCGAGCAACCGCAGCCGCACAAATACGTCTTGCTGGGCGACATGGCCGAGTTGGGTGAGCAGGGTCCGCAACTACACGAACAGGCCGGAGCAGCGGTGCGCGAGCAAGGCGTGCAGCTATTCTACGCCGTCGGTGAACTGGCCAGGCATGCGGCGCTCGGCTTCGGAGCCGGTTCGGTCTGCTTCGATGAACCGTCCGCCGCGGCGCAGGCGTTGCGCGGGCGTTTGACGCCCGAGGTTTGCGTGCTGGTCAAAGGTTCGCGTGCGATGCGCATGGAACGTGCTCTCGCACTGCTGCTCGACCATCGCGCGCCAAGTGCGGGGAGGGGCTGACTATGCTGCTCTACTTGACAGAAGTGCTGCAGTCGTTGCACAGCGGGTTTTACGTCTTCCAATACCTGACTTTGCGCGCGGTGCTGGGCGTGCTGACGGCGATGGTTATATCGCTGTTGGTAGGGCCGTACGTGATACGCCGATTGAGTGTGTACAAGATCGGTCAGTCGGTACGCGACGATGGCCCTGAATCACACCTGGTTAAAGCCGGCACCCCGACCATGGGCGGTGCGCTGATTCTGGTGTCGGTCGCGATTGCAACGCTGCTCTGGGCGGATCTTGACAGCCGGCAGGTATGGGTCGCACTGGTGGTCACCATGACTTTCGGAGCGATCGGCTGGGTGGACGACTACAAGAAGCTGACGCTCGGCAGCTCCAAGGGCATGTCCCCGTTGAGCAAATTCGCCTGGCAGGCACTGTGCGCGGCATTGGCGGCAATCTACCTGTACCAGTCTTCCGTATACCCGACCGAGACCTCGTTGATCGTGCCGTTTTTCAAGAACGTGTCCTGGTCCATGGGCGTGCTGTTCGTGCCGTTCGTGTTTCTGGTCATCGTGGGTTCCAGCAATGCCGTTAACCTGACCGATGGCCTGGACGGATTGGCGATCCTGCCAACGGTAATGGTCGCGGGCGCGCTCGGCATCTTCGCCTACGCAACCGGCCATATTCACTTCGCCAACTACCTGGGTATTCCGTACGTGCCGGGTGTCGGCGAGCTGGTGGTGTTTTGCGGCACACTGGTCGGCGCGGGCCTGGGATTTCTCTGGTTCAACACCTACCCGGCACAGGTTTTCATGGGCGATGTCGGGGCGCTTGCGCTGGGCGCGGCACTCGGTGTGACCGCCGTGCTGGTTCGCCAGGAACTGGTGCTGGTAATCATGGGCGGCGTGTTCGTCATGGAAACCGTGTCGGTAATCATGCAGGTGCTGTCCTTCAAACTCACCGGGCGACGAATCTTCCGCATGGCGCCGTTGCATCATCACTTCGAACTCAAGGGCTGGCCCGAGCCGCGCGTGATCGTGCGCTTCTGGATCATCACCGTGATCCTGGTTCTGGTGGGACTCGCAACGCTGAAGATTCGCTGACGATGTGGCCAGAGAGAGCATGACATTGGTGGTCGGACTGGGCAAAACGGGATTATCGTGCGTGCGCTACTTCGCCGGCAGCGAGGTGCCGTGTGCAATCGCCGATTCGCGCAGTGCACCGCCGGGGCTGGCGGACGTCGAGCGCGACTACCCCCATTTGCAGGTACGGCTCGGACGCTTCGACGCGGATTGGTTTGCGACGTTCGAACGCCTGATCGTCAGCCCGGGCGTGGCGTTCAGCGAACCCGCCGTGCAGGCGGCGCGGCGTGCGGGCAGCGAGGTGATCGGCGATATCGAACTGTTTGCCCGTAACGCGCGCGCACCGGTTGTTGCGATCACGGGCTCCAACGGCAAAAGCACCGTCACGACGCTCGTCGAACGGCTGCTCGCGCAATTGCATTGCCGCGTGCTGAGTGGTGCCAATCTGGGCCGGCCGGCGCTGGAGCTGCTCGGCCAGCCGCGGCCAGACTACTACTTGCTCGAGCTGTCCAGCTTCCAGCTCGAAACGCTGGCGAGCTTGCGCCCGGCCGTTGCAGCGATCGTCAACGTGTCACCCGACCATATGGATCGTTACGCCAGTCAGCGCGAATACGTGCAAGCCAAAGCACGTATCTATCGCCAGGCGCGACGCTGCATTTACAACGCCGACGATGGACAGACTGCGGAATTTCTGCCGGCACGCGCCAAGCGCAACAGTTTCACGTTGCGGGTGCCCCGGGGACGCCAGTTCGGCATCCGTTGTGTCGAGGGCTGTGCGTGGCTGGCTCAGGGCAAGCGCACGTTGCTGCCCGTTGCGGACGTCGGACTGCGCGGTCGGCACAACCTGGCAAACGTTCTCGCGGCTTGCGCGATCGTCGATGCGCTTGGTCTCGACGTGGCCGGCGCAGCGCCGGCAATCGCCGCGTTTACCGGATTGCCGCATCGCATGCAGTCTGTTTGCAAGCGTGCGGGCGTGCAGTGGATCAACGACTCGAAAGGCACCAATGTGGGTGCCACCGTGGCGGCGCTGCGAGGATTGTCCGCACCCATCGTTTTGATTGCCGGCGGGGATGGCAAAGGCGCGGACTTCGCGCCGTTGCGCGATGCCGTGCGTGCGGCGCGTGCCGTAATCCTGATCGGCCGCGACGCGCCGGCGTTACGTTCGGTATTGCAGGGCAGTACCGAATTGCTGGATGCCTCCGATATGCACGACGCGGTAGCCAAAGCGGCAGCGCTCGCGCGGTCCGGAGACGTGGTTTTGTTGTCGCCGGCTTGCGCGAGTTTCGACATGTTCGACAACTATCAGCAACGCGGCGATGAATTTGTCACCGCGGTACGGCAATTGCCCGCATGAACGGCGCACCCAGCAATCAGCACCAGACTTACTGGCAGACACTGGATATGTGGCTGCTCGGCAGTGCCGTGGCACTCCTGATGCTGGGCCTGGTGATGGTCATGTCCGCTTCGGTGTCCGTCGCCGCTGAGAACTTCGGCAATCCGTTCCACTACTTTTTCAAGCAGTTGATATTCGTGGCCGGCGGCATGTTGCTCGCCACAGTTGTGCTCACGATACCGACTGAATACTGGCAGCGCTCGGGTTGGTCTTTGCTGTTGCTATCCCTGGTGCTGCTGAGCCTGGTGTTGATTCCGGGCATTGGTAAAACCGTGAACGGCAGCAGCCGCTGGTTGGCGCTGGGGCCGCTGCGTCTGCAGGCCAGCGAAATCGCGAAACTGTTTCTGCTCGTGTATCTGGCCGGCTATCTGGTGCGCCATGCGGATATGGTCCGCACCCGTATTCGTGGTTTCCTGCGTCCTCTGCTGATGTTGTGCCTGGCTGGATTCCTGTTGCTGCTGGAACCCGACTTCGGCGCAGCTGCGATACTGCTGCTGACGTCCATGGCGATGATGTTCCTGGGTGGCGTGCGCTTCTGGCAGTTTTTCCTGTTGTCCGGTGCGATGGCGGCCGCCGGCGTCGCGCTGATCGTCACCTCGCCTTACCGCATGCAGCGCCTCACCGCGTTCCTGGATCCGTGGGCGGACCCGTTCGACAGCGGCTTCCAGCTTACGCAATCGTTGATCGCGGTAGGCAGCGGAGCCGTGACAGGGACCGGACTGGGCGGCAGCGTGCAGAAGTTGTTCTATCTGCCCGAGGCACACACCGATTTTCTGTTCGCGGTGCTGGCCGAAGAACTCGGTTTGCTGGGTGTAACCGCGGTGCTCGTACTGTACGGCGTTCTGGTCTGGAGGGCGTTTGCAGCAGGCAATGCCGCGACCCGCGCCGGTTCCATGTTCGGTGCCTATCTGGCCGGTGGTATCGGCGTTTGGTTCGGTTTGCAGGCCGCCGTGAACATTGCGGTGAACATGGGTGTGCTGCCGACCAAAGGCCTCACATTGCCGTTGCTGAGTGCCGGCGGCACCAGTACCGTGGTGTTGTGCGTGGCTATCGGTTTGTTGTTGCGGATCGGTCACGAATCGCACATCGCCTCCGTGCAGGCGCTGCCTAAGCGGGCGCGGAGAATGCCGGCATGATGCGGCGCCCGGTATTGATAATGGCGGGCGGTACCGGCGGTCACGTATTCCCGGCGCTGGCGGTGGCGCAGGAACTGAGTGCCCGCGACGTGCCAGTCGTCTGGCTGGGCACGCGGCGCGGACTGGAGGCCGAGGTAGTGCCGGCCAGCGGTGTGCCCATCGAGTGGCTGTCCATCGTCGGGTTACGCGGTAAAGGCTGGTCTACGACCATGCTGTTCCCGTTGCGCCTGGCGCGTGCGGTGCTGCAGGCCTGGCGAATATTTGTGCGCCTGGATCCCTGTGTGGCGCTCGGCATGGGAGGCTTCGTCTCCGGCCCGGGGGGGCTGGCAGCGTGGTTACGCCGCGTGCCACTGGTGATCCATGAGCAGAACGCCATTCCCGGCTTGACTAACCGGGTCCTGGCCTGCGTTGCTACCCGCACCCTGGAGGCCGTACCGAATACGTTCCGCCGCGCGGTGCGTACGGCAGTCACCGGCAATCCAGTGCGCGGTGAGATCGCCAGGATCGTTTCGCCGGAGCAGCGCCTGGCGCAGCACGGTCCCGAGTTGCGCGTGCTGATATTCGGCGGCAGCAGCGGCGCTGCCGCGCTCAACGACGTCCTGCCCGCTGCCTGTGCCGAGTTGCCCGATGCGCGCGTAGTAAGGATCTGGCACCAGGTCGGCCGTCTGGCACCGCTGGACGAGATCCGTTCACGCTATCGAGACGCGGCGGTCGATGCTCGAGTGGAACGGTTTATCACCGACATGTCGGCGGCTTATGCGTGGGCCGATCTGGTGATCTGCCGGTCCGGCGCTATCACCGTCGCGGAACTCGCGATTGCAGGCGTGGCATCGGTACTGGTGCCTTACCCGCATGCCGTGGACGACCATCAAACCCAAAACGCACGCTGTTTGACGAAAGCGGGTGCCGCGGAGCTGTTGCCGCAGGCGCAGCTCAGCGCCGGCCATCTCGCCGTACGACTGCACCACTATCACGTCAATCGCGCGCAGCTGCTGGGCATGGCGTGCGCTGCCCGCCAGCTCGCGCGACCGGATGCGGCGCGCGATGTGGCTGAAAACTGTCTGGCGGTAGCGGCATGAACTCCGGTCAATTCATGCGCCGCATTAAGTGCGTGCACCTTATCGGTATCGGCGGCGCCGGGATGGGCGGCATCGCCGAGGTGCTGTTGAATCTCGGCTATCAGGTGACCGGCTCCGACCTCGCGGAAAACGCGCTGACCCGCAGACTTCACGAACTCGGCGCCACGGTGATGGTCGGGCATTCGCCGCAGCATGTCGCGCAGGCCGACGTGGTTGTGGTATCCACGGCCGTCGCGGATGAAAACGTGGAACTTTGCGCTGCTCGCGAGGCGCGCATTCCCATAGTGCCGCGTGCCGAAATGCTCGCCGAGCTGATGCGTTTCAGGCGCGGCATAGCGATTGCCGGCACGCATGGTAAAACCACCACCACCAGCCTGGTCGCGAGCCTGCTGGGCGAAGGCGGTCTGGATCCGACCTACGTGATCGGCGGGCGGTTATTGAGCTCAGGCAGCAATGCGCGCCTTGGCCAGGGCGACTATCTGGTCGCCGAAGCCGACGAGAGCGACGCTTCGTTTCTTTATCTGCAGCCGGTGATTGCCGTGGTCACCAACATCGATGCCGATCACCTGTCTACGTACGGCGGCGATTTCGACACTCTGCGCGGCACGTTCGTGGAATTTCTGCACCACCTGCCGTTCTATGGCCTGGCGGTGCTGTGCATCGACGATGCACAGGTACGCGGCATTCTCCCGCAGGTCACCCGCCCTATCACCACGTACGGTTTCGCTGAAGATGCCGACGTTCGCGCGGTAGGGATCAGGCAAAGCGAATCGCAAACCCGTTTTGACGTGCTGCTCAACGGGGTGACCGTGATCGCCGACGCCGTGGTTGCGCTGCCGGGCAAGCACAACGTGCTGAATGCGCTGGCTGCGGTGGCGGTGGCCCTGGAACTCGGCATTGCCCTGGAGGTGATTCGCAGCGGGCTGGCCAGTTTCGGCGGTATCGGACGGCGGTTGCAGAGTTACGGTGAAATCCAAAGTGCGGTCGGGCCGGTGCTGTTGATCGACGACTACGCGCATCACCCGCGGGAAATCGAGGCGAGTTGCGAGGCGATCCGCTCCGGCTGGCCGGCACGCCGTTTGGTCGTCGCGTTTCAGCCACACCGATACACCCGTACCCACGAGTTGCTCGACGATTTTGCCAAGGTTCTATCCGCCAGTGACGCGCTGCTGATAACGGAAGTGTATGCAGCGGGCGAAGCGCCGATAAGCGGTGCAGACGCGCGTGCGTTGTGTCGCGCGGTGCGAGCGCGCGGCAAAGTGGACCCCGTGTTCGTCGAAGATCTTGAGCAGCTTGGAAGTGCGTTACGAGATGTCATTGCAGCGCAGGATGTAGTGCTTACGCTGGGCGCCGGAAGCATCGGTGCGCAGGTACCCAGGCTGCGAGACGAACTGAGGTCCGTGCAATGAGCATCGCAGCGCTGGAACGCGCACCGCTGCGAGGCCGTCTGCGATTCGACGAGCCGGCCGCCAAGCATACCGCGTGGCGCATTGGCGGTCCGATCGCGCGATTCTACGAACCGGCCGGCGTGGACGATTTGCTGCGGTTTCTGCAAATCCTGCCAAACACCGATGTGGTGGTATGGACGGGCACTGGCTGCAACCTGCTGGTCCGTGACGGCGGCTTTCCGGGAACCGTCGTTGCACCACGCCGGGCTTTTGATCACATCGAAATCGCCGCCGAGTCCGTAGTGCGCGCCGGCGCCGGTGTGCGGTTGCCGAAGCTGGCACGGTTCTGCGCGCAACAGGGATTGGGTGGCGCCCAGGTGTTCGCTAACTGGCCACACACGCTGGGTGGTGCTTTGCAGATGTGCGTATCGCGCGAACAACAGAGCCTGTGGCCGCTGGTGGAACACGTGGTGACGCTGGACCGTTACGGCGAGCGACGTACGTTGACCATGGCCGCTTTGCGCGAGCGGGGTTACCTGCGCAACGAATGGCTGGTCGCGGCGCAGCTCAGGTTCGGTGCACCGCCGAGCGAACCGCGGTTCGCCCGCGCCCGCACCAACGCCGGTCACGGTCCGTTGTTCCGCGCTGCGCAGGGTCGCGAGGTGCACGACCTGATTCGGCAGGCGGGGCTGGAAGGCATTCGCAGCGGCGGCGTTGAACTGACGGTGGACGACGCCAACTACGTGCACGTGAAAAAGAACGCCTGCGTCAGTGACCTGGAACGCTTGATAGTGCGCGTGCAGAATACGGTGCGGGCCAAATTCGGGGTGCGCCTGGAGCGTCAGGTGCAGCTGGTGGGAAGGCACCGATGATGGCACGTGAAAACCGTTTCGGCCGAGTGGCAGTACTGATGGGCGGGCATTCGGCGGAACGGGAGATTTCGTTGAGAAGCGGCAGTCAGGTGCTGGCCGGTCTGCAGGAGCGCGGCATCGATGCACACGCGCTGGATCTCGATACCGACACCCTGTCGCGCCTGCAGCAGCACGAATTCGATCGGGTCTTTCTGATTCTGCATGGACGCGGTGGCGAGGACGGCCAGATTCAGGGCACCCTGAACTCACTCGGTGTGCCGTACACAGGCAGCGGTGTGCTGGGCTCCGCCCTGTGTATGGATAAGCATCGCAGCAAACTCGTCTGGCGCGGGCTGGGGTTGCCGACTCCCGCTTGGATGATTCTGGAGGAGTCCGTGCAGTGTGCGCAGGCGTGCGAGATTTTCGGCCTGCCTCTGATCATCAAACCCTGCCTGGAGGGCTCCAGTATCGGTGTCAGCAAAGTAGCCGGCGCCGAGACGTCGCTTGCCGCGTGGGACGCGGCCCGGGCTTACGGGCCGGTGATGGCGGAACGCTGCATCGACGGTGACGAGTACACGGTAACGATCGTCGGGACAGAGGTTCTGCCGGCCATTCGCCTGGCGACGCCGCGCGTATTCTACGACTACGAGGCGAAGTATTTCAGCGACACCACCGAGTATCACTGTCCGTCCGGCCTGAACGCGGAGGAAGAACGGAACCTGTCTACGCTGTGCTCGCGGGCGTTCAACGCACTGGATGCGAAGGGCTGGGGGCGCATCGATCTGATGCGCGATCGCGCCGGGCAGTTCTGGTTGATCGAATTGAACACCGCGCCGGGCATGACGGACCACAGTCTGGTGCCGATGGCGGCGCGCGCAGCGGGTATGTCGTTCAGCGACCTGGTATTGCGAATTCTTGAAGACACACTGGAGCCAGCGCATGAGTAGCGCGACGTTTTATCGGGTTGGTGGGCCGGTGTCGCCACGCTCGGCAAAGCGAGGTGCGCTGATGGCGATACTGAGTATCGCACTGCTGGCCGTCGGCTTGTGGCTGGTTGCTTTGTATCTGCGTGCCCCTGCGACGGTGTTCCTGCCCGTACAGGACGTGAAAGTGGACGGCGAGCTGCGGCATGTCGATGCGCAAACACTGCAGCAAGTGGTCACGCGCCATCTGACACCGGGATTGCTGCAGATCAATCTGGATGCATTGCGTACCGACTTGCGCAAAATCGCGTGGGTCGAAGATGTTTCGGTGCGGCGCCTGCTGCCGAGCACTTTGCTGATTGCCATTACCGAGCACGAACCGGTGGCGCGCTGGGGTCGTGATCACTTATTGGGGCGCGACGGAAGCGTATTCGCACCACCGCAGACGAACGCCGGGTTTAGCGCACTGCCGTCGCTGGTTGGCCCCGCACAAATGCAGCGCGAGTTGCACGCTGTGTATATGCGTTATGCACCGTGGTTCAAAAAGCTGCGCCTGCAACTGGCTGAAATCGAGCTCGATCAACGGCGCAGCTGGCGGGTAACGCTCACCGACGGGGTGGTCGTTGAACTCGGGCGCCATCAGCTTGCACAACGGTTGCAAAGATTCGCGTCGCTGTATTCGGGGCCGCTGCGCCAGGAATGGGAAAACGTCAGCCACGTCGATCTGCGCTACACCAACGGAGTAGCGGTGCGCTGGCGAGACGATGTTCTACACACTGCCCTGACACAGGAGTGACGATGGCAAAGTCATCCGACAACCGCATGATCGTGGGACTGGATATCGGCACGTCCAAGGTCGTCGCCGTGGTCGGCGACGTGGACGACACCGGGCAGGTCGAAATCATAGGTATCGGCTCGCACCCGTCACGCGGGCTGAAAAAAGGTGTGGTCGTAAATATCGACTCCACGGTGCAATCGATACAGCGGGCCATCGAGGAAGCCGAGTTGATGGCGGGTTGTCAGATTAACTCGGTGTACAGCGGCATTGCCGGCAGTCACATTCGCAGCCTTAACTCGCACGGCATCGTCGCGATCAAGGATCGCGAGGTGAACAGCGGCGATGTGGAGCGCGTTATCGATGCGGCGAAGGCCGTCGCCATTCCGGCCGATCAGCGCATCCTGCACGTGCTGCCGCAGGAATTCGTGATCGACGATCAGGAAGGTGTGCGCGAACCGGTGGGCATGTCCGGCGTGCGCCTGGAAGCCAAAGTTCACCTGGTCACGGGTGCGGTGAATGCCGCGCAGAATATTATCAAGTGCGTAAAACGCTGCGGTCTGCAAGTAGACGACATAATTCTCGAACAACTCGCCTCCAGCCAGTCGGTATTGACTGAGGATGAGAAGGATCTCGGTGTGTGCGTCGCCGATATCGGCGGCGGCACCACGGACATCGCGGTATTCACCGAAGGAGCAATTCGCCACACCGCGGTAATCCCGATTGCCGGCGATCAGGTCACCAACGATATTGCCGTGGCATTGCGCACGCCGACCCAGTACGCCGAAGAAATCAAAATCAAGTACGCCTGCGCGCTGCGCCAGCTGACCAATCCGGATGAGACTATTGAGGTACCCGGTGTCGGTGACCGCGCACCCCGGCGTCTCGCGCGACAGACCCTGGCCGAAGTTGTCGAGCCGCGCTACGAAGAGTTGCTCAGCCTGGTGCAGGCGGAACTGCGGCGCAGCGGTTTCGAAGAGCTCATCGCCGCCGGCGTGGTGCTCACCGGCGGCAGCGCCAAGATGGAGGGCGTGGTGGAGTTGGCCGAGGAAGTATTTCACATGCCAGTGCGCTTGGGCGTGCCGCAATTCGTGTCCGGGCTGGCGGATGTGGTCCGCAACCCGATTCACGCAACCGGCGTCGGACTGCTGCTGGTCGGTCTGCAGAATCGACTGGCGCGCGAAGAGCTGTCCGAGAATCGGCAGATCGGTTTGTGGCAGCGCACTAAACACTGGTTCCAGAGAAATTTTTAATCTGCTCATCATCGTACGAGGAGACAAGCTATGTTCGAGCTGATGGATTCATACAGTCAGACCGCGGTTATCAAACTGGTAGGCATAGGAGGTGGCGGCGGGAACGCCGTCGAGCACATGGTGCGCTCGAGTATCGAGGGCGTGGAGTTCGTTTGTGCCAACACCGATGCCCAGGCGCTGAAGAGCGTCTCGGCGAAGACTACCCTGCAGATCGGTGCCAGCATGACCAAGGGTCTCGGCGCCGGTGCGAACCCCGAGATCGGCCGCCAGGCCGCGCTCGAGGATCGCGAGCGTATACAGGAAGTCATTGCCGGCACGGATATGTTGTTCATAGCCGCCGGCATGGGCGGCGGTACGGGCACGGGCGCCGCGCCGGTGATCGCGCAACTGGCACGCGAAATGGGAGTGTTGACGGTGGCCGTCATCACCAAGCCGTTTCCATTCGAGGGTAACAAGCGAATGAAAGTCGCCACTGACGGGATCGAGCAGCTCGGGCAGCACGTCGATTCGCTGATAACCATCCCCAACGAGAAACTCCTGACCGTGCTCGGCAAGGAGGTCACGGTGCTCGACGCGTTCCGCTCGGCTAACGAAGTGCTGCAGGGCGCGGTGCAGGGCATAGCGGAGCTGATTACCCGTCCAGGGCTGATAAACGTGGATTTCGCCGATGTCAAAACGGTGATGTCCGAGATGGGAATGGCGATGATGGGCACCGGCGTGGCGAGCGGCGACGAACGGGCGCGGCGTGCCGCCGAGGCGGCGATCAACAGTCCGTTGCTGGAAGACGTCAACCTCGCCGGTGCGCGAGGCATCCTGGTAAACATCACCGCCGGCATGGATCTGGCGATCGGCGAATTCGAGGAGGTCGGTACAGAAATCAAGGAATTTGCCTCCGAAGACGCTACCGTGGTGGTCGGCACGGTGATCGAGCCGGGACTGGAGGGCGAGTTGCGCGTGACGGTTGTGGCTACCGGTATCGGCCAGCCGCCGGAACCCGTCAAGCTGGTACAGCGCAGCCGCGACGG
Organism: Gammaproteobacteria bacterium; assembly: GCA_029861595.1. GTDB lineage: Bacteria > Pseudomonadota > Gammaproteobacteria > JAHELT01 > JAHELT01 > JAHELT01. Next base: position 13,393 of record JAOTYY010000090.1, read on the forward strand.
TGAGGTTGACTACAAGCAGTACGACCGGCCGACAGCTATCCGCATCAAGGCGGTCGGCGATGGCCTGGATTCGGGGGCCGATATCGACCTTGATTATCTGGACATCCCGGCGTTTCTGCGCCGCCAGGCGGACTGAGCGGGCGCGCGATTATGTGGCATCGGTCGTAACTCGGTGACGGCAGATGCGAAACTCGCGTAAATTTGCCACGTGGTGGCTTGGCCCGCGGCTTGTGATTCAGCTAGAATGGCGGGCCTTACGGCCCTGCGTCTCGCGATGAACGCAAAGCAACAACTGCCAGGGCTGCTATTTTCAAAGGACCACTGCAAGCTTCGCGCGTTGTGCGGCTCAGTGCCCAGTCGAGTGTGGGTGTCAATTGATACGACAAAGAACGCTAAAAAATACTATCCGTGCCACTGGCGTCGGCTTACATACGGGCAACAAGATACTCCTTACGCTGAGACCTGCAGCCGTAAATACCGGCATCGTGTTCCGGCGGGTGGATCTCGCGCAGCCCGTGGAGATCAAAGCCAATCCGCAGAACGTCGGCGACACACAGCTGTCAACCTCGCTGCAGCGCGATGGCGTCAAAGTATCGACGGTGGAGCACCTGCTGTCGGCACTGGCGGGTCTGGGCATCGATAATGCCTACATCGATCTGAGTGCGCCGGAAGTGCCGATCATGGATGGCAGCGCCGGGCCATTCGTGTTCCTGATTCAGTCGGCAGGCATCGTCGAGCAGGATTCGCCCAAGACATTCATCCGCATCAAGCGTCCAATCGTCGTGGAAGACGGGGACAAATGGGCGCGCTTCGATCCGTTCAACGGTTTCAAAGTGGCGTTCACGATCCAGTTCGATCATCCCTTGTTCCAAGGTTCCTGCCAGGAAGCCGAGATAGATTTCTCCACCACGTCATTCGTCAAGGAAGTGAGCCGCGCCCGCACCTTCGGATTCATGAGCGATATCGAAAAGCTCAGGGAACGTAACCTGGCGCTGGGTGGCAGCCTGGACAACGCAATAGTGGTGGATGACTACCGCGTGCTGAACGAGGATGGGCTGCGTTATCGCGACGAATTCGTCAAGCACAAGATCCTGGACGCGATCGGCGATCTGTATCTGCTGGGGCACAGCCTGATCGGAGCGTTTTCCGGCTACAAGTCCGGGCACGAACTCAACAACAGTCTGCTGCGCTCGCTGATCGAGGCCGAACACGCCTGGGAGCGGGTCACGTTCGATGCGGTGGACGAAGCACCGATATCGTATATCCAGCCGATCGAAGCCTACTCCTGAGCGTCGATGGAACTGGCGTGGCTTGCGAGCCGCTGGAGGGCCCGCGTTAATCGCGAGTCACCGGCTGTCGCCGCTAGGTCCAGGAGCGCGAGCGCAGTAGCGCGGCTGAGCGGTGCTCTGCGGACACCTGGCGGTGTTTCCCGGGGCGCGGAGAAATCGGGTCGGACGAGTATTTTCAGCCGCGCGCAGGGTGGGTCCCCGGCGCTGAAGCGGCGCAGAATCTGCGCTTCGATGAAACGCAGACGCGTGGCCCAGACCGGCGAGTCGACGAGGATGCTAATGATACCGGAATTACAGCCGACAACTACCGCATGGGTCTGGAACTCGGTTGGCAGGATTTCCCATAGTTCGGCGGTGAGACGACGGACCGTCTGGCAGCGTACGACCATGGCGGGGTCAAGAAATCGGTCAAGCGGGCGCATGTTTCAACCAGGGAAAATACTACCAATGTACGGGGGAGTCATCTATGATTTGACACCAAAAGCGTTGACCATCGCGTCATGAATATAATTCTGCTTACCAAATCCGGCGGTAAACCAGTCACCAGGCAGCTGAATTCCTACCTGCACTTCTTGGTGCTGGGCGTGCTGCTGGTGGGCGGCAGCATGGGTTTAGCGTACCTCGGTTATTGGTATGGGCTGCAGAAAGACACCTCCCAGTATGCGG
>JAOTYY010000302.1 GCA_029861595.1 Gammaproteobacteria bacterium
ATTGGGCCCGAAGCCGGTGACCTTCCAGACCAGGAAACTCCCGGCGCTGTTACCCGGATCGACGATCAGCATCGGATCGATGACCGCCAAGCCGCCGCGATTCACCCGCCCATCGGTGACCAGCACGTCGTACTGATCCGCCTCAAAGGATAATCCCCTTGCCGCCGCCGGCGTGTTATTGTGGCAAGGTACGCACCATGGTTGCAGGATGTCCGACTGGATCGCCCCCCAGGTGTCTGCGCCGCCGTTATCTCCGCCGCCACCGCCACTGCCGGTCACCCGCGGAATCGTTTTCAGCGCATACACGCTGAACCCGGTGAGCGTCGCATCGACCACCTTGTTGGCAGCGTCCACTGAGCCAAGCAGCGGTATCCAGTTGGCACCAGACACTTTGTGGATGCGCAGATCGACTTCCGGCAGGGAGTCGAGCATGCGCGCGGCGTAGCTGATGCGCAGTTCCACCGGTGCATCGAACACCAGGTCAGCGGGGGCGAATTCGAAGATCGCACCCGGCATGAGCCCTGAGGCAGCGGGAAAGGATCTTGCGTGCTGGATGGTGACCTCAGTGCTTGCGGCCACCGCGTCGGGTGGCACGGTCACGGTCAGCGACACATCGTGTTCGGTCGAGCGGTATTCCAGCGTGCCGCCCGACTGGTCCACCGTGAATCTTTGCGGGGACAGCTCTACGTCGTCCTCGGGCACTGGGTCTGCGCCGGCCTCGGGCACTAAATTCGTGCCGGAGTCATCCACACAGCCACCGGCCAGCAGGAGGAACGCAGCGGCAAGCACCGCCACGCTGGGCAGGATGTGCCCTCTACGGCCCTTGGCACGGATAGCGTTCACCGGGCCACGGCGCGCAGAGCACTAATGTTATGATTGATACTACCCATTTCTGGATCAGCGAGAGCACGCAAACTAAACGTCGTGCAATCTCAACCTCTCCGGTCAAAAATAGGGACACGGAGTCCCGCACGGGCTGATCTGGATCAAAGAAGTGGGATAAAGTGCAGGTCAGCCGTGTCGTCCGGGGGCGCCACCAGCACACCACCATACCCGGACGCATGACTCCTTGCTCGGTACCGTCCTTCTCTCGGGAAAGGCACGTCACGTTTCCTCGTCGATGAAATCGAAAAACGCCTGCAGCACGTCCGACGCTCGGCTTGCTTGCAGGCATACCAGAGACGCAACGACTCTGACACGAGCGTCGCGAATCCGCAGCGCATGCAAGCGATCGTCGGCGCCGATCTCGCTCTCGGCGATTACCCCGATACCTAGGTTCGCCGCGACCGCCTCGCGCACGCCTTCGCGGCTGCCGATCTCGAGCATTTCGGCGGGCGTTACCCGGGCATGCGCGAGCGCTCTCTCGAACACCGCGCGGGTATTCGAGCCGGTTTCACGCACCAGTAATCGTTGCCCTTCGAGATCGGCGAGATGCAGTGTACGGCGGCCCGACCAGGCGTGGCCGACCGGCACCACGAGCACCAGGCGGTCGTTACGCAAGGGGCGTGCATAGACACGTGTGTCCTCGCTGACGTCAGGCAACAGCGCCACATCACAGCGGCGCTGATACAGCTCCTCCAGTACCTGCCGGGAATTGCCGAAGGTCATCGACAACTTCAGGTCCGGGTAACGGCGGTGGAAGCTACCTAGCAAAGGCAGTATCAGATAAGGCCCGTCGGCGGCGACGCGTAGCGTACCGCCCTTCAACCCATGCGCACCTGAGAGCAGTTGCTCGGCTTCGGCTTCCAGGTTGAACTGGCGGCGGGTGATGTTCAACAAGGCTTCGCCGAGTCCGGTCAGCACCACGCCTTTGCCGCGGCGCTCGAAGAGTTTGACACCGTAGTGTGTCTCCAGGGCACGCACGTGATCGGAAAGCGTCGGTTGCGTGACATGCAGTACCGCAGCTGCACGCGTGAAGCTGCCATGGCCCGCGACCGCATGAAATGCCTTGAGTTGCGCATGATTCATAGGTTTTGCCTATATATCACGTAAATATTATCGATTTGTTAAGGCTATCAAGCACGCGTATAAAGGACAATCTGCTGGTGGTTGGAGAAACTTGCCGAGATGGTTGAAAAACAGCGTGATCCCTGGTTGCTGACTCCCGGCCCCCTGACAACGTCCGCCAGCGTGAAAAGCGCCATGCTGAACGACTGGGGTTCGCGCGATAGTGCATTCATCGCAATCAATGCGCAGATGCGTGAGCAACTCGTTGCACTCGCTGGCGGCGAGGGGACGCACGTCTGTGTACCCCTGCAAGGCAGCGGCACTTTTACCGTCGAGGCCACCATCGGCACGCTGGTGCCAAGCGACGGAAAAGCCGCCATCCTGATAAACGGTGCTTACGGTCAGCGCATCGCACGCATCTGCGACTACTACGCTCGCCGCTACGTCACCCTCGAATCCGCCGAGGATGTGCCCAACGATCCCGCTGCGCTCGATCGCCTTTTGGCACAAGACGCCGAAATCACGCACGTCGTGGCGGTACATTGCGAAACGACCTCCGGAATTCTCAATCCTATCGAGGCGATTGCCGAGACTACGGCGCGCCACGGGCGAGCGCTGATCATCGATGCAATGAGCGCGTTCGGCGCGCTCGCGATCGACGCCGCCGAGGTGGCTTTCGATGCGCTGGTCGCCTCGTCCAACAAGTGCCTGCAGGGCGTACCCGGGATGGGTTTCGCGATTATTCGCCGCGCGGCGCTGGAAGCCTGTGCGGGAAACAGCCCATCGCTGAGTCTCGACCTGCACGCGCAGTGGACTGCCATGGAAGGTAATGGCCAGTGGCGGTTCACTCCCCCGACGCACGTCATCGTGGCATTCCACAAGGCACTTCAAGAGCATGCGCAGGAAGGCGGGGTGGCAGGCCGTCACCGCCGCTACCAGCACAATCTGGACGTTCTGGTGCAGGGAATGCGGGATCTGGGATTCGTTACGCTGTTGCCGGACGAACTCCAGGCGCCGATCATCGTGACGTTTCACGTGCCCGACGAAGCGAATTTCGTGTTCGAGAAGTTCTACGCTCGGCTGGTCGATCGCGGCTATGTCATCTACCCGGGCAAGTTGACGGTGGCGGACACGTTCCGCATCGGCTGTATCGGCGAGCTCGGCGAGGCCGAGATACACGGCGCTTTGCAGGCGATAGCCGACGTGCTGGCGGAAATGGGTGTGGCGAATCGTGCGCCAAACGACGCGTGAAACCAGGAGTCCTGCAGATCCGCCTGCCTAGATCCTTCCCGCGGCAACACAATTGTGAATGAATTCCGACACAGGAGAGAAAACCCGATGAGCATCAAGCGACCCGACTACGTCTACAGCCGCACCTACCGCGGCAAGGTCAAGGGCCTGGTCCTCGACTGGAGTGGCACCACTGCCGATGCCTACGTGATCGCACCGGCGGTGGTTTTCGCCGATGTATTCAAGAAGCACGGCGTGGAGATCTCGATGCAGGAAGCCCGCGGACCGATGGGGCTGCGCAAAGACCTGCACATCAAAGCATTGACCGAGGAACCTGCGATCCGCAAGCGCTGGAAGGAGATAAAGGGCAAGTACCCGGACCAGGACGATGTTGATCGCATGTTCGGGGATTTCGTTCCCATGCAGCTCGAATGCCTGCCCAATTACACGCCGTTGCTGCCGGGTGTTGCGGAGGTGACACAGGCGCTGCAGAAACAGGGCATCAAAATCGGCGTCTCCACGGGCTTCACCCGGGTCATGGTCGATATCCTGCATGCGGCGGCCAAGGATCAGGGCTTCCGTCCCGATGCGACGGTCGCCGGCGACGACGTCGCGCACGGCGCGCGCCCGAAGCCCTTCATGGTGTACCGTAACCTGGATCTCATGGACGTCCATCCGATTCAAGCGGTGGTCAAGGTTGACGACACCAAATCGGGGGTGGGCGAAGGTCTGGAGGCCGGTTGCTGGGCAGTTGGCATGGCACGCTACAGCAACTACATGGACATAAACACCCTCGAAGAGGCGGACACGCTGCCGCCGGAAGAAATCGCCAGGCGACTCGCATTCACGCGTGACGCGCTGGAGAAAACCGGTGCGCACTACGTCATCGACGAATTCGACGAACTTCCGGGTGTCATCGAGGATATCAACGAGCGGTTGGCACGGGGCGAGAAACCC
>JAOTYY010000303.1 GCA_029861595.1 Gammaproteobacteria bacterium
CGGCAGCCAGATACTTAGCAACACCGTCCATCATCGACAACAATTGCGAGCCCGCAACGACCAGCGCGATACCGAGTAACGGCCTGTGCGGGATATAGATACTGCGCGCGTTCATCCGAGTGCGGCGGTGCCCGGGCAGAGGGCGCGATAGTAACTCAAGAAACACATAACCGGTCCCGGCGATTTGCCGCGAACTACGGCCCCGCTGCGCTGGCCGTTTCGCCGCGCACCTGACGCTGCCCGGCGAAAAAGCCTTTGCACGCATCGACCACCCGATCGATATCCGCCTCGGCCACGTCCAGATGAGTAACCAGGCGCATGTGATCGCGAGCGGTCACGATTATGCCGCGTTCACGCAACCAACTCTGCAGCGGGCTCACCGCCGCTTCGGCGACATCGACAAACACCATGTTGGTTTGCTGCGCATCGTAGTTGACCTGCAGTTCATCGATCTCGCCCAGACCGCACGCCAGACGCTCGGCGTTGTCGTGGTCCTCCTGCAGGCGTTGCACATTGTTCTCCAGGGCGTAGATGCCGGCCGCCGCGATAACCCCGGCCTGACGCATGCCGCCGCCCAGCATTTTTCGCCAGCGATAACCGCGCGACAGCAACTCATGTGAACCGCACAGCAGCGACCCGACCGGACAACCCAGGCCCTTGGACAAACAGAACGAAATGGTATCGAAATGCTGCGACACCTGCGTTACCGCCACCCCGTGTTTGACGGCCGCATTGAAAATCCGCGCGCCATCCAGATGCAGCGCTAATCCGTGTACGTCTACGAAGGCGCGCGCCTCAGCTAGATAACTCATCGGCAACGCGCGCCCGGCGTAGGTATTTTCCAGGCACAGCAGACGCGTTCTGGCGAAATGCACATCATCGGCTTTTATCGCGCCCGCCACTTTCGTCAGATCGAGAGTGCCGTCGGGCGCGAAATCCAGCGGCTGCGGTTGAATCGAACCCAGCACTGCCCCGCCGCCGGCCTCGAATTTGTAGGTATGTGCCAACTGTCCAACGATGTATTCATCACCGCGCTCACAATGGCTCAACAGTGCGACCAGGTTGGACTGCGTACCGCTGGGGACAAACAGCGCCGCCTCGAAGCCCAGAGTTTCTGCAGCAAGCGCCTGCAGGCGGTTGACGGTTGGGTCGTCACCGTAGACGTCATCGCCCAACTCGGCTTCCGCCATCGCTTTGCGCATGCCCTTGCTCGGTCGAGTGACGGTATCGCTTCGCAGGTCGATGGTGTTCATGGTCTCAGATCTCTTTTAAACAATCGGAAGTAGACATAACACGTGCATACGGAGCGCTCAATGCGGCCATAAACGAATCGTGTACGTCTCGCGCGGGCAGTGTGCGTTGTGCAAACTGCAGATCGCGCGTGGCACACGCATCTTCAGCCAGCATGCAACGGTATCCCAGATCAAACGCAGCACGCGTGGTTGCGTCTATGCACATGTGCGTCATCGCGCCACAAATGAGCAGTTCATCGACGCCCGCATCTTTGAGTTGCTGATGCAGCGCCGTATCGCGGAACGCGTTAGGGAAATTCTTTTGCACCAGGGCTTCATCGCCGAGCGGCGCGACGCTCGCATTTATCTCCACGCCCTCCGTGCCGGTAACGAAGAACGTGGCATCCGGACGCGCCGAAATATGCTGCACGTGGTAGCGGGGGACGCCCCGCTCACGCGCGGCTTGCAGTAGTTTTTCGGCGTTGGCCGCTGCGCGGCCCATACCGACCAGTTGCATGCTGCCGCCGTCAAAGTAGTCGTTCTGTATGTCAATCAGGATCAGCGCTTTTGCCATTCGTCATTTACCTCGTGAAGCCTGGATGCCGGTTCCTCTTAACCCCCCCCTTGGGCGAGCGGTCGAGCCCGTCTGACTCCCCTCTCCCCCTGGGGCAAGGGTCAGGGGTGAGGATATTCAGTGCTGCTCGAGCAGCGTTTGTTATAGCGGACCACCGGCACCCACCCGCGAGCCGCCCTCATCCCAACGCTTCTCCCTGGCAGCGGTGGGGCGGATATCCCCGAAGCACAGGTCTCCGCCGGCAGCGACATGATACAACGCATTCACGAACCTGGCAGTCCGCGATCGGCTCGTTGTTTGCCACGCTATTGTTCGTTCAATAGGTTGGTTTAAAAACCTCGCGCCGGGCGGACGCTACGCGCGTGCGGCCCCCGGCGGTTCAGCGTCGCGTGCGGCTCGGGCCAGCAGCCAGACCCGGAACGCCACGACTTTGGCACGATGTGCAGTACTTTCGGGGCACACGAAGAGGAGTGCGCTACGAAAATGCGCAACTGGAAGCCCGCAAACCGTTCGGGAAACCCTGTCCGCTCCACCGGCCGCTTCTTTTGCGCTAGGCTCGCTGCCGGGCGCGTGGGGCGCCGGCAATTAAGGTATCCGCATGTACAAGGTGTATGGCGATATCTACTCGGGCAACTGCTACAAGGTGAAACTGCTGCTGACGCAGCTCGGCATCGAACACGCCTGGGAGCCTGTCGAAGTAGTCAGCGGAGACACGCGCAGCGAGCAGTTCCTGGCGATGAATCCGAACGGCAAGATCCCGCTGCTGGAATTCCCCGACGGTACCCACCTGTCCGAGTCGGGGGCAATTCTCTGGTACCTGGCCGAGGGCAGCGAATATCTCCCCGCGGAGCGACTGGCGCGCGCACGGGTGCTGCAGTGGATGTTTTTCGAGCAATACAGTCACGAGCCGTACATCGCCGTGGCGCGGTTCATGGTTCGCTATCTGCAGCAAGCGGAAACTCACCAGGACATCCTCGCCGACAAGCAGCAACGCGGCTACCGTGCCCTGGATGTAATGGAGGGCCATCTGCAGACACACGAGTTTTTCGTCGACGCTTACAGCATCGCCGACATCGCGCTGTACGCCTATACGCACGTCGCCGACGAAGGCAACATGGGTCTGCGGGACTACCCCAATATCCGCGCATGGCTGGAGCGTGTCGCGGCACAATCCGGTCACATCACCATGTCTCAAGGCGCCTGACCCCGTCGCCAGCCACAGCGCCTCGACTTTCCACCGTGCCGATGTGAATTGCTCACCTGGTTGTCGGTACCAACCAGCCGGCTCTGCTGTGGTAGCCTCGCGTCTTTTTCGAGCCGAAACCGATGGCGACTAGGCGCGTAGGACATATGCAGGGCTTGCTGTGCGCGACTGCCGGGGTCTTGCTGATCAGCCCGGACGCTTTGATCCTGCGTCTCGCGGCCACCGACGCCTGGACGCTGTCGTTCTGGCGCAATTTGTTGACCCTGGTTGCCTACGGCATTCTGCTCGCCCTGCTGCCGCGCACCGCGACGTTTGCCGTTGTGATGCGCCTGGACAAACCCGCGCTGGCCATCGCGCTGCTGTATGCGGCCAGCTCGGTCTTCTTCGTGCTGTCTATCAGTTTGACAGCGGTCGCCAACACGCTCGTCATTGTCAGTGCCGGACCGATTTTCGCCGCCCTGTTCAGTGTGCTGTTTGCGCGCGAGGCAATAGCGCTGCGAACCTGGGTGGCATCATTGCTGGTTTGCGGCGGCATCGCGTTGGTTTTTGCCGGCGAATTCCACGGCCATACGCTGATTGGAAATCTGTGTGCACTGGGGGCATCCGGTTCGCTGGCAGCGACATTCGTGTTGATGCGGCACACCGGCGAGGGTCGTATGTTGCCGCTGCTGCTGTACGGCAGCCTCGCTGCGACCGTAGCCGTGCTGCCGTTTGCCGAACCAGCGAGCATCGAAACGTTTGGAATGACACTCCTGGCCCTGCACAGCCTCACTCTAATGCCCGTGTCGATGCTGTTGCTGATGGGTGCGACGCGCCTGATTCCAGCGCCCGAAGTGAACCTGGTGTTGTTGCTGGAAACGCTGCTCGGCCCGCTGTGGGTATGGTGGGTCATCGGTGAAGAACCGGCTTCGACGACGCTGCTTGGCGGTGCCGTGCTGGTCGGCACGCTGACCGTGCATTCGATGATCGGTCTGCACGCTGCCATGCGTGTGCGCCACAAGCAATTAGCAGTCCCGTGATCAATCGTGTTGATCGCGCAGCTTCGGGTAACGCTCCAGCGCCGTGTGTTGCACAATATGCGCCTTGGGCCGTATTGCCACCATTGATTATCAGAAGGCGCCGA
>JAOTYY010000304.1 GCA_029861595.1 Gammaproteobacteria bacterium
AGCATGGACGTGCGGAATAAGGTGGCGTCCCCAAGGGGGTTTAAACGTTACGCTAGTTGCCTGCTGGTTCCTTTCTGCGCCTGAGTCTTGGATTAAAGGTTGCAGCGGCGCATCGAACCATGCAGCTGGTACCTGTCGTTCACCACATGCAGCGCGGCGTGATGGACTGCCGCTGACGCCCGGCACGAAAACGGACGTGCCCTGGCCACAGGATGCAGGCACGCTCGAAACGGCAGCTGCCCACTCAATCGGATTGCACTTCGGCGCGCGCGATCGTGCCGCGATCCGTACCGAACCATACGTTACCGGTGCCGGCGTGGTAGTCCATATGGCGCACTGAGCCGCCCCCCGACGGAATCGGTGTAACGGATACGAAGCGTTCGGCCCGGGTATCGAATCCCATGAATTGATTGAGGGATACCCCGGTCTCCACAACCCACACGTGCGCGCCGTCGGACGCCATGCCGTACGGCCGTGCATTCTTAGCCGAGGGTAGCGCCCACTCCCGGAATGTCTGTCCGGCGGGGTCGTACAACCACGCCCCGGGAGCAATCGCCAGCCCCAAACCGCTTATGCAACCTGTTTACAAAAAGTCTCCCGCAACAGCAAGGTGCCGACAAACGCCGCTGCAATTACCGCGAGCAGACTGGAGAGCGCTGTGGTGTACGTATCAGCAGAGTAAACTCGCGCGCCATCGACCATCGCGCCAGCCCAGTTCAGATCGAGCAACCAGCCAATCAAGGGCTGCATTACGGCCCCTGATCCGACAAGGCACATATTCATCAACCCCAGCGCGGTACTGCTGTACTCGAGATCATTCAGCTCCCTGACCGAACTGAAGCATGACGTCATTGTGCTGCCCGCCGCACCGACGAGAAAAATCAACCCGACCAGTAGCGGCGTGCTTTTCGGGGTAAAGAAGATGGTGCACGAAAACGCCACCAGAGAAACAAGTGCTCCCACGGTCACCATCGGGTTTCGGCGACCCAAACGGTCGGACGCCCAGCCGAAAACGGGCGAAAATATCGCCCAGCCCGCAAACAGCGCCGAGGCAATGCCCGCTGCTTCTGCAGTTGAATACCCATGCACGCTGCTCAACCAAGGCACCGCCCACAGGCCGCCAAATCCGAGCATGGTCGCGCCCATGCCAAAGCCGATCAGCGCACACAGCCAGGTCTGCAGATTGCCTGCTACTGCCTTCAAACCTGTCGACACATTGCTGCGCGCCTCGAATTTTCGCTGTTCGACGGATCGTCGTGGCACCAGCGAAAACAGCAAAATTGACAACAGCAAGGCGATCCCCGCCAACACGACCATGGTGCCGCGCCAACCGATCGATTCGACCAAGTGGCGAAGCGGCGCCTGTCCGAAAATCGCACCGCTCATGCCGACGGATTGCAGCACACCCGCTAGCATGGCGTACTGCGTGGGTTTGAACCAGTAACCCGAGATAGCCAGTGTGCCGACAAAGGCAAACGCTACAGTCGCACCGATAATCGCACGCCCCACAGATGCGGCTAAAAGTGAATCGCTCAATGCAAAACCCAGCGACGCGATGGCGCACAACCCAACCGCAAAGCTCATCAGTTTGCGTGGCCCGTATCGGTCGGTGAGTATGCCAACGGGCAATTGAATTGCGGCATAAGTGTAAAAATAAAATGCCGACAGCGAACCGAGCACGGTACCGCCGACGGTAAAATCCCGCATCAACTCATTGGTCATCACACTCGGCGATACACGCTGGATAAAGGCGTAACCAAAAAACAGCGTGCCGAGTGAAAATGCGATAATTGCGGCACGCCGACTGATGGGGGTTTCGACAGGTGCGTGCATAGCTTGTGATTTAATCCCGGATAGGAGGGTGGCGCGGAAATTTGACGCGGCGCATCATAGCATTAGGGGCATCTCCATTAGTTGGGACAATCGGAACGCGCGGAACTCGACGATGGTCTACATGGGCGAAGCGGTCTACGTTAAGCAGATCGGCCGGGAGCAAGGTGTGCGTTATGTACTGGAGGGCAGTGCGCGCAAAGGTGGTGATCGAGTCAGAGTCACGGCGTAGTAATCGACGCCACGACTTTGTGAAAATCTGCGCCCGGTGGCTGCCGACGCCGGGATTCGGCCCTGGCGACTGAAATGAGTCGGCGCGAACAGGAATACACGTCCGCCGCCCTGCTCGACAACATCACCGAAGCGCACGTTAAAACCCTGCTCGGCGGGATCGCGGAGAACATCGATGCGATGAACCGCGAGACGCTGAAAGACTTCCTGTCCAGCCTCATCGACCAAGTCACGCTGGATCCGGTCTCACACGAATGTCCGGTGAATTACCGTATCAGCATGGACGTGCGGAATAAGGTGGCGTCCCCAAGGGGATTCGAACCCCTGTTGCCGGCGTGAGAGGCCGGTGTCCTAGGCCGACTAGACGATGGGGACGTGTTGTCAGGGCGCCGATTCTAACAGGAAGTGAACACTAACCGAAAACCACCTTGTTCCTGCCCGGGGGCAAGGGGCTGCGGGCCACTGAGGCGTGACCTCGCCACGGATAGCCCAGGCGTAGGCCGGCAAAGTGAGGCACGATCGACGCCTTAACCTACCGTTCTCGCGCACAATTGACGTTAGGACTCTTCCAGCTGTCAGCTTCGAGCTTCCCCGCATACGACGAGTTTTGCGTGACGTTGTTTGAAAAGGGCATCCAACAGTCATCGAAAGAGGAGAGGTCATGTTTACCCGGCGTCCATCGGTGGCCCATCCCCCATTGGGAAATGGGAGCAAAGCACCAAAATAACCCCGTTCGTGCGGTTGTGGCGTTTATTTACCAGGCAAACTGAAACCTTCCGGGAGTTTGCGTGTACTACTACACAATGCACGGTATTGCGGCGGCGCTGCGGGAATGAACGAACCGAGTTGCAAGGCGGAACAGGGATACATCGCGGGTATTGATGAGCGAGGCTGGCTGGCACGGCATCTCTACGGCGACAAGGATGCTTTCCCGCAACTGCTGGGAACGTACCGGCGGCCTGTCTACAACTACCTCGTTCGATGCGGGTTGGATGCGGCGAGCCGGGACGATCTGTTCCAGGACATTTTCCTCAAGATTCACGCCGCAGCGGCCTCGTACAGACCTTCGCAACCATTGCGCGCGTGGGTGTTCACCATTGCCGTCAACACCGTACGCAACTACTGGCGCGCGTCCCGCAACCGTTTCTCGGTCGTCGACGATGGGAAACTGGCGGAACGTGCTGCACCAGGTCCCGGCACCGACGGCACCGCCGAAACCGCGGAAACGCTTGCCTGGTTGAGCGAGGCGGTCGCGGCGCTGCCTATCGCGCACCGGGAGGTCCTGGTGCTGGTGGCAATCGAGGGCCTGCCACAGCAGGAAGTTGCCGAGATCCTCGACATGCCGCTGAATTCCGTAAAGACCAATCTGCGTCGTGCGCGTCTGGCGTTACTCGAAGAACAGCAACGCCGCGATGCGCCGGTGTACGGTGGAGACGAAACATGAGCGACTGCGCGAAACTGCAGGATCGCGTCCTGGAAGACGGTGCCCAGGCCTCAACGGCCGTGCCCGAGCTGCGTGAGCATCTTTCCCAATGCCGGAATTGCCAGGCCTTTCTGGGCGATCTGCAAAAACTCACCGGGGCACTGCAGGCGCTTCCGTCGGTCGATGCGCCCGATGCTCTGGTGGACGACACCGTGCGGCGCGTTCTGGAATCGCCCATAGAACGACCCCGACCTGAACGCCCGGGGTGGCTGCGACGTCACTGGCTATCCGCTGTTGCCAGTGTTTTCCTGATCGTGATCGTGTCGGCAGTGATGATGCCGGCCTACCAGACCTACACACCCCGGTCGCGGGAAGCTGAACGGTTTCTAAGCGAATACGAGCGGACCCGCAAGCTGGCGGAAGAACTGCAACGGAGCGAGGGTTTGCTAGCCGATCTCGGCGAATCGCAGAGTGAGCTGGAGTCGCTGGGCGAAGCGAAGCTGACGGCGCGGATGCAGTCTGGCGTGGACCTCGCAGCCGATCGCGATCTGGCCTCGTCCGGCAAAAAATTTGGCAGGAAACAAGGCTTGCCTGCGGGCAACGAGCAACTGCTCGATGAACTTGCGGCGTCGGGCCTGGCGGGTG
>JAOTYY010000091.1 GCA_029861595.1 Gammaproteobacteria bacterium
ACGTCCATCCGAAGCCTATCAGCGCCTTGAAGCGCCCGGGTTCGTTGAACTCGTCGGCTGCGTTGATGATGTCGTCCCAGACCGTGGCGTAGCGGCGTGAACCCGGCGAATAGTTGGCGAACATCTCCGGATTCACCTTGCCCTGCGAGAAAGTACCGATAAGGTCGAGTGCAGCCTCGATTGCCTTCTGTCCACCGGCCCGTATGCCCTTCGACCAGCGTGCTCCCTGTTCGAAGCGAGTCATGGGCGGTGACCCCGCGAGCGCGTCCTGGATCATCCCCAGGCCGTCCGAATGGTCGGTGATTACCAGCCAGTCGAGCGGACGGGCCAGCCGGGCGGACTGACCAGAGGAGGTAACGACTTCTTCGCCGCGGGCGGAGCGATAGGCGTCGCGCAAGCCGAGGCGGTTGCCAAAGCCGCCCGCATCCATTGACAGGGCAGTGTGCAAATGCGTGTCGCCCCACAGCGGCCGATCCGGAAAGGTGCGACCCGCGTACGGTGAATAAGCCTTCCCCGTATAGAGCTTGGAAAGCTGCTCCTTGTTGACCTGGTATTACTGGGCGGTCGCGGAGACAGCCAAGGTGCAAAGTACTGTTGCTGCAAACGCAGCCAGATTTGTTTTCATGATTCTCCTCCGGAACTCCAGAACAGCCGGATCCTACCGTGATGAGTGTTTCATATTGATGATAAGACAACGCATTTTACTGCGATTACACTAGCCGAGCACCGAAAAACTGCTGTCTTTGTTGATTTCCCGTTTGCGTGAGTAGAACCCGACATTCGTGCGGTAGTTGATGTACGGAAAATCGAATTGCAGCGGCGTCGCATCGTGATCGTTACCGGCTTCGCAATACTGGATCAGCGCCGCCATCATCTTGCCCGCGATGGGTGCGTTCTTGAACTGGTTGCCGCTCGAGCCGATGGCCATGTAAAAACCCGGTACGGCGGATTTGTCGTAAATCGGTATCCAGTCGTCGCTGACGTCATAAAGGTCCACCACACCGCGCATCTGGCTGGGAATGCCGAGGCTCGGCACGCGCTGCGCGTAGCGATAGGCCTGATGGGTCCACTGCTCGGTGAAGTCGCGGTCGTAGGTTTCCGCATCCACCCATTCGCGCGTATCGCATTCCGGGTCTTCGCTGCCGATGAGAATGAAATTGCCTTTTTCCGGGCGGCAGTAGACCGCAACATCGCTGTCGGAAACGACCAGCCCGTCAGCGAAAAAGTCGAAACCGTCCGGTGCCGGCACGTGCACCACTTCCTGTTTCAGCGCCTTGGTCGTGATGGTCATGTCATCGAGCGCACCAGCCAAGGCGTTGACATTCTCGGACAACGGGCCCGCGACATTCACCACCACCGGCGCATGGATCTCCGTACCGTCGTCCAGGCGCACGCCCGATACGCGATCGCCGCTTTTCAGGATCTCCGTTACGGTGCGGCCGAACACAAAGCTTGCGCCGGCCGACTCGGCGGCGCGCTGGATATTGTGCGTGGAGAGTTGCGGGTCGGTGATGTAGCCGGCAGTCGGAAAGAAAATTGCGCTTTCGACCCTGCCCTCTCCCGGCTGGCCGAACGCCGGATCGTCCATGCGTTTGGGCGGCCAGTAGCTGGTGAGATCATAAATCGGCAGGCGTTCCAGTATCTGCTCCGCGTTCCATTTTTCATACGGGATCGACAGTGCATCGCAATGTGCGGTTTGCTTACGCATGTGGTCGTTATGGTCCGTGCACATTACCAGGCAACCCATCTCACGGAACTCCGCCAGCCCGCGCTCGTCGTCGACGCCCAGGTAGTCGGCCCAGTCACGCCAGTAGTGGTACCCCTCATAAGCAAAGGCAGTACCGTCGAGGGTAGAGTAATGCACGCGGATAATCGCACAGGAAGCGCTGGTGGGCCCGTAACCGGACGCAGGATTTTTATCTACCGAAACCGTTCGCATACCGACACGGTTCAACTCCAGCGCGATGGCGGCACCGATCACCCCCGCTCCGATAACGATAGCGTCTGCTTTCTGGGTCATTGACTGTACTCCTGCAAACTGTTCATGCGCGCATGCGCTTGCCGCCGGGATCGTGCGGCGACGGAGGAATCACGCGCGCCGGCCGTTCCTGCCCTACCACGTGACAGGTCAACTCGGTGCCCGGTTCGACGAGCTCGGCTTCCACAAGTGCCATGGCGAGGCTTTTCTGGACGCTGTGACCGTAGCCGCCCGAGGTTACATAACCCACCCGCCGGCCGTCTTTCCAGATCGGTTCATAGCCAGAGGCGTCGGCGTCGACGGCATCGATCTCCAGAGTGACCAGACGCTGCGGTGCGGTGTTTGTTTCCTTTTCTTTCAGCGCCGCCTCGCGGCCGATGAACTCGCCTTTGTTGAAATCGATCCAACGGTCCAGGCCGGTCATGCCGGGCGTGTAGTTCTGCATGAACTCGGCCGACCAGATACCAAAACTCTTTTCCAGTCGCAGCGAGTTGAGCGCATAGTACCCGTACTCGCGAATTCCATGTTCGGAGCCTGCCGCCAGCAGCATCTCCCGCAGAGTTATGTGCTCTGCAGCCTGACAGTTGATCTCATACCCGAGTTCGCCGGCAACGGATAAGCGGCCCACTTTTGCCCGGATCAATCCGACGTCCAGCGTAGTGCAACCCATGAACGGCAGTGCGTCATGATTGACGTCCTGGTGTGTCAACGACGCCAGGACCTGGCGCGATCTTGGACCAGAAAGCGAAAAACCTACTACGGTGTCGGATATATCGCACACCGCTACGTCGCCATCGCGTGCAGGATCGATGTTGTCCTCGAAGCGGCGCATGTGCCACTCGCGCAGATAATAGGAACCCATGATCCACCAGGTGCCATCGCCCCAGTTGAACAGCGTGAGGTCGCCTTTGAGGCGTCCCTCAGGCGACACCACCGGTGCCAGCCTGGCGCGTCCCTGCGCCGGCAGGCGGCCGGCGACTATCCGGTCGAGCCACGCCTGGGCGTCCTTACCCGTTACCTCGTAACGAGAGAATCCGGCAATGTCCAGCAACCCGACGTTTTCGCGCACTGCTCTGCATTCCTCACCGACGATGTCGAAGGCATTGGAGCGTTTCAGGGTCGGCGTCTCCTCGAAGCCCGGCGGTCCGAATACCAGCGGAATCTCCAGTCCCCAACTGCAGCCCCACACGGTCCCGTCGACGTTCATGGCGTCGTAAGCCGGCGATTTTTTCAGCGGCCGCCCGGCAGGCAGCTGCTCGTTCGGGTAGGTCATCACGAACCGGCGCGAGTAGAACTGACCGGTGGTTTGTTTGATGTACTCGCGATTCGACGTGAACGCACCGTAGCGCGCGATATCCATGGGCCAGGCGTCCGCCTCCGGCTCGCCGTGAATCATCCACTCCGCCAGCGTTTTGCCGACCCCCCCACCCTGCAGAAATCCCGCCATCACACCGCAAGCCAGCCAGTAGTTGCGGATCCCGCGCACCGGACCCACCAGTGGATTGCCGTCCGGCGAGAAGGTAAACGCGCCGTTCACCCAGTTCTTGATGCCAACCTCCTGCAGCACGGGATAGCGGTTGAAGGCCATGGTCAACTCATCGGAGATACGATCGATTTCCTCGTTGATCAACTCGAAGCCGTAATCCCAGGGCGCACCGTCGACGTTCCAGTGCTTGTGATCGAGTTCGTAAATGCCCACCAGCACGCCTTGCTGGTCCTGGCGCAGGTAGGTGAACCCTTCGAGGTCCACCATCATCGGCACTTCGAAATCCAGCGCGGCCACTTCCGGGATAGTGTCCGACACCAGGTAGTGGTGCATGAGCGGGGACAGCGGAAGATCCAGTCCCACCATCCGTCCGACCTGTTTGGCCCACAGACCGCCGGCATTGATGACGTGCTCGGCGACCACCGTTCCTTTTTCCGTCACCACATCCCAGGTACTGTCAGCACGCTGGTTGAGTTCCAGCACACGGTTGTGTTCGAACACTTCGGCGCCATACTTTTTCCCCGCACCGGCATAGGCCTGCACGGTGCCGGTGGTATCCACATAGCCTTCCCGGTCCGCCCACAATCCGCCGATGACGCCGTTGACATCCATGATCGGGCATTTCTCTTCAATTTCCTCCGGCGTCATCAGGTAGCAGTCCTCGATGCCGATGGTCTGGAAAATCCGGTAGGTGGCCTGCAGCCACTCCCAGCGCGCCGGCGCTGAGGCCACGGTGATGCCGCCCGTCATATGCAGCCCGATGTCCCGGCCGCTTTCCTTTTCTATCTCGGAGAGCAGATCGATGGTGTAGGCCTGCAGGGCCGCCATGTTCGGATCGGCATTCAGGGCATGCACGCCGCCGGCCGCGTGCCAGGAAGAGCCAGCGGTCAACACCGAACGCTCGATCAGGCAGACATCAGTCCAGCCGAATTTGGCCAGATGGTAGAGCACCGAAGCACCTACCACGCCGCCGCCGATGACCACAACACGATAGTGCGATTGCATGCGTTCCTCCCGAGGTGCCTGTTGCGCTGTTCTTAGAGGTCAGATCCCGCCAATCGTCGGGCCGGTGCATCTCGCTGAACCGCGAGACGCACACGCCGGAACGGCACACGATAGGCACTCGATTTGCCGGTCGCAACCAGCAAGGCGTGTATCATGTCGTGCGCGCGAGATGCGCACAATATCGCACGCAAAAAAACCCAGGAGCGTGGCAGCATGACCAGTGATTCGTTCGACGACTATCCCGCCACGGCCGGCTGGCGACCCTACCCGCGTTATCCCGATCCGGCTATCGAGGTCGTGGACCCGCGCTTCCAGCAGTACTGCATCCCGCAATCGGCGATCGAGCGCCTGTACACCGGGTGCCGGTGGGCGGAAGGGCCGGTGTGGTTCGGCGATGGCCGCTACCTGTTGTGGAGCGACATCCCCAACAACCGGATTCTCAAGTGGGAAGAAGAAACCGGCAACGTCAGTGTATTTCGCAAACCGTCGAACTATGCCAACGGTGCAACGCGCGACCGCCAGGGACGCCTAGTATCGTGCGAGCACGGCGGGCGGCGCGTGGTTCGCACCGAATACGACGGCACCATTGCCGTTGTGCTGGACAACTGGCGGGGCAACCCACTCAACTCACCCAACGATGTAGTGGTCAAGTCCGACGGATCGGTGTGGTTTACCGATCCCCCGTTCGGCATCCTCGGGCACTACGAGGGCCACCGCGCAGAGCCGCAAGTCGGGCAGCACGTCTACCGTGTCGACGGCGACACCGGCGAAGCAACGGTGGTCACCGACGACGTGCTCGGGCCCAACGGCTTATGTTTCTCGCCCGACGAATCAATCCTCTATATCGTGGAATCGCGCGGTGTTCCGCACCGCAAGATTCTCGCTTACGACGTCGCGCCCGATGGGCGCACCATCAGCGGCAAACGCGTCCTCATCGACGCCGGACCGGGCACCCCGGACGGCATGCGCTGTGACGTCGACGGTAACCTCTGGTGCGGATGGGGCATGGGCAGCGAGGAACTCGACGGCGTGTTCGTGTTCGCTCCGGACGGCACCCATATCGGTCGTATTGCCCTGCCGGAACGCTGCGCCAACGTGTGCTTCGGCGGCCTCAAGCGCAACCGCCTGTTCATGGCGGCAGCGCAATCGGTCTACGCGCTTTACGTCAATACTCAGGGCGCCCCCGGCGGATAACCGTTCCCCGGTCGAAAGATAAAATGCCAGCACAAGATCGTTACGCACTGCTTTTTGAACCGGTACGTATCGGTCCGGTCACCGCGAGAAACCGCTTTTATCAAGTCCCGCATTGCTGCGGATTCGGTCATCGTCACCCGCAGGCGAATGCGGCAATGCGCGGTGTAAAGGCGGAAGGCGGCTGGGCGGTGGTAAGTACCGAGGAAGCCGAGATCCATCCCAGTTCCGATCTGTCGCCATTCGCCGAGCAACGGATCTGGGACGAGCGCGACATCCCCGCATTGCGCCTAATCACAGACGCCGTCCACGAGCACGATGCACTGGCGGCCATCGAACTCGTTCACAACGGCCACCACGTCGCCAATCTGTACTCGCGAACACCCCCCCTGGCACCGTCCGGCGTGACTGTAAACGCTCTGCAGCCGAAACAAGCGCGTGCGATGAATAAAAGCGACATCCGGCAGCTGCGCCAATGGCACCGCCGTGCGATCGGCAACGCCAAACGAGCGGGTTTCGACATTGTTTATGTCTATGCTGGACACCACATGAGCATCGCGCACCACTTCCTCTCCACCAGGTTCAATCAACGAACTGACGAGTACGGCGGCTCACTGACCAACCGTCTGCGACTGACCCGCGAACTTCTCGAGGATGCACAGGACGAAGCAGCCGGAGAGTGCGCGATCGCGTTTCGTTTTGCCGTCGACGACCTTCTCGATAGCGACGGAATACGGGCGCACGAAGAAGGACGCGCGGTTGTGGAATTGCTCTCGGAACTGCCCGATCTGTGGGACGTGAATGTCGCGGGCTGGGACAACGATTCCCAGACCGCACGCTTCGCGCCGGAGGAAGGCTATCAGGAGCAATACACGAGTTTCGTCAAACAGGTTACCCGAAAACCCGTGGTCGGCGTCGGCCGCTACACGTCCCCCGATCGCATGGTATCGCTGATACGCCGTGGCGTGCTGGACTTTATCGGCGCCGCGCGGCCATCCATTGCCGATCCCTTCCTGCCCAGCAAGATCGAAGACTGGCGCGTCGAAGAAATCTGCGAATGCATAGGCTGCAACATTTGTATCGCGAGCGACAATTCGTGCGTACCGATACGCTGCACGCAGAATCCGACCATGGGTGAGGAATGGCGGCGGGGTTGGCACCCGGCGCGAACTACTGGAAAGACCAGCGACGATGCCGTTCTGGTGGTCGGCGCTGGCCCGGCCGGACTCGAATGTGCGTGCCAGCTCAGTGAACGGGGCTACAAAGTCGCGCTAGCCGAAACGGGTGCGGAGCTGGGCGGTCGTGTATTGAGGGAGTCCCGGCTCAAGGGGCTCGCCACCTGGCTGCGGGTTCGGGATTTTCGCGAGCACAAGTTGGCAGCGCGCGCGAATGTAGACATTCATCGTGACAGCAACTTGAGCGCGGAAGATCTGCTGGCGTTCGATTTCCCGCACGTAGTCATCGCGACCGGTGCGAGCTGGCGGCGGGACGGAGTCGGCCGCAGCACCAGACATCCTCTGCACGCCGACAAAACCATACGAATTCTGACGCCCGACGACATCATGCAGGGCGTCGCAATCGATCCCGGTCCGGTCGTAATCTTCGACGACGAACAGGCCTATCTGGGCGGGGTGATCGCGGATCACTTGAGCGACGAACACGACGACATAACGCTGGTCACACCTGCCGGGGTAGTGTCGCCCTGGACCGACAACACACTGGAGCAGGAACGGATTCAGGCAGCGCTTATCCGCCAAGGCGTCAAACTGCGCGTCAGCCAGAAAATTGCTGGTGTCAGCGACGAGCATGCCGAGACCGCTTGCGTCTTTACCGGCCGCACCGATCCGATGCCGTGCAAGACGCTGGTGCTGGTGACTGAACGGTCACCGAACACGGCGCTGGCCGATGCGCTGCGAGAGGCGATGGCGGGACAAGCCGAGCATCGCCTGCAAACCGTCGAGGAAATCGGTGACTGCCTGGCGCCAGGATTGATTGCCGACGCTGTATTCTCGGGACACCTGGCAGCGCGTAATTTTCAACGTGACCCGGCCGCCGTCGAGCAGGAATTGTTTCGCCGCGAAATGCCCTCCCTGCCCTGACGTCAACCCGCGGCAGGTTGTGAAATATGCAGGCTAGAAGTGCAGCGAGATGTCGCGGTGCTCGGCCGTGCAGCTTACCAACTCGAGGGCCTGCTCGCGGGGCATGCGAGGCTGCTGACGCAAACCGATCGTGTCGCGAATACTGGCCTCGTAGCGCTCGACCCCGGGCAGCAGCTCGGACGCTGCACGTTGTCGCCAGGCGAGTTCCGCACGGTATTTCTTTATCGCGCTGTCGAATTTATCGAGCGCCTTGTCCACGTCCGGCTGCTTGGCGCGCAGTGCGCGCCTCGCAGCCGACAGATCGGTGCGAATCGCCTTCGCGCCTGCCACGCTGCCGACGGCCTTCGCTATCTCCGCCAGCTTGTCGACTACCCTGGCCGGCTCGGTGTCGGGCACGTCGGCACGCAGTGCGACGAGATCTCCCTCCAGTCCTGCAAGAGCTTCCGCGTCGGCGACGATGTCTCTCAGTTGCCGCACCGGAAGATAGGCTTCGTCAATATTTCTGCGATAGGTCTTGCGCGCCTTGTCCTCGCTGGCCTGCAGGTTGCGGAACGCCTTGTGCTCGGCTTCCCACCGGGCAGGAACCTGCAAGCGCAGCGCGTCGTGCTCGCTTTGCAAAGCGCTGATTTCGGCTTCGAGCGCTCCGATCCGGGCCAGCGCTACGTCCGGCTCGTCTCTCTTCAGTCGCTCGATCTGCTGTTCATGGGCCTTTGTCCTGGCATCGAGCCGGCGCAGATCACGCTGAATCGTGCGTACCTGGACGTGCAGCGGCCGGTATTCGGGTGTGGCGGCATCGACCGCGGCAGTTGCCGTGCGCACTTCATCAACCAGCTCGAACGTGCGTTGCGCCTTGTCGAAGCTTGCCGCAGTATCTTTCTGCAGTTTTTCCGGCAGGTAACTCAGATCGAGTTCACGGGCAAGGCTGATTGCCGCACGCAGATCGTCGCCGCGTGCCTGGTACTGCACGAACGTGTAATCCTCCAGGCACTGTTGGAGGCGCGGATTGAGCGGCGGTGGCGCGGTTTCCGCAGTAAGCCAGATCCGGTTGGGCAGATAATTCACCAGGCTCGGGTTGACAGCGACGATGGCAAGCGCCAGTAGCTGCAGAAGAATGAAGGCGACGACGCCTTTGTACATCTGCACGGTTTTCACTGCGGCCGATGCAACACCGCGCAGGTAAAAGAGGGCAAAGCCGAAGGGCGGCGTGAGAAACGAGGTTTGGATGTTCAACCCGATCATCACGCCCAGCCAGACAGCCGTGACGTTGGCGCCGGGGTCGGCTAACAGGATGGGCGCCACGATGGGCACCACGACCACCGCGATCTCGATGAAGTCCAGGAAGAAACCGAGAACGAATATTACCGCCATGACGATGACAAACTGCGTCCAGAATCCGCCGGGGAGACTGGTGAGAGCTTCCCGGACGAGTTCTTCGCCACCAAAAGCCCGAAACGCTGCTGTCAACATGGCAGCACCGAGCAGGATGATGAATACCAGCGACGACGTTTTCGCGGTCTCCACCATCACCGACGTCATCGTGTTATCGATCTTGTAGGTTCGCCAGCCAGCCCATGCCAGGGACACCAGGAAGGCCAGGGTGGCAAAACTCGCCACCACCAACGCGACGACGTCTCCAGTGGTCTGAATGTTCTTCACGTTAATGGGTGACACGTCCGCGATCACCACCAACACCCCGATCGAGACAATCGCCAGCAACGCAGGGCGCAGGGCGCCTCGTTTATCTCCGTGCAATCGCACGCCTGCCATGATGGTCGCGCCCACCGCGCCGATCGCACCTGCCTGGTTGACCGTGGCGATTCCCAGGATAATGGATCCCAGTACCACGAAGATCAGAGTAAGGGGTGGCACCAGAATCATCACCACCCGCAGCGCAAACCGCGCATCGTACTTACCTTCGAAATGCACCGCCGGCGCCAGCTTCGGGCGCATAATCGCCACGATCAGAATGAAGATCATGTACGCAGCTACCAGGACCAACCCCGGAACAAAAGCGCCCATGAACATGTCGCCGGCGCTGGTGGACACGGCATCGAAGCTCGATGGCATGGAGAACTGCCCGGTTACTTCCTTGTAAAGCGATTTGCGACCGGCACTTGCCTGATCCACGGCGCTGGCCAACTGGTCTGCCAGGATAATCAACACGATGGAGGGTGGAATAATCTGCCCCAGAGTTCCCGAAGCGGCAATCGTGCCGGTGGCCAGTGCCGGGGAATACTTGTGCCGCATCATCACCGGCAACGAAATCAGGCCCATGGCGACCACGGTGGCGCCAACGATTCCCGTGGTGGCCGCCAGCAACGCACCGACGAAAACAACGGAGATGCCGAGCCCGCCGGGGATGGGCCCGAAGAGCTGTGCCATGGTTACCAGGAGATCTTCCGCGATGCGCGATCGCTGCAGCATGATGCCCATGAACACGAACAACGGTATGGCAATGAGCGTATCGCGTTCGACCTCCCAGTAAATCCCCCGGAAATTCGTAACACCCGCGGTCAGCCACTCGACCGGCCCGCCCTGCGCAAAATAGGCATTCACATCGCCCGCGAACATCCAGCCACAAAGGGCCGCCGCCCCGATGGCGATGATGGCTGAGCCCGGCAGCGAGAATGCCACCGGAAAGCCCGAGCCCAGCGCCGTGGCCATCAGAACTATCAGCAGTGCGAGAAAAACCAGTTCCATCGCGACTATGACTCAGCCACCAGGCGCCACGGCTTCCGAATCCAGCTTGCGTTTGCCCGCTTCGCCGCGGTAGTCCGCCACGCCCTCGAGGAAATAGCCGGTGAACTGAACAGCCATGGATACCGCGAAGACGGCAAGAAAAGCGGCCATCAGGTATTTGATGTACATACCAAAGCCGGATTGCGTGACTTCGAGAGATAACAGCGGGTTGGTGATGATGCTCGTCGGTTTGCTCATGCCGAGAAGGATAATGGTCCAGCAGAACGGCAACCCCAGCACCACCGAACCCACGGCGTTTACCAACCCCTTGGTGCGTTGAGTGAATCCCGAGTAGAGAACGTCCACACGCACGTGCCCCTCTTCGATCAACGTGTATGCACTGGCGAAAAGAAACAGCCCCGCGTACCACATACGCACCATGTCGCCCATGAAAGCCTGTTCATAGGAAAAAATGAAACGCGAGATGACGATCTGCAATTCCGCGACCACCACGAGCAAGGCAAGCCAGGCAAAACCCACCTTGCGCACGGTGGCCGCAAGGATCAGCGCGACGACAATCAGCGGCCCGTGAATATAGGGTGCGCGAAAATGGTTACGCCCGAGTTCCGTTGCCATCTCGTCGCCGAACAACCCGGGCAGCAGGCCCTCGACCCGCAGGAAGGAAATTGCCGCGTCGACGACTCCCACCAGCAGGACAATCCAAAATGCGGCATTGACAATGTATGTGGCGATCGCCGTCATCGCCTCGTTGTCCTGGCGGAGACTGCGCCTCCGGGTTCTTGCCACGAACACGGCCGGCCCGCCAACAACTGCTGCCCAGGTTAACGCCTGGATCCAGGCGAGAGCCCCGGAACCATCCCCGACAACGGCAAGCGCTCCCGGCCAGCCGTGCCAGAAGCTCAGGTACACGTTGAGAAGAAAGACGAACAGCGCGGCGATGACACACCACGCCAGAAAGCGATAGGTCAGCGTCGCTGGCGAAGGAGTGTAGACACCCCTCGCGTCGAACTCACCGATACTTGCCATTCAGACGCGGCCTCGCCAACCGCGGGACGGGACACGCGTCCCGACCCGCGTGGGTCGTCAACCCGCTTCCGTCAGATGCCCAGAACGGCGTTGCGCTTCAGCGAATAGCCTATGTCCGCCAACTTGAGCCAGCCCGCAACGTTGGCGCGAGCCTCCTCGAAGCTGACATAGATTCGGTCAGCCAGTTTGCTGTGTTCCCGCGCTTCGTCGAAGACCGCCTGCGCGCCGGCACCGAAGCTCTCGTAGATCTCGTCGCTGAACTCGCGCAGCTGTACGCCGTGCTCCTTGATGAGCCGGTTCAGATATTCCGCGTTCTTCGCGTTCGCCTCCGACATCATGATCTCGCATTCCATGACGCAGGCGGCTTCTACGATGAGTTGCAGTTCCTTGGACAGCCCTTCCCACCAAGGCTTGTTCATGCCCAGGGAGATAAAGCCACCAGGCTCGTGCATACCGGGATAGTAGTAGTACTTGGCCGCCTCGTAGAACTTGAGGAAGTAGTCGTTGTAGGGGCCCACCCACTCGGTTGCATCGATCGCGCCCGACACCAGGTTCTCGTAGATCTGGCCACCGGGCAACGAGACCGGAGAGGCACCCACCTTGGCCATGACGTCGCCGCCGAGGCCAGGGATACGCATCTTCAAGCCCTTGAGGTCGTCGACGGTATCGATTTCCTTCCTGAACCAACCGCCCATCTGCACGCCGGTGTTACCGGCGGGCAGACACTTGATGCCGAAGCCGCTGGACAGCTCGTCCCACAGCTGCTGACCACCGAGATGGAAAATCCAGGCACTCATCTCCGCGTAAGTCAGACCGAAGGGCACGGAAGTGAAAAATCCAAAGCCCGGGTGCTTGCCTTTCCAGTAGTACTCGGCGCCGATGTAAGCCTGAGCGTTACCCGACGCTACCGCGTCGAAGACGTCGAATGCGCCGACGCGCTCGCCGGCCGCGAAGTATTGCGTGACTAATCGGCCACCGCTCATGTCAGTGAGGCGCTGCGCGAGGCGCTGCGCGCTGATCCCGAGACCGGGGAAATCACGACCCCAGGTCGATACGATGACCATCTCCTGGCGCTTTTGCGCGATCGCCGGTGCCGCCACGCTGGACGCCGCCACCGCGGCGCCCCCGATAGCGGAATTCTTCAGGAAATTACGACGTTTCATGCGGACTCCTCCTTCAGAGTTGGTAGGCATTCGTTCTTGTGTGGTCGAACATAAACGGGCACTTGTAGGCCACTACCAGGACCCGCAAATACCGATAGGGAGCGGCGTGCCCCCTAAGCAGTCGATTGTGTCGCCGCGCCCGATGGTTACCAGTATAAGGCATCGATCAGGCGGCACAACGGTATGTGTTTTCGCCATCTGCTCACGCTGCGGTATCGTCCGGCAGGTGCACGCCAAAAAAGCGTATGCAACCATACTTCGTCATCGTTCCCTTGCCGCAAATCAAGTCCACGCTGGATTCTCACCGGGGCAGTTTGCCGTTACCCGGTGATCCCGCCACCAGCTCGCCATTCTTGACGACCAGCCGGTGATTTTCCCGGTGTGCCACCATGGCGATGTCGTCGATGGGATTGCCGTCCACCACCAGCAAATCGGCGAAGCTGCCTTCGCGAATGCGCCCGCGCTGGTTCTCGCGTACCAGATCAGCAGCGTTGGCCGTGGCGGCGATCAACGCATCTTTTGGCTCGAGACCATACTCCACCATGTACTCCAGTTCGCGGGCGTTTTCGCCATGCTTGTTGAACGGCGTTCCGGCGTCGGTTCCCATCGCGATCAATCCACCAGCCTCGTAGAAGAGCTTGATCGAGCGGCGGTGGTGCTCGGCCACGTTGCGCGCTTTCTCCACCGCGTAGTCCGGAATGCCCTTGTCCGCGTGCAACAGGATGTTCTTCAGCGCGGCAATCGTCGGCACCAGATAGGTTCCGGTTTCCTTCATTTCCTCGCAGCAGCGATCATCCATGAAGATACCGTGCTCAATGGAATCGATGCCGCCGCGCACGGCGTTGAGAATACCGTCCCGGCCCTGTGCGTGGCTCGCCGTGTGTTTGTGGAATCGTTGCGCTTCGCCGATACCCGCGGCCATTTCCTCGGCGCTGTAATGCGCATCTTCGGGATTCACACCAGGGGTCATGACCCCGCCGGTAGCCATGATCTTGATGAAGTCGGACCCGGCATGAATCTGCTCGCGAACCGCCTTGACGACTTCATCGCAGCCATCGGCGACACGCCCCCAGCGGTTACCGTGACCCCCGGTCATGCAGATCATGCGTCCGGCGGCGCGAATCGACGGACCCTGAAAAAACCGTTTGTTGCAGGAATCGCGGACTGCGAACTCGATGTAATCCTTGCCGCCGCAATCGCGAATCGATGTAACGCCGCCGCGCAGGTTCGCCTGGGCATTGCCCAGCGCCCGCATCGTCAACGACGAGTCCGATTCCTTGACCATCGCCGCGAACGGATCCGCAGCGCCGTCGAAGCAGAGATGCACGTGGCAATCGTAGAGTCCGGGAAGCAGCGTGCCGCCAGCCGTATCGACCCGCAGGTCGGCAAAACCCTCGAACTCGCCCATCGGCGCGACCCGCTTTATGCGATCGCCCTCGACCAGCAGGCCGTGTTCCTCCAGCAACGTGCCGTCGCCATCGAAAATCAGGCCGCCGGCATACAGAGTGCTCATTGCACCAACCTCCTCAACAGAATTCAAAAAATATTCACGACGCCACCCCGTCGATTCGACCTTCCTCCACTGCGTGACAGGCCACGTGCGCGTCCTTTGCAGCGATCAGTTCGGGTCGTTCCATTTTGCACCGCTCGTTCGCGAACGGACATCGCGGATGAAAAGTACAGCCGGACGGTGGGTTGATCGGGCTCGGCACCTCGCCCGCCACCGGAATCCGCGGCCGGCCGGTCATCTCCAGATCGGGAATGGCGTCGAGCAGAAACCGTGTATAGGGATGACGGGGACGGGAGAACAGTGTCTTGGTATCCGCCAACTCGCAAAGCCGGCCCAGGTACATCACGCCGATTTCGTCGGACACATGATAGACCACCGCCAGGTCGTGGCTGATGAACAGATAAGTCAGGCCGTATTCGCGCTGCAGGTTTTTCATCAGATTCAATATCTGCGCCTGTACCGACACGTCGAGTGCCGAGGTCGGCTCGTCGCAGACCAGGAACTCGGGGTCGCCGGCCAACGCCCGCGCGATCGAAATACGCTGACGCTGCCCCCCGGAGAATTCATGCGGATACTTTTCCCCGTCCGCTGGCGATAATCCCACTTGCGTCAGCAACACTCCGACTCGCTCGGCGATCGCCCGGCGCGCCGTCAACAGCTCCTTGTGGCGAATCGGCTCGGCGATGATGTCGGCGACCCGCCAACGTGGATTGAGCGAGGCATAAGGGTCCTGGAAAATCATCTGCATGCGGCCGCGGGCGCGCGCCAGTTCGCGGCGATCAGTGACGGTCGCCAGGTCTACGCCTTCGAACGAGACATGTCCATCCGTTGGTTCATAGAGGCCGACTATGAGACGGGCAACAGTCGATTTGCCGCAGCCGGATTCGCCGACCAGCGACAACGTCTTACCCTTAGCAACGGAGAAGTCGACGCCATCGACGGCCCTGACGATGATGCGCCCACGGCCCTCGACGACACGATTGAGGAAGGGCGGGGAAACGTCGAAGTAACACGCGAGTGCTTCCACC
>JAOTYY010000092.1 GCA_029861595.1 Gammaproteobacteria bacterium
ACACGACTACTCAAACGGGGTCAGTCCCTCACGCAAATCACGGACATGCTCTGCCAGCGGCTCGGCGTGCGGGCCGCGCTGCTGCCGATGAGCGACGACCGGGTACGGACGCGCGTCGAGACAAAGGATAGGGTACTCGATTTCCAGGACTACTTCGTGCGCCAGGCGTGCGCGCCGCAGGTCACCGGCTTTGATTTCAACGGCGCAGAAACGGCGAAACCGAATCCGCGGGCGCTGGAGGTGCTCGACGACCCCGACCTGGCGGCAGTGATCATCTGCCCGTCCAACCCGTTTATCAGCGTCGATCCGGTGCTGGCGGTACCCGGTCTGCGCGATGCGCTGTTGCGCTGCGCGGCACCGACAATCGCGGTCTCTCCGATCATCGGCGGCAAAGCGGTCAAGGGCCCGACAGACAAGATGATGCGCGAGCTCGGCCTGCCGCGCACCGCCGTCGCGATCGCCCGGCACTACGGCGAACTGCTCGATGGCATAGTCCTGGATAGCGAAGATGAGGCAAGCGCTGGTGAAATCGAGGTGCCGTCGATCTGCACGCGCACACTCATGCATACGCTTGATGACCGTGAGCAACTGGCGCGCGAGGTTCTGCGCTTCGCCCATCGTCTGCGATCAATCAACGGCTAGGTTCCCCCACCCGACCACACGTGCGATCCGAATCACGATCACCGGCAGCGCCTCTATAGTCATGGCCCGGAGTTGCGGGTAGCGTTCGCGCAGCCGCGCCTGGGCGCGTGAGTGTTCCGCGCCGGATTCCAGCACCTCCGCGCGGCCGCGCACCATCACCCAGCCGAGACGCGTCCAGTCCTCGTCATAACGATCCACGACCAGCGCCACGCTGGGGTTTTCGAGTATGTTCCTGACCCGCTTGAGCGGCTCGCCCGTGTCCCGTTTCGGCTTGCGGTCTATGCTGAAGTAGATGTTCTCGCCATCGAGTACGTAGCAGATGGGAATCACGTGGGGCTGGCCGGCACGGTCGGCCGTCGCCAGGCGCGCAACCCTTCGCACCTCTAGAAATCGCCGCTGCTCGTCCGTTAGCATGAGAGTACCGCTCACCGAGCGAAAAGAAACAAGACGCACTTATTTATCGGTTGCGGGAAGCGTACGACTTTTGCGTATTTCCCCTCCTTCGAGGCAACCGGCGATAACTGGCCAAAGCAAAAGATCCGCCAGGGGCGAAAATCGAGTACGTCCCGATTTTGTTTTCCCAAGGAGCATAACATGGACTTTGGACTCACCCTTCCGACCCGCGGACCGTTGGGCTCACCGGAGTGCATCGCGGCACTTGCCACACGCGCCGAGGAACTCGGCTTCGCGCACCTGGCGGCCCCCGATCACATCATCGTGCCGAAACTGATCGATTCCACCTACCCGTATTCGGCGTCCGGGGAATGGCCCGGGCAGGCCTCGGGGGACTGCTTCGACCAGTTCAGCGTGCTGTCTTATGCCGCAGCGATTACCAGCAAGCCACGCCTGGTGACCTCGGTAACAGTAATCCCGCACCGCGGCGCAGTCGAGACCGCGAAACTGGTCAGCACGATCGACGTGCTTTCACATGGGCGCATGACGCTCGGGGTCGGGGCCGGCTGGCTGCAGGAGGAATTCGAGGCCGTCGGCGCACCGCCGTTCGCCAAGCGCGGCCGCGTGACCAATGAATACCTGGAAGCGTGCAAGATCCTTTGGACCGAGGACGACCCTCGTTACAACGGCGAATACGTGAGTTTCGCCAACATCAGTTTCCTGCCCAAGCCGGTGCAGCAACCGCATCCGCCCATCTGGGTCGGCGGCGAGAGCCCGGCGGCGCTGCGCCGCACCGTGCGCTATGGCGATGCCTGGTATCCGATCGGCAACAACCCCCGCCATCTGCTGGACACGCGCGAACGTTTCGCTGACGGTGTGCGACGACTGCATGCGCTCGCTCAGGAGAACGACCGCGATCCAGACACCATTACTCTCACGTATTTCTCAAACTGGTTCGACGAGACCAGGACGGCCGATACCGACAGCGGCCAGCGCATGTTGCTAACCGGTTCCGCCGGGCAGATCGCCGAGGATATCGGCGCGCTGGGCGAGTTCGGCGTGCGCCACCTGGTGCTCAACTTTCAGCGCGAAACACTGGAGCGTTCGCTCGACAGCATGCAGCATTTCGCGGACGTGATCCGGCCGCTGGTGTAGCGCGGAAACTCAGCTCAGCAGCGGCTGGTAGCCGTCGAGGACCTTCAGCACCTCGTCGCGACCCTTGGGCGGCAGCACCAGTAAGGCGCGGTCGACGCCGGCCTCGCGGCAGCGCGCCAGAAAATCCTGCTGCGGCGGAGCGCCGAACACACTCGTCGATACGGTGGCCGGATCGCGGCCCGCCTCCTCGGCGAAACCCTCGAGCATCGCCATCTCCGCCGCGGGGTCGGCGAAGGCGCGTCCGCGCGGGAACCAGCCATCGCAGAAATCCATCACCCGGCGCATGGTGTACTTGGTCTCGCCACCCAGCAGGATCGGCGGGTGAGGTTTCTGCACCGGCTTAGGCCAGGACCAGATCGCATCGATATTGGTGAACTCGCCGTCGTAGCTCGCTTCGTCCTGGGTCCAGATCGCCTGCATGGCCTTGGCCCGGTCCACCATCAGCCGGAACCGGGTCGCGAACTCGGTGCCGTGATTTTCCATCTCCTCGGCGTTCCACCCCGCGCCGATGCCGAATTCGAAGCGGCCGTTGGAGATCAGGTCGAGAGTGGCGACTTCCTTGGCGGTCACGATGGGATCGCGTTCGGTGAGCAGGCAGATGCCGGTGCCGATGCGCAGCTTGCTCGTGACGGCCGCAGCAGTGGCCAGCCCGACGAACGGATCCAGCGTGTGGGAATACTCGTCGGGCAACGTGTCGCCACCCGGCCAGGGCGAAATGCGACTCGCGGGGATATGCGTGTGTTCGGGCACGAACAGCGACTCGAAGCCGCGCGCTTCCAACTCGCGGGCCAGCTCATCGATGGCGATGGTGTAATCGGTGGCGAAGATGTAGACGCCGATTTTCATATTCGTTTACTCCTGAACGTCAGAGATTGTAACCACGCTCTTCGTGCAGCACGATGTCGAGGCCCTCCGTTTCCTCTTCGTCGCTGACGCGCAGCCCGATGGTCGCGTCGAGGACTTTGAACAGGATGAAAGAGACAACCGCGCACCAGACGATAGTTGCCACGACGCCGACGATCTGGATGCCCAGCTGCTGACCCATGCTGACGCCCCCGGCGAGGCCCGCACCACCCAGCGTGCCGACGAAGATCGCGGTGAGCAGTGTGCCGGTTATGCCGCCGACGCCGTGCACCGGAAACACATCGAGCGAATCGTCGATGTGCAACACGCGCTTCACAGTGTGGGTTGCCCAGAAGCACACGATGCCCGCAGCTATGCCGATGATGAGCGCCCCGCCGGGACCGACGAAGCCGGAAGCCGGGGTTATGGTGCCGAGCCCCGCCACCATGCCGGTAACGATACCCAGCACGCTGGGTTTGCCGTGCTTCAGCCATTCGCTGAACATCCACGCGAGCGACCCGGCTGCCGCACCGATGTGGGTTACCAGCATGGCCATGCCGGCATCGCCGTTGGCGGCCACGGCGCTGCCCGCGTTGAACCCGAACCAGCCGACCCACAGCATCGCCGCACCGGTTACGGTGATGGTGAGGTTGTGCGGCGACATGTGTGTGCCGGGAAAACCTTTGCGGTTACCCATGACTATCGCTGCGACCAGCGCTGCCACGCCGGCATTGATATGCACCACGGTACCGCCGGCGAAATCCAGCAGCCCCATCTCGCTCAGCCAGCCGCCGCCCCACACCCAGTGGCATACCGGGGCATAAACCAGCGTCAGCCACAGCACCGAGAACCACAGCATCGAGGAGAATTTCATGCGCTCGGCGAAACCGCCGACGATCAGCGCAGGCGTGATGATCGCGAAGGTCATCTGAAACATCGAGAAGACCGTCTCCGGGATGGTGCCGCTCATAGCCGCGCGGTCCACCCCGGCGTGGAAAACTTTGTCGAGACCGCCGATCCAGGCGTTTGCCCCGCCGCCGTCGCCAAAGGCCAGGCTGTAGCCGTAGACCAGCCACACGATGCTGACGACGCAGGTGATGGCGAAACACTGCATCAGCACCGACAGAACGTTCTTGGTGCGCACCAGGCCCGCATAGAATAGCGACAGGCCCGGGATGGTCATGAACAGCACCAGCGCCGTCGAGGTCAGCAGCCAGGCGGTATCGCCCGAATCGAGCTGGGCGCCGTCCTGCGCCAGAGCGGTGACGGGCAGCAATGCCAGTGCAACGACGGAGGTGCACTGCACAATTGTCGAAATATCTTTGTTTTGCATTTTTTCTCCCTTTTTCAGGCAACCCGCGCTCAAAGCGCCTCGGAACCGCTTTCGCCCGTTCTGATGCGGGTCACACCGAGCAGTTCGGAGACGAATATCTTGCCGTCGCCGATCTTGCCGGTCTTGGCCGAGGTCTCGATCGCCTCGGCGACCGGCTCGACCTGATCGTCGTCAACGGCTATCTCGAGCTTCACCTTGGGCAGGAACTCGACGACGTACTCCGCGCCGCGATACAGTTCCGTGTGTCCTTTCTGCCGCCCGAAGCCTTTCACCTCCGAGACCGTCATCCCGTGGATGCCGATATCGGACAGCGCGACGCGCACGTCGTCCAGCTTGTGGGGCTTGATGATTGCCGATATGAGTTTCATGGTTGTTCTCCTCTAAAGTGGCAAATCTTTGCTGTGCGCCGGACAGGCCCATGCGCGGCAAATCCAATCTATGTCGACGTCCCCCACCGTCGTGGCGTCCGTGGTCGCAAGCACGTGAATCTTCGCGCTTTCTTCGGCGTCATCCAGGAGCAGGCCCGCAGCGTTGATGGCTTCGACGTGATCGGTCCAGACATCGAGC
The DNA here is from genome assembly GCA_029861595.1 of Gammaproteobacteria bacterium. Classification (GTDB taxonomy): domain Bacteria; phylum Pseudomonadota; class Gammaproteobacteria; order JAHELT01; family JAHELT01; genus JAHELT01. The sequence goes on from JAOTYY010000092.1 coordinate 4,934, forward strand.
AGCGTGACATCCTAGCCGGCCGGCGCCAGTGTCCCCCCGTAAAGGCAGCCCATCGCACCGGATCCGACAACACAGAAACTGGCTGAATCGCTCATTCGCAGCGCCTCGCGACCAATGGAATTGCGCGGGAACGATAGCACAGCTGCAACACACCTCGGGTTTCCACAGAAACGTGCTCCATTCTGCAACACTAAAAGTCGCTGCAATGCATGGTTACAATGGTGGATTGTTGGCAGCCGTGGAGTAGTCCGCATCGTCGAGCAGACCGATCACTCTGAGCACCACTACGCCGCGCTGGACCTGGGATCCAACAGTTTTCACATGATCATCGCCAGTGAGGAGCAGGGTCACGTTCGCATTCTCGACCGCCTGCGCGAAGCGGTGTGCCTGGCGAGCGGTCTCGACAGCGAAAACTTGCTCACCGATGAGGCAATGGATCGCGCATTGGCATGTATCACCCGATTCGCCCAGCGACTACGCGACTTCCCCAATCGACAGGTACGTGTGGTGGGCACCAACACGTTACGCAAAGCGCGTAACGCCGACAAGTTCCTGCTGCGCGCGCGATCGGCGCTTGGTCATCCAATCGAAATCATTGCAGGGCGAGAAGAGGCACGCCTCATCTATTTGGGTGTCGTAAACAGTCATACCCCACCATCGGACAACCAGCTGGTGGTCGATATCGGCGGCGGAAGTGCGGAAATTATCATCGGGCGCGAAGAACCTCTGGAGCGCGAGAGCTTGCACACCGGTTGCGTCGAGCAATCCCTCAGGTTTTTCGAACACGGCAAACTGTCGCAAGAGCGATTCGATAGAGCGGTGCTGGCCGCGCGCGTCGAAGTCGCAGCAATCGCGACGCACTTTCGCAGAACCGGTTGGTCAACAGCGGTCGGTACCTCGGGCACCATCAAGGCAATCGGTAACATCGTCGCAAACCAGGGCTGGAGCCGCCACGGGATCTCGGCCGACTCATTGCTCGAACTCCAGCGTAGTATGAGCGACGCGGGGCACACCGAAATGCTGCAATTCGAGGGACTGAGCAGAGACAGGACGCCAGTTTTCGCCGGCGGCGTATCCGTGCTGCGAGCGGTTTTCGAGGAGTTGGGTATAGAATCGATGCAAGTTTCCTCGGGCGCACTGCGTGAGGGATTGTTGCACGATCTGATCGGTCGCACGCATCACGAGGACGTGCGGCCGCGCACTGTTGACGCTATGGCACGCCGTTACGGTGCCGATGAGCGACAAAGCACAAGGATCGCCAATACCGCTGCCGATCTGTTACGGCAAAGCAGCGATGCGTGGGGACTTTCCGCGGTTGACGACGGCGATCTGCTCAGCTGGGCAGCGCAACTGCACGAAATCGGCCTCAGCGTCGCCCATACGCAATACCACAAACACGCAGAGTACCTCACAAGTAACGCTGACATGCCCGGGTTTTCGCGACAGGAACAGGCGATCCTAGCGTTCTTGACGCGGGCGCACCGGCGTAAGTTTCCCATGAAAGCACTCGTAAACCTGCCCGAGTATCTGATCGAGCGGGTCGTGCGGCTGGCGCTATTGCTGCGGCTTTCGGTGCTGCTGCACCGCGCTCGCGAAGACCGCGAGCTCCCGGAGTTGCGCCTGGTCGTGAACGGCGAACGGCTGCAGCTGCGGTTCCCCGACCGGTGGCTCGATATGCATCCGCTTACGCTTGCGTTGCTGGAGGAAGAACGGGTGTATATCGAAAAAACCGGTTACGCGCTTTCCTTCACCTGACCGAGGCCTTGGATACAACGGTCAGTCCGCGGATCAGTTGCAAATCGACACAGTCTGGTCCCAAACGTAATGATAAGATATAGGCTGAACGCAGAACGCAGGTAACAATCATGGCCACATCAACCCCGGGCGACAAGAAGCGCATGATCGTTGCTGCGGTAGATATCGAGCAAAGCACGGCAAAGGTACCGGCAGTGCTCGAATCTCGGTCACGCTCCAAAGCAGCCAAAATCTCCAAAGAAACCAGCAACCGGAAACCCGAACAGACAGGCAACTTCGATCTATCTTCCGCAGAGTACTATCTCAACCGCGAGTTGACGTGGCTGTCCTTCAACCACCGCGTTCTTAACGAGGCGGCCGACGAGCGCACTCCGCTACTCGAGCGCGTTAAGTTCCTGTCAATTGTCAGCTCGAACCTGGATGAGTTCTTTATGAAGCGCATCGGCGGTCTCAAGCTGCAGGTCGGCGCCGGCGTGCAAAATCTAACGGTGGACGGGCGCACGCCCAGGCAGCAAATAGAAGAATGCTACGCCGTCGTGCGCGAGCTGGAAACTGAATCCCAGAAGCTGCTTCCAAAGATTCTCGACGAGCTAGCCGAGCACAGTATCCGTATCGAAGCCTATGATTCACTGCGCGAAACCGAACAGCGGCAACTGCGTGAGAACTACATAACCAACATCATTCCGCTGGTGACGCCACAGGCGGTTGACTCGGCGCATCCCTTCCCATTCATCTCGGACCTGTCCCTGAACCTTTTCGTGACGCTCGGCTATACAGGCGACGAAGAAGCTGTACGCGCGCGGGTCAAGGTGCCCGTGGGATCCGGTATTCCTCGTTTTTTGCGGATCGCCGAATCAAACCGGTTCGTGCCGCTCGAGCAGATCATGTCGAATAACGTTGACCTGCTGTTTCCCAAGATGGAGATTCAGTCCTGCGAACTTTTCCACGTGACGCGCAACGCAAACACCGCGCGTGATGAGGGCGGTGCCGAGGACCTGCTCGCCATGATCGAATCCGAAGTTCGCGAGCGGCGTTTCGCGCCCATCGTGCGTGTCGTGGTAGAGGAAGACATGGATCCGTTTCGTCGAGGTTTGTTGGCGGCTGAGCTGGGGCTCGACGAGGACAACGACGTGTTTACGACCGGTGGTATGATGGCAATGCGCGATCTCATGCAGATTGCTGAAATCAGTGACCCCGCGCTGCACTATTCGCCGCACCATCCGGTGGATCACCCGCGGGTCGACGCGCCGAATCTCTTTCATGTTATTCGCGATCAAGGCTCGATTCTGTTACAGCACCCCTACGACTCATTCTCAACCTCGGTCATCCGCTTCGTCAAAGAAGCGAGCCGCGATCCAAAGGTGCGCGCGATCAAGATGACGCTGTATCGGACCTCGGTCGGAACCAAAGTCGTTGACTACCTGATCGACGCCGCACAGAACGGCAAGCAGGTCGCAGTAGTGGTAGAACTCAAAGCACGTTTCGACGAAGCGGCCAACGTACGCTGGGCAAACCGCATGGAAGAAGCGGGGATTCACGTAACCTACGGGGTCGTCGGACTGAAAACGCACTGCAAGGTCATCCTGGTGGTGCGTCAGGACTACAGCGGTCTGCGCCTGTATACGCACATCGGTACCGGCAACTACCACGCGGGCACCGCACGCCTGTACGATGATCTGGGATTGCTGACCTGCGACGAGACAATCGGACGCGATCTCGTGGAGTTGTTCAATTACCTGACCACGGGATACACACCGAAGCGCAACTACCGCAAGATTCTACCGGCACCAAAACATCTGAAACGCGCACTCATCTCGAAAATCAAACGGGAAATCGCGCTGCACAGCAAAGAACGACCAGGTCTCATCCAGTTCAAGGTGAACGCCCTCGAGGATCCCGATATTACCCGCGAGCTCTATCTCGCGGCACAGGCAGGAGTAAAGGTCGACCTGATCGTCAGGGACACCTGTCGGTTGCGCCCGGGAATACCGGGCCTCTCGGACAGCGTGAAAGTGATCAGTGTCGTGGGCAGATTCCTGGAACACAGCCGAATCTACTACTTTCAAAACGGCGGGGACGACGAATACTACATCGGCTCAGCCGATGCCATGATGCGCAATCTCGAGCACCGGGTGGAAGCACTTCTACCGGTGGAGGAACCCTCACTGCAAATGGAGCTGCGTCAGATATTCGAACTGCACATGAGCGACCAGCGAAGCGCCTGGGACATGCAGTCAGACGGGACTTATGTCCAGCGCCGGCCCAGCGACGAAAAGGATACCGCCGGCGTCCAGGAACGCTTGAGCGCGGCGGCGGAAAAACGCAGCAGAGAAGCGACGAGACTGAGGCGGCGCAAGCCGAGGATTATAGGCGGGCGCAACATTCGAATACCGGCCTCGTAGCTCATTGTGTCAATGCAGCCACGTCGACACTACGTTTGTGACACATACCCGCTTGCGCGGCGGAGAACCTAACCATGAACAGCCAAAGCCAGCCAAGTAAACCAGCGAAGAAGAGCGCCCGCTCGAAGTCAGCAACCAAGAAGAAAACAAACTCCGGGAGCAGCAACGGCGCGGGCAAGGCAGAGGAGCGTGGATCCAAAGCGCTGAACAAGGGCGGGAAGAAACGCCGTATGAAAAACAAGCAGTACGAGAAGGAGTTGTTCGAGCTGCAACTCGAGCTTGTGAAACTACAGGAGTGGATCAAGCAAAAAGGGTTGAAAGTCGTGGCGATTTTCGAAGGACGGGACGCCGCCGGCAAAGGCGGTGTCATCAAACGAATTACCCAGCATTTGAATCCTCGCATCTGCCGAGTCGTGGCATTGCCGGCACCGACGGAACGTGAGAAAACACAGTGGTATTTTCAACGTTACGTCGCACATCTGCCGGCGGCCGGCGAAATGGTGCTGTTTGACCGAAGCTGGTACAACCGCGCCAACGTTGAGCACGTCATGGGATTCTGCACTGACGAGGAGTACCAGGAATTCATGCGTTCGTGCCCGGAATTTGAACGCATGCTGGTACGTGCTGGAATTATCTTCATCAAGTATTGGTTCTCGGTTTCGGATGAAGAACAGGAGCGGCGATTTCAGAGCCGGCTGAAGGAGTCACACAAGCGCTGGAAATTGAGCCCGATGGATCTGCAGTCCCGTGCCAGATGGGTGGAGTACTCACGGGCCAAAGACAAAATGTTCGCACACACCGATATCAAACAGGCACCGTGGTACGTGGTGAAGTCCGACAATAAGAAACTGGCCCGACTCAACTGCATCAAACACCTGCTGACGATGATCCCGTACGAGGATCTGACACCGGAGCGAATAAAACTGCCGAAACGCCAGTCCAGCGGGGGTTACGTTCGCCCACCCATGTCAGATCAGACTTTCGTTCCTGACTACTATTATCAATAGGCGTCGTCTCGAGGCCAATAGAGTTTCCCGGGTTCCGCGCTGAATTTGCTATTCTCGCGTGTCTCCAATAGCGGGCACGACGACACACAGCACGATCTATGGCGGCGACTACGCAAGCGGATTTTCATGGCGTCTACACGCTGCTCCATGCGTTTTTCCGCGCCGACAACACGCTGGACCCCGCAGCCCATAATCGAATACCCCCGCCTCTTTCACCATCCGGAACCGGGTGTCGATATCCGGCATCGGGTCTGCTTGGCGATGTTTGATGCCGTTGGTCTGAATGCCGAAAAGCAGCGTGTCGGCCATAGCGCGCCTCCGATCGTTGGCTCGTCCCACGTCGACGTCATTGTTACAGATCGTCATTGATTTGGGGAATCCACCGGTTCTATGCTGCGGGAACTGCTATTTGGACCGCGACGAACTGCTCTCGCGCATTCGAGTGATAGAGCGCAGTCATCTATCACAAGAGGAGAAACCATGAGCCGAATCGATACGCTGCGCGAAGAGCTGGGCGGCCCGAACTCGGGAGCCAAGAACAAGGTCAAGGACTTACTCAACGAGCAGCTGCAGGGATTCATCCGCCATTCGCCGTTCGCCGTGATGTCCACCAGCAACGCCGGCGGCGACTGCGATGCGTCGCCCAAAGGCGGCCTGCCGGGATTCATCAAGGTACTGGATGAGCGTACCCTGCTGGTGCCGGACATCGGCGGCAACCGGTTGTTTCAGAGCTACCAGAACTTCGAGTCCAACCCGAAGGTGGGTCTGGTGTTCATGATTCCCGGCATGGAAACGACCGCGCGGGTGAACGGCCGGGTCGAACTCCTCGAGCTGGATCGGCTGGCGGAAATGGGCATCGAGCCGGAGGTATTGAATCCGGATCAGAATTCCGGGCTCACTCAGGCAATCCTGCTGCATGTCGACGAGGCTTATCTGCACTGTCCCCGCGCCTTCCGCTTCGCCGAGTTATGGAATACCGAAACGATCGAGGCAAATTCGAAGCTCTCACTGAAAGATCTGCGTGAACCGGTGACGCGCTGAGCGACGCGGAACGCAAAGAGGAAGCTGCGGCTATGGCCATCATCAACCGGATCGGAGACTTTCAGGACGAACTGCGTGACTGGCGCCAGGACATCCACGCCTACCCTGAGCTCGGCTTCGAAGAAGCGCGCACCTCGGACATCGTCGCGGAAAAGCTTCGAGTTTTCGGCCTGGAAGTACATCGCGGCCTCGCCACGACCGGCGTGGTCGGTACGCTCAAGGTCGGCGACGGTGAACGCGCGGTCGGGCTTCGAGCAGACATGGACGCCCTGCCGATCCTGGAGGCCAACCGCTTCGCGCACCGCTCACGCCACGACGGCAAGATGCACGCCTGCGGCCATGACGGCCACACTGCCATGCTGCTCGGTGCGGCCCGTTATCTTGCCGAGACCCGGAATTTCGACGGTACCGTGCACTTCATCTTCCAGCCGGCCGAGGAGGGCCTGGGCGGCGCCAAGGCCATGGTCGACGACGGGCTGTTCGACAGGTTTCCGGTGCAAGCGGTGTTCGGCATGCACAACCGGCCCGGGCTCCCCGTCGGCTGTTTCGCCATCCGCTCCGGTCCGATGATGGCGGGCGGCGCGCTTTTCGACATCCGCATCACCGGCCGCGGCGCCCACGGTGCCAAACCCGAGACCGGTGTCGACCCGGTGGTAGCGGCGGCGCACATCACCACGGCCCTGCAGACCCTCGTCGCGCGTAACGTCAGCCCGCACGAGACGGCGGTGCTGAGCGTGACCCAGATACACGCAGGTGATGCCTACAACGTGATTCCTGAGGAGGCGGTGCTGCGCGGCACCGCGCGCGCGTTCGCCAAAGACGTCATGGGATCACTGGAAGCCGGAATGGTCCGCATTGCCGAGGGCGTTGCCGCGGCGCTCGACGTGCGGGTCGAGGTCGATTTCCGTGAGACGTTCGTGCCGCTGGTCAACGATCAGGCCGCGACCGAACTGGCCGCCGACGTCGCCGCGGAGATCGTCGGTGAAGCGAACGTCGAACGCAATGGCCCGCGGATCATGGCGTCCGAGGATTTTTCTTTCATGCTGGAGGCCCAGCCCGGCGCTTACATCAACATCGGCAACGGCGAAGGCGAGGACGGCGGCTGCGAGGTGCACAATCCCAGCTACGACTTCAACGACGAGGTCCTTGCGCTTGGCGCCAGCTTCTGGGCCCGGCTGGTGGAAAAGCGGCTGGCCAAGGACAGCAAATAGGGTTCGCGCGCGCCACGACGTGCGAGTTCATCGCGTTTGCGAGTTGACGATACCACAGCGTCCGGATGCGATTGATTCCAGTCAACGTCACTCGCGGGACCGACGCGGTGCTGTACAGGGTGCTCGCAGATTGGGGACCAGCCATGCAGTGATCGGCTCGTCGACCAGGGTGACGGTGCAAGCTCGTCTCGTGGACGTGAAGACCGGTACGGAGCTGTGGAGCGGCGACGCGACGGCAGCGCAAAGAACCAACAACGATGCCAACGATCTTGGCGAAATATTCATCGGCACTATTGTGAACCAGGTGCTCGCATCCACGATGGATCCATCACAGTACGTGGCGCGGCAGGCCAACGCATCCCTGCTCAATACTGCTGACCGAGGCTTGTTAGCCAGGCCCTTATCATCGGAGACGTTCACGCGCGTGACGATTTCACAGAGTGGGCGGAACGACCTTAGCAATGTCGTTGTAACCTCGCGCGCCGGGCGTTTTCCTCCTTACTGAGGAACCTGGGGCGCGGGAATCTGCAACGCGCTGTCGCGGGTTTGCTTCTTGAGGTTTTCCAGTATCCCGCGTATCGCGGTGGAATCGAGGCGTGTTTGTCTACTGGCCTTGATGATCAAGGTCGGGTTGCTCGGGTCACAGACGATTACACGTTTCCAATCGGAAGATTGCACATACCACCCGGGCAGGGCGAGCACGGGTTGAGGCGTAACCGCCTCACCGATTTTGCCGCTCAGCCATTTGCCGAGCATCTGTGATTGTCGCAACACTGCCTGAATCGGGTCGGTGTCCACCCAGTCTGGATAGGTCAATTGCTCACCGTCAAAGTTCGCCTCCGCGCGATCGGTTTTGGATCTCACCAGTTTACGGGGTACGCGATGAGCTTTGCTCGCAACGACGAAAACGCCGGTTGAACCGATGATCAGATGTTGAATCTGCTGCTTTCCCAGGACGACATCGTGAAACACCCAGTAGCCACGACGCATCAACTGGTTGATGGATTGTCCGGTGGCAACTTCCGCCGACGTCTGTAATACCAGATGCCGTTTCTCGCTGATGAGACGTACCAGGTGCTGAATGAAATATGCCAGTGTCGCGCCACCTGCCGCGGCGATCAGGACATAGCCACTGAAATCCACTATCTGACCGCCTGAAAGACCGCGCATGAACGAGTAGTTCCACGCGAGCAAAAGAGTCGGTACCGCAACGGCATGCCAGAAGATATCGACCTCGAGCGCACGCTGACGTCGGCGTTTAGTGTATGCGGGTTCACGGATCAAACCATCCGTGGGAAACGGGTCTCCTCCGTAACGCCGGTGAATGTAGTTGGTCAGCCTGAGGATGGCGAATACCAGCAACGCCGCCGCCACGAACAATGCTGTGGGGATGAGTTTTGTCGCGAGTGTTTCCATCATAAGCATACCGTTCCTAATCGTTTTGCCTGCGCCAGTCAGTGTCCGAAGCGGGAAGCCTGTCTGCCGGCGGATGAATAATGTGCCGGTAGACTGGCGCCGACGTCGCCGCCGGGCTCGTCAGCGACGCGAACGTCGAACGCAATGGCCCGCGGATCAAGGCGTCCGAGGATTCTCCTTTCATACTGAAAGCCCAGTCCGGTGCTTACAAGGAACAGCCAATGGGAACACTACTATGTCACCGGGGACAAGGTATTCTGTATCTATCTGGCTGATTCGGAGGTGTTGATTCAGGAACACGCGAAAGAAAGTGGCTCCCCCGCGAACACCATCACGCGGGTCGCCCGGGCAATCGATCCGTCACTGCCAAAGGCGTTTGGCCGCCAACCTCGGCAACTGTCGTGCATATGCTGCTAACCGGTTCTCCCGGCTCCACACCGGGAGCACCAGCGCACTCTGCGCATAAATTCAGAATTACGAATCGACGGGTATCGATTGCGACGGATCACTCGGTTTCCGGCGGGCCCGCGGGAATCAATCCCTCCTCACAGGCCTTTAACTGCAGCCCGAGATACTTCGAGTAAATCCTGCACTGGGCCAGGCTGCCGGCGATGAACCAGAGTCCGTTCTGCGGGGTGCGCACGAACATGTTGCGGAGCTCGTCGTCCTCGCCGAAGCCCCAGATCGGGCCGACACGGTCAGCGATCGTGTCGCCGAAAAGTCTTCTCACGAGGACTTCCTGGCCCCGGTAGCCGGTCGCGAGCACGATCAGTTCGGCAGGGAGCGTCTCGCCGCTGTTCAATCTGGCGCCATCGGCCGCGAAGTGATCGATGTCGGCGAACTGGATCAAGCCGATCTCACCGCAGGCTACCAGATCCGAGCAACCGACATTGAAATAGTAACCGCCGCCGCGGGTCAGGTATTTGAACTGCCACCCCGAACCGTCTTCGCCGAAATCCAGCTTGAAACCACGCCGCTCGAGACCGTCCAGGAGATTGCGATCCAGCTCCCTGGCCCGGGCAGTCATCTGGATGTGCGCGCGGCGTGCCAGCGCGAACGGCATGGAGGTCACGATCAGATCACAGTCTTCCAGCGGCGGGCCTTCGCCATAGAGCGCGTAGGGCAGCTGCGCGCTCGGTTCAACGTTGACGATCAGTGTCGGGCTCCTTTGCACAAGCGTCACCGAGGCGCCGGCCGAATAGAGATCCTGAGCGATATCGTGACCGCTGTTGCCGGTGCCAATGACCAGGGCATTGCTGCCCGCCCATTTACCGGCGTCGTCATAATCATGGGAATGCAGCACCGCGCCGGCAAAGTCTTCAAGGATCGGGATCGCCGGCAGGTACGGGA
>JAOTYY010000093.1 GCA_029861595.1 Gammaproteobacteria bacterium
GATTTACGTGCTAACCTACAATAATCGCCGATTCCTAGCAATCGGGAGCCACTTCCGCCTTACGCAAAGGTACGCTGGTTGCACGAAACAGCAGATGCCCCGCACGGCGAACCCCGGCGCCTTATTGGCCTGTCGCAAATCGCAGATACCTACGATACGTTCCTCATCGATGCGTGGGGGGTACTGCTGGACGGCACCGAGATATATCCCGGTGTGGTCGACTGTCTGCAGCAATTGCGGCGTGCCGGTAAACGCGTAATCGTGGTTACCAACGCGGCCCGTCGCGAGTCGGTGGTCGAGCGCGGCATGCAATCGCTCGGCATCGGCGCGGAACTCTACGACAGCGTCGTGTCCTCGGGCGAACTTACCTGGGTTGCTTTAACGGCGCCCGCCGATCCCTGGCACGCCCGGCTGGGCCCGAACTGCTACTACCTCGGCCCGGAACGCAGCCGCGGCCTGCTCGAAGGCACCGGCTTGACTGTCACAGACGCTCTCGACCGGGCGGACTTCGTGCTCGCCACGGGTCCGCTGGGCGAGCACGAACCGGACATCGAACCCTACAGGGGCCTGCTCGACCGGGCGGCCCGTTTGGGCCTGCCCATGGTGTGCGCCAACCCCGACCAAGAGGCCATCAGATCGGGATCACGCGGAATTTCGGCCGGCGCCATTGCCTCTGCCTACCGACACCAGTACGGCGGCGAGGTTCGTTTTCACGGTAAACCGCACGCGGAAATCTATGCCCGCGCCTGCGCTCGCGCCAGCGTGCCACGGGAACGCATGCTGGCGATCGGCGATGGGCTGGCCACCGATATACTGGGAGCCAATCGCGCAGCGCTGGCCAGCGTGTTTGTCGCCGGCGGTATTCATGCGATAGATTTATCGGCGCCCGACAGCGCGGCCAGGCTGCAGGCATTATTTGCACGATACGCGTGTCGACCCGACACAACGCTGCAGCGATTGTGCTGGTAGGCGAGGCTGGCCTTGCGGATAAAGTCAGCTTATAGCCGCAAACATAAATCTGGCTTGGAAAATCACCGTCGAGCACTTATGGTCCGGCGGAAGTAGCAAGCCAGGAGCCGCCAGGATGATCAAACCTTACGCATCGCAGCGACTGTTGCCGCGTTTCGTAGACGATGCACAACAGCGCGCGGCGCTGGCCGCGGAGGCGGAACAGCTGCCATCGGTCGTTGTCAGCTCGGCGGCAGCAGCAAATGCGGTAATGCTGGGAGGCGGCTATTTCACTCCACTGAGTGGCTACATGAACCGCGCCGATGCGTTGTCCGTCGCGCAGTCGATGCACACGGCCGACGGCTTGTTCTGGCCTGCGCCGGTACTCAATCTGCTCACCGATATAAGCGGCCTCGGCGATGCCGAGCGCATCGCCTTGCGCGACCCGAACGTCGCAGGCAATCCGGTCATCGCGGTACAGACGGTGGCCGCCGTGGACACCCTGTCGGACGATGACGTCGACGCTGTCTGCGAAGGCGTATACAAGACCGGGGATAGCGGGCACCCGGGCGTGGCGACGTTTCGCAGCCTGGGCAGAATCGCCGTGGCCGGTGATATCGAGGTCCTCAACTTCAGCTACTTTCAGCAGGATTTCCCGGATACATTCCGCACCGCTGTGGAGATCCGCAGTGCCATCGAAGCCAGCGGCTGGCAGCGCACCGTCGCGTTCCAGACCCGCAATCCCATGCACCGTGCGCACGAAGAACTGTGCAAGATGGCGATGCAGGCCGTGAATGCAGACGGCGTTGTTATCCATATGCTGCTTGGCCAACTGAAACCGGGCGACATTCCGGCGGCGGTCCGCGACGCGGCGATCCGCAAGATGGTGGAACTGTACTTTCAACCGAATACCGCAATGATTACCGGCTACGGTTTCGACATGTTGTATGCAGGCCCCCGCGAAGCCGTGCTGCACGCAATTTTCCGCCAGAACATGGGGGCAACGCATTTCATCATCGGGCGCGATCACGCCGGCGTGGGCGACTATTACGGCGCCTTCGACGCGCAGACCATTTTCGACGACGAGGTGCCGCCGGACACACTGGATATCGAGATTTTCCGCGCCGACCACACCGCCTACTCGAAAATCCTCGGCCGCGTGGTGATGATGCGCGATGCGCCTGATCATTCGCCGGAGGACTTCGTGCTCCTGTCGGGCACCAAGGTACGCGAAATGCTGGGCAACAGTATCGCGCCACCGCCGGAGTTTTCGCGCCCGGAGGTGGCCCAGATCCTCATGGACCACTATCGCAGCGAGGCCGGTTGATACGCCTGTTGCACGCTGCTTGCGGCGCCTTGTGGGAATGGTTCGCTTCTCATGGGAAGTGCGGCCGAACAGATTGGGCTAGGGCCGCGGCCGAGAATAAGCTGCCCTTATGCGCGCAGAGATAGTTCTTCTTGGAATTGCACGAGGTCAATCACTAAAGTGGCAGTTTAGGATGTCATGCTGGCGCGCGCACGTCGCGTAACTCGACTGACGATCAACCAGGAACATACCATGCCCACGTACGTACGTACCGAAAAATGCGACGGCTGCAAAGGCCAGGACAAAGCCGCCTGCATGTACATATGTCCACACGACCTGATGCGACTGGACAAGGACGGCTCCGAAACCGGCCATGCCATGAAAGCCTACAACCAGGAACCCGAACAGTGCTGGGAATGTTACGCCTGCGTGAAGATCTGCCCGCAGCAGGCGATCGAGTGCCGCCACTACGCTGACGTTGTGCCGCTGGGCGCTTCGGTACAGCCGTTGCGCGGCTCTGATTCCATCATGTGGACGATAAAATTCCGCAACGGCACCTTGAAGCGCTTCAAGTTCCCGATTCGTACCACGCCGGAAGGTTCGGCCAACCCCTATGGGGGCGAGAACGATGCGGTGATGACGGAAATCGACGACCACAGCACATTGTTCACCAAAGGCACACACGAATTCGACGCTACTCAGTTCACACACAACTGAAGCAGCCCGCGCTCACGCTTACATGCGAGGCGCTCTACACACGACCGGACCGGTGTCGCCTGGAGCAGGTCGATCAGGAGTTCTTGAATGAGCGAGTATCAGTTCGGCAATCCCGAGATCATCGAAGAAGAAGTCGATATTCTGTTGATTGGCGGCGGCATGGCGTGCTGCGGCGCCGCTTTTGAAATCATGAAGTGGGTCGAGTCCGCCAAGGCACAAGGCGTGGACCTGAAGGTCAAGCTGGTGGACAAAGCCGCCATGGACCGTTCTGGCGCCGTGGCCATGGGCCTTTCCGCGATCAATACGTACATGGGCGAAAACGATCCCATGGACTACGTACGCTACGTGCGCGGCGACCTTATGGGCATTACCCGCGAAGACCTGGTTTTCGATGTCGGCAGACACGTCGACGATTCGGTGCACAATTTCGAAAAGTGGGGATTGCCGATCTGGAAGCAGCCAGGCGACGAAGGCAAATCCATGAAGGACGGCGGCAAGCCGGTGCGTTCCGGCCGTTGGCAGATCATGATCAACGGCGAATCCTACAAGTGGATCGTCGCTGAGGCGGCCAAGAAATCACTGGGCAGCGAAAACATCCAGGAACGTGTGTTCATCGCGCACCTGGAAACCGACAGGAACGACCCGACGCGCGTCGCCGGAGCCGCTGGCTTCTCGGTGCGTGAAGACAAAATCTTCGTGTACAAGTTCAAATGCTGTCTGCTGGCGGCCGGCGGCGCAGTGAACGTATTCCGTCCGCGCTCGGTCGGAGAAGGCGGCGGACGGGCCTGGTACCCGGTGTGGAATGCCGGTTCCACCTACTCCATGGCTGCCGAGTGCGGCGCCGAATTGACCCTGATGGAGAACCGCTTCGTGCCGGCGCGCTTCAAAGACGGCTACGGTCCCGTCGGTGCCTGGTTCCTGCTGTTCAAGGCGCAAGCCATGAACGCCTTCGGTGAGGATTACCAGACGAAAAACTATGAAGACCTGAAAAACTACGGTTACGATGCCTATGCTCTCGGCCACAAAATGGGCACCTGTCTGCGCAATCATCTGATGATGAAAGAAATGAAGGAAGGCCGTGGTCCGATCTTCATGGACACGCCGACGGCAATGGCCAAACTGGCTGAGAACATGACGCCGAAGGAGATCAAGCACCTGGAAGCAGAAGCCTGGGAAGACTTCCTGGACATGACCATCGGCCAGTGCGGCGTATGGGCTGGCGAGAATATCGAGCCGGATAAACAGATGTCCGAGCTGATGCCCACCGAACCCTACCTGCTGGGATCACACGCGGGCTGCGCAGGAATCTGGTGCTCGGGCCCTGAAGACATCCCCGGCACACCGGATCACTATCACTGGGGCTACAACCGCATGACCACGGTGAACGGATTGTTCACCGCCGGCGACGGCGTCGGCGCCTCGGGGCACAAGTTCTCTTCGGGGTCATTTACCGAAGGACGCATTGCCGCCAAGTCGCTGGTCAAGTTCGCCATCGATAACAAGGACTGGAAGCCGGAGCTGGCGCGCACGGTGGAGGAGATCGTCGAAGAGATCTACCGTCCGGTAAAGACTTTCCTCGAGCACAAGGACTACACCACCGCTATCGACGTGAACCCCCACTACATCACGCCGAAAATGTTCCAGTTCCGCTTGCAGAAAGTAATGGACGAATACGTGGCAGGCGTCTCCACCATGTATCAGACCAACGGGAAGATGCTGGAAGTCGCCGAAGGCAAGCTGGAGATGCTGCGCGAGGACTCGCTGAAGATGCGCGCCAAAGACCTGCACGAACTGTTGCGTGCCTGGGAAAACTACCATCGACTGATAACGGCGTTCGCGCATATGAAACACATTCAGTTCCGCGAGGAGTCCCGCTACCCCGGTTACTACTACCGCGCCGATTTCATGGAAATCGACGATAAGAACTGGAAATGTTTCGTCAATTCGAAGTTCGACAGGCACACCGGCGAGTGGTCGCTGAAACGCGTGCCCTACGTGCAACTGGTTGTTCCGGCCAACGACGAGCCGGAAGGCATCAGCCGGCCGGCGTCCGCGGTGTAGCCCACCCGCCCACCGGGATCACAAAAGCCGGGCTCGCCCGGCTTTTGTTTTTCCGGTCTCCCGTTGGGCTGGTGGAATCGAGGTTTATTTCTATCTTAGTGTAACTACGTTGCTTTACCGGCGCGTATGCGATGCAATAATCCTGTATGGATTTCGACGACATCAAAGACAACATTCCGTTCAGCTCGCCCGTTGAACCGGTCAAGCTAACGCTCGACAGCGAGTTCCAGTTCGACTGCCATCCTGGTGTGTCCTGCTTCACCGCGTGCTGCCGCAATATCAATATTCAGCTCACGCCTTACGACATAGTGCGTCTGAAACAGCGCCTGGAACTCAGTTCCAGCGACTTCGTCGCGCGCTATACCGTGCCGTTCGAAATGGATCATCACGGGCTACCGGGACTGAACCTGTTGACCAAATCCGGGACGCGTGAGTGCGTTTTCCTCGCAGACGAGGGTTGTAGCGTGTACCCGAACCGGCCGGCCGCATGTCGCTATTACGCATTTGGCAGCATGGCGGTCCGGCCGAAGGACAGCGCGGTGGTCGAAGACGTTTTTTTCCTGGTGAAGGAACCGCATTGCCACGGCCATGAAGAGCAAAAAAAGCAAACGGTACGTGAGTACCGCAGTGCGCAAGGCGTGGATAGATACGACGACGCCAACCGCGAGTGGCGTGACGTGATTATTAAGAAGCGCAGCGGCGGCCCTACCATTGGCGCACCATCGGAACGCAGCATGCAACTGTTCGATATGTGCAGCTACGACATGGACAGTTTTCGCGAGTTCGTGCAGACGCCCGGGTTTTGCGATCTGTTCGAAATCGGCGATGCGGAGATGCGCAGTCTGCTCGAGGACGACGAGGCACTGCTGCGGTTTGCCATGCGCTTCCTCAAGCAGACCCTGTTCGGCGAGAGGAGTATCGCGCTGCGCGAAGGAGCTCGGGAACGCCGCATCGAGGAACGCCGCGAAGCCTGGCGGAAGCGGCGCGACGCCGAGGTTGCGCGGCACAAGGCGGAAAAAGAAAATCTGCTGCGCGAGGAGCAGCAGCAGTTCCGCGCCGACGCCGGCGACGACGACCCCGGCTGACCCGGGGACTGTCCCCACTTCTCGGAGATAAGACGGGCCCCGCACGCACCCCCATCCCAAATCCTTCTCCCCAGGAGAAGCGCTGTTCTTTCTCGCCCCTCTCCCAGTGGGAGAGGGGCGAGGGTGAGGAGCTCAGGACGCCGTTACGGAAAATCCATGGCCGTGGCACCGTCGGGCAGGAACGAGCCGCTGGTGCCGTTCCAGCGGATCACACCCGCACGGCATGAATCTGTCGCCGTCGACGCACTCATGGCGCCGCAGTTCACCTCGCCGACCAGCGCACCGCCGATGAAAATCTTGGTGGTCACGTCGGTCTCGGTGCCGCTGAACGCATCGACATAGACGGTGTAGTCACCGTTCTCACTGATCTGGTTCATCCAGATGTTCTCGATGCCGGCGCCGCAGGCGATGCAATCCACATCCTGCTTGGGATCGTCGCCCTCGCCCGGGTTACCCCAGTCGATAGTGTTGGTGCCGGTGCCAGCCAGGCCGACTTTACAATTCTGCCAGTTGCAATCGTCAGCGCCGCCGCCGCCGTTCTCATAGCCGCCACCCGGGCGTACGAGGTGCAAGTCCATGTCCGTGTCGCCGTCCCAGACCAGCTGCACGCGGAACAGCGAATTGAAATCGGTACCTTGCGTGACGATCATGGTACGCGCGCATGTTTGATCGCTGGGATAGTAGAAGGCGAGCGTGACGTAGTTTACTCCATTGAACAGCGGCACCGTGGCATCGATCGTAGTTCCCGCCGGCAGCGTCAAGATATTCGATTGCGCGCCGGACGCAATAGTTAACGAGCCGCCGAGCGCACCCGCGGCGACGGTGCCCTGGATCGGGATTGCCGTATCGAGGGTCTGAAATACGGTCTCCTGATTAGTGACCTGCACGTTGCCGGTGCATGCGGGATCGGCTATCCGTACACCGCACGTTGTCGCGCCGACCTCATCGATGTTGTCCACCAGATCGATACCGGCATCGAAAGAGCCGTTACGGTTCACGTCGATGACGACGTCGTAACAGCCAGCCACGAGGTGTTGTCGTGGCCATACCAGCCACGGCGCCTCGCTGAGTGAAAAATCCTGCACCGGGTCTATTTCGACCAGTTGCGCGGCATCGACATCCCCCAGTGGATCGCCGCTGCTCCATACGTCCTGATGCTGCACGACGTACTTGGCGACGCCCAACCTCTGCGGCACGGCGGACGCTTCACTTGACGTGACTCTGGCGTGCACGTCGGCGACGGGTTCGGCCTGATCCGCCACCGGATCGAATACCTGGCGGTGATTGCCTTCCCGGTCAGCGCCGATCTGCTCGACCAGCGCAGCCCCGGTATTGACCGATTGCACCGTGAAGCAAGCATGCAGTCTGCGATGCCGCGATATGAGGTCGGTGTCCGGAGTGTACGAACCGTTATCGTCGACATCTACGACGATATCCCATGCGCCGCTGGCAAACATGCCCAGGTTGGCGATGCCTACACCGCCGCTCACGGTAACGTTGGTAGTCGTATCGGGCAGTCCCCCGCCATCCGGCAACGCCACGTTCAAATCGGATACCACGTGCACATCGTAGTTGCCGTCGTTCAGCGTGCCTCCGGCACGCTCGACGGTCACGAATACGTCCTGGGTCGACTGAAAGGAGGCGCGTCTGCTGCCGCCTGCGTCGGAACAATAAACGCGGCTCTTGTCGAGCACCTGGAAATCGAGGGACTTAACGAGCGAACCGTCGATGGTGTGAATACTGATGCTGTAGTTGCCCGGCGGCGCCAGAACTGCCGCGCCGTTGGCGCGGGAATCGAGATTCTGCACCACTGTGCTCTGGTAAATCGTGCCCTGTTCATTGGCGGTAGCGAGAATGCCATCCAGCGGGTTGTACTCCACGCCGTTGGCATCGGTTATACGGATAACATACTGGGTATTTGATGCCAGCCGTGGGACGTGCACAGTAATGGGATCGCCGATATCGACGCTGACGATGATATTGCCGAGCCCATCCACGAGGCCGGTCGCAGGATCCAGCAGACCGATTCCTTCACCCAGATCCTGGCCGAGGAAATCGTCACTGCCGCAAGCCGACAACAGCAACGCTGCCGCGAGCGCAAGCGCACCAAACTGTGTCAATCGCCCAATCATCACTTTTCTCGAACGTTGCATGAATCCGGATTTCTGCTCTGGGGTTGCCGCGCTTGCTGCGTTTCGGCGTCAATATCGCGGCGCGGCCTGTTTACGCAGCAATTTTCATGCGCATTTCGGTCGAATTCCTCATGTACTGCCCGACAAATAACCTGGCAGGCTTTTCATGGCACAGTACACCAGAACCTAGAACCGGCGCACGACGCCAACCATTGGCGTATCGATCGTGTAATTGCTTTTTTCGAGGTAACGCACCCATTCGAGCACTATCGCGGTGCGGTCGCTGCCGAACAGATCCAAGCCGACGCCGTAGGAAACTCCGCTATCGCTGTCGTTTGCCGTGATGCCCTGTCCCTCTGCCTGCACATCCACGAACGACATTCCCAGCAACCCGTAAAACCGCGCCCAACCCTGTTTCTGTGAATATATCCAGCTGTATTTGGCGAACACACCGCCCAGCACGTTTATACGCAGGCTCACCGGCACCGTGCCGCCAAACGTAGTGCTCGTATCTTCCTCAGTGGTGCCGAGATGCCCCTCCACCGAAAATGCGGGCGAAAATTCGTACGCCGCTCTCAGCATGAGTCCCTGCATCGTAAAGCTGTTTCCCTGATCGGGCGTATACGACACACTCCACAGGCCCGCACCCCACGAGCGGTCGTAGTTCAAGCGGGTGATTTTGTCGGCAAACGTGTGGGTCGATGCCAGTAACAGCGAAACAGTCAGTACACTTCTAACCAATGACACTGAGCTTTTCCTAGACGAAAGCGTGCGCACCATAATCGAGCTACCCGGGTATTGCAACCGCGCGCATTACTCACGCGCTGTGAGGCATAGCGGCAAATACGCGGGGTAATTTAGGCCGCAACGTAAAGCCCTATGGTTGTTCGAACGCCCGATTGTTCCGACACCGGCGGCGGCGGTTTCCGCCACCGTGCGGAACGGTATAGCTCAGCTCGGTGTGATGCCCCGCAGCCGCTCGCCGCGCCGGCGTATCAATTCCAGCGACGCCAGCAGCATGATGGAGACAGCGATCAACAGCGTAGCCACCGCGAGAATGGTGGGGCTGATCTGCTCGCGGATGCCGGAAAACATCTGCCATGGAATCGTGCGCTGCTCATAACTGCCAACAAACAACACTACCACGACTTCGTCGAACGAAGTGATGAATGCGAACAATCCCCCGGAGATCACGCCCGGCAGAATCAGCGGCACGATGATTTTGAAAAAGGTGTAGGTCGGCGAGGCGCCCAGATTGTACGCCGCGCGAATCAAGCTCTGGTCAAAACCAACAAGGGTGGCGGTCACCGTGATTACGACGAAAGGAATGCCGAGAGCCGCATGGGCGATAATGACGCCGATGTGAGTGGCGGCCAGTCCGATCTTGGAATAGAAAAAATACATGCCCGCCGCCGAAATGATCAGCGGCACGATCATCGGCGAAATCAGAATCGCCATGACCGTGGTCTTCATTGGCATCTCGGCACGGCTCAAACCAAGCGCGCCGATGGTACCCAAGGTCGTCGAAATCAGCGTTGCAAAAACGGCGATGATGAAGCTGTTTTTTACTGCACCGTGCCAGTTCAGGTTACCGAAAAAATCCTGATACCACTTCAGCGAATACCCAGCCGGATCGAGTGTCAGCATTTCCTGGGTAAAAGTGAAAAACGGCACCGCATTGAACGACAGCGGCACGATGACCACCAGCGGAGCGATGAGGAAAAAGAAAATCAGTCCGCAGATGGTGCGAAACGCGTAGTACCAGGTACGTTCCAAAGGGCCGGCATAAGTGGGTAAAGCCATGGCGATCAACCCATCTTCATGTTGTCGATACCGACAATCTTGTCGTACAGGATGTACAGGGCCAGAACCAATGCGAGCAGCACCGAACCCAGCGCGGCGGCCAGCCCCCAATTCAGGGTGACCGATATGTGCTGGGCGATAAAATTACTGATCAAGGTGCCCGACACACCGCCCACCAGCGCCGGTGTAATGTAATAACCAATCGCAATAATAAACACCAGGATGCCGCCGGCTCCAATACCGGAAACCGTATTGGGCACGTACACCCGCCAGAAGGCGGTCCAGGGTGTTGCCCCCATGGAACGCGCCGCACGCACATAACTGGGCGGGATGGTTTTCATGACACTGTACAATGGCAGCACCATGAACGGCAGCAATATGTGCACCATGGCCACCACCGTACCGATGGCGTTGTGGATCATGGCCAGGCGGCCGTCGTCGCCGATCAAGCCGACGCCGACCAGGAAATCATTGATGACGCCCTGTTTCTGTAACAAGGCTATCCACGCGGTCGTGCGCACCAGCAACGATGTCCAGAACGGCAGCAGCACCAGAATCATCAAGAGATTGCTGGTTCGTACCGGCAGTGTCGCCAGCAGATACGAAATCGGATAGCCCAGCACCAGGCACAACACCGTAATCAGCGCGCTGAGCTTCAGGGTGCGGATAAACAGATTTATATAGATCTGCTTTTCTTCAGGTTGCCTGACCACCTCGCCGGAATCATTGAAACGCATGTCTATCGACGCCAGATAGTGTGTCAAAGTCTGTGCATCGCTCTCGCGTTTCAGCAGTCGCCAGGTGTTGATGTCACCCCATTTTTTGTCGAGCTTGATCAATGCTTCCTTGTATGGCGCCTCCTTGATCTGCTTCGCCCGGCGGCCGGACTTGCGAAACAGGCTGGTCATGCCCGATTTTTCGTAATTCATGCGCGTGCCGACTTTGCCGATGGTGCGAGTCTCGCGTCCGTCCTGAATGTCCAGCACCATCGCTTTGAAGACAGCCTCGGATGGCAACTCGCCGCTGGAGTCATCCCACTGGGACAACACCGGCACGCTACGCACCAATACGCTGCCGACGACGGTGTTATCCACGCTGCGGGTCAGCATGTCGAAAATCGGCATCAGGAAAAACACGAGAATAAACGCGAACAGCGGCGTCACCAGGAGCAGCGCCCGGTTACGGTTGCGCCGCTCCGCCCGCGCCAGACTCGCTTTCAGCGGTATGCCGTCCGCAGTTGTCAGAGCGCCATCGGAAGTCGTTGCTGCTGCCATGTCACTTACCTCGTCGGATACCTCGGGCGGCGAGCCGGGCAACGCGCAGTTTGCCCGGCCTCACGCAATAGTTTTACAACCGCTACTTGGCCAGCCAGGCATTGAACACTTCGTCCAACTCGTCGCGGTGGTCCGCCCACCATTCGTAGTTGAACAGCAGTGTGTTCTTGGCATTCGCTGGCGCCGTCGGCATATGCGGCCCCATTTCGATGCCCAGGCTGGCGTGTTTGCCCACCATGGGTGCCGACGACTTGCGGGCCGGACCGTACGAGATGAACTTCGCCTGATCCGCCAGACGCTGAGTATCGGTGGCGAATCTCAGGTACTTCATCACCTCTGCCCGGTGCGGCGCGCCTTTGGGAATGACCCAGCCGTCCAAATCGAACACCTGCCAGTCCCACATCATGGCGATGGGCTGTTTCTCCTCTTCGATCACCGAAAACAGACGGCCGTTGTACGTCGAACCGATCACCACCTCGCCGTCAGCCAACAGTTGCGGTGTTTGTGCACCCTTGGTCCACCACACGACCTGATCTTTGATCGTATCCAGCTTGGCCAGCGCACGGTCGACGCCGGCTTTCTCGGACAGGATGTCATATACATCGCCCACCGGGACACCTTCGGCAAGCAAAGCCCACTCCAGGTTGCCGATGGGTGCTTTCTCCAGCGAGCGTTTACCGGGGATTTTTTTCAGGTCGAAGACATCGGCGATAGATGTCGGTGGAGTCTTTACCAGATCCTTGCGGTAACCAAAAGTGGTCGAGTAGACGATCTGCGGGATAAAACATTCTGAAACGATCAAATCGCCGAAATCTTTGCTCGCCGGCGTGCCGTCCGGCGCCGGGGCCAGCATCTTATCGTGATCGATGACCTCGATCAGGCCCTCATCGCACAATGTAATAGCGGCCGAAGCCACGGCGTCTACCAGCGCCCAGGTGACGTTGCCCGTCTCGTTCATGGCGCGAATCTTGGCTATGCCATTGGCAGCCGAATCGTCGTTAATAATTTTTATGCCGGGATTGGCCGCCATAAAGGGATCGTGGTAGGCCTTTTGCTGGCTGGCGGTATAGGCGCCGCCCCAGGAAACGAACACCAGATCAACGGCCTGCGCCGGGGCAATGCCGCCGGCGACAACCGCGGCGGTAGCGGCGGCAATCAATGTTTTACGTGGTAAGAATTTCATACTCTGTCTCTCTCTCCTCATGTCGATACAAAAACCGGTCTATGCCGGTCAGACTAAATCTTTCAATTCGCGTCCCAGCGGAGCGACGCCCTGGCAGCAACCCTGCGGCCGCCTCAGGTGACGCCTCTGTCGACCGGCGCGTCCAGTGCCCGGCAATCTTCGGCCAACCAGCCGACTTTGACGGTATCACCCGGGGTCAGACTGGCGTGCGTGGCTGAATTCGGCATTTTGACAATGAAATCATCGTGTCCACACACATCCACCCGCGTGCGGATGTGATCACCCAGGTAAATCAGTTCCTTTACGTCGGCGTCGACGATATTGGGCAAACTGCCGGCCTCGGGGTTGATCGTGACCCGCTCCGGGCGCAGCGACAGCGTGGACTGTTCACCCTTATTCCCAACGTTGACACTGAGAGCATTGATAATGCTGCCGTCTCCCAGCTCCACAACACACGCGGTACCGTTCAATTCGCGCACGCTGCCGATCAATGTATTATTCTCGCCGATAAACTGGGCGACGAAAGCGTTGTCCGGCCGTTCGTACAAATCCTCCGGCGGCGCCAGTTGCTGGATAACGCCGTCATTGAACACCGCGATGCGGTTCGACATGGTCAGCGCTTCGCTTTGATCGTGGGTGACATAGACCACCGTCACTTCCAGATTGTTATGAATGTGTTTGATCTCGTACTGCATTTCTTCGCGCAGGTTCTTATCCAGGGCGCCCAGGGGTTCGTCCATGAGCACCAGCTTGGGCTCGAATACCAGCGCGCGGGCAACGGCTATGCGCTGTTGCTGACCGCCGGATAACTGCGCTGGCCGGCGCGTGCCGAAAGCACCCATGCGCACCATGTCCAGCGCTTTTTTGACCCGCGTCTCTATCTCGGATTTGGATTGTTTGCGCACCTCCAGCGGGAACGCCAGATTTTCGAAAATCGTCATGTGCGGAAACAGCGCGTAGCTCTGAAACACCATGCCGATGCCGCGGTGGTGAGGCGCCACGTCGTTGATGGAGTCACCGTCGAGGATGATTTCCCCGTGGGTGGCGGTCTCGAACCCCGCCAGCATCATCAGGCAAGTGGTTTTTCCCGACCCGGACGGACCCAGCATGGTGACGAATTCGCCGCGCGCTATATCGAGGTTGAGATTTTTGACGACCAGCGATTCGCCGTCGTAGCTTTTCTGCACGTTTATAAAGCGAACGTAGTCGCTGCTGCTCTGGTCAGCCATGGCGGCGGGAAATCCTCCTATGCACTAGTCTCGTGGCCGCACGAGAAGGGCCCTTGATCTGGCTCCTTTCGCGCGGCTGACGACCCTCGTGGGAAGCGCATACGCAAGCCGAACACGCCACCCCTGTTGTTATATCCTGTCACCGTGGGAGCAGAAATTCCCACTTCCCCGGAAACATACGTCTGCAACCGTAGGCGCAAACCCACGGTAACGCGAGCAGGCTAGCAGAAAGATTCCCGGGTTTTCAACAACCGCGGCGCGGTGGTGGACAGAATGTGATGCCTGGACTGACGGACTATATCCGCCGCCACTGGCGGGGTGAGCACTCCCTGGCGAAGTCGTTCTGGGTGAGTTTTGTGCTCGTCAGCGTGGCGACGCTCGCTGTTCAGGCTCTGACACCACTGGTGATTTCGGAGCCGCAGGCGCTGTTGTACGCCAGTTTCGCGGAATTCCTGCTGTTTCGAGTGCTGGTCTACCCCTGGCAGGCAGTCGGCGTACTGCGCGCCTGCGAAAAAGCGCTGCAGGACTATGTGCCGTTCTACTTCGTGCGCCCGGCCCAGGCGCTCGTACTGCTGGGCATCATCTGGGTGGCAGTCGATGGGCTGGGCGTGCTGCATGTGCGTAATGTCGCTATCGATCGAGCAACCCGCCAGCAGCAACTGGAATCCGCTCAGATCCGCCCCTATTCCATTACCATGCATTCCAGCCGCAGGTTCGTTCATGTGCGCGGACCGCTGGACAACGGCGTCACGCGTGACTTGCGGGCGTTCCTTGCGCAGCACGGAACCACCGAGGCCATAGTGCTGGACAGCGAAGGCGGCTCCATCTACGAAGGCCGGGGACTGGCCAGGCTGATTGCCGAGCACCGGTTGGCCACGTACTCGCTCAGCGGCTGCGATTCTGCCTGTGCCACGGCGTTTATCGGCGGCAGCCGGCGCTGGCTGGCGCCCGCGGCGAAGCTGGGATTCCATCAGTACCATTTACAGGCGAAAAACGTGTTGCCGAACGTCGATTCGGCAACGGAGTTGAGAAGGGATTTCGAGCAATTCGCCCGGCACGGCATCGACACCGCACGGTTGCGTCCCGCGTTGACCACCCCGTCCGAGGCGATGTGGTATCCCGATCATGAACTGCTGCTCGCTGCGGGTGTCATTCACGGGATTGCACTGCCGCCGGGCTTATAGAGGACCCTCACCCCCGGCCCCTCTCCCAAAGGGAGAGGGGAGAAAGCGCCTCACCACCGTCCCTCTCTCTGAAATTGCGAGGGGAGCGACCGGTAATTCCCTCTCCTTCGGGTCAAGGGGGACATCTATTTCTTTTCCGCGATCTCCTGCAGCTGCTTGGCGTGAATGATCT
>JAOTYY010000305.1 GCA_029861595.1 Gammaproteobacteria bacterium
CCACAACATCTTCACCTGCGTGTCGTTCGCTTCCGACCCGGAGTTCGTGAAAAACACCTTGGACGCTTCGAACGGCACCATGTCCTTGAGCTTCTGGGCGAGATCGGCCGCGGGTCCGTGCCCCTTGGACGCAAACAGATGTGAATACGGCAACTTGCGCATCTGCTCGGCGGCGACTTCAACCAGTTCCTCGTTGCCGTAACCCAGCGCCGTGCACCACAACCCCGCCAGACCTTCTATGTACCGCTTGCCCTGGTCGTCCCAGACATGGATGCCGGCGCCGCGCTCCAGCATCATGGGTCCCGTTTCCAAGTGTTTCGCGAGATTCGTGTAAGGATGAATAACGCCTTCGATATCGCGTTGAAAAGCGGAATTGGAACGAGTCACCATTTAATGCCTCCTGCAAATCAGCTCGCGCGCCTGCGCCAACTTACCAATACGATTGTGGAAATCAGAATGCCGACGAGGGTTTTCCCCATATCAATCAACAGCACCCCGAAGTGCACGCCTTGAAAGGCGTAATGCGTAGCGTGTTCGGTCAGCACCACGCACAGCCACAGTAGAAATCCCACCTTTACCGCTTCGCTCAAATAGGCTACCTCCAGGTGCAGCAGTAACCAGGCGAAGAAATAGGTAAGCAATACGGTGCCTGCGACCGCGATCAGTATCGCAACAACGTTGCCCTGAACGATATCGGACTCGGTAAGGTTTAAAAAGCCCATCCACTCCACGCCGAACGCGAGCGGAGAATACCAAAGCGCTCCCAATCCGGTCTGTACCACGATCAGGACCCACACGGCGAGGTGATTTATCTTGTAGCGCATGGTGTTGCCCCTGCTTTGCCTGCGTCGCTTCCTGCCAGCGAGTCTCAGCTTCCCGCCTGGTCCTCGATCTCGATGTGCAGCAATTCGGGCCACAGCTTGCCGGTGACAAACAGCCTTTGCCCCTCGGCATCGTACGCAATTCCGTTCAACACATCCGCGCGCCCGGCAAAGCGTGCCGCGATTTCGCTCAGATCGATCCAATCGCGCACTTTACAGGAAATAGGGTCGATTCGCGCGATATGGTTGGAGTGCCAGACGTTAGCGTACAGCGTGCCTTGTACACTCTCCAACTCGTTCAATGAAGCGACCGGCTTGCCACTGGCGGTTACGGTGCAAGTACCCAGCCGTTGCAGGGTATGTGGGTCCATGAATTCGAGGTTTGCCGTGCCATCGCTCTTGATAAGGCGCTGTCCATCGTAAGCCAGACCCCAACCCTCTGTCTCATAGCTGAAGCGCTGCAGCGGCCGGAGCGTAGCCCGGTCGTAAATAATACCGGTGCGCGCCCGCCAGGTGAGTTGCACGATGCGCTCACCCACCACTGCGATACCTTCGCCGAACAGATGACGCGGTAAAGCAACCGCCTGCAAAGGCTCGGTATCGTCAAGTTTGCGAACGCTCAAGCTGGAGTGACCGTACAAGCCGGTGCCCTCGTAGAGTAGCCCGTCGAGATACACCAGGCCCTGGGTGAACGCTTCTACGTCGTGCGGGTAACTGGCGATCACGCGCACAGAGTGGAGCGGGAGATCGTAGTGGCGCGGCGCGTCCGCGGCGTTGCATGTACAAACGCTCAACAAAGGTGCAATTGCAAGACAACGCCGCAACCGTGACCCGATCCACGCACGGCAGTAATTAACGGAAGCTACGGACGCAGCGTTATCCATCAATCCGTCCGTTAGTTGTCAGCGCTGCGGTTCGCGGCGCACCCTGATGCGCGCGCCCGGCTCCAGCGAGTTGAAATCCCGGATACGCTTGCGCATCGAGCCCTTGAGATGCACGTAAGCCGGCGCGTAGATATTCCAGTTGCACAACTCGATGGGCGTCACTTCCGAGGCGTTGATGCCGTCAACCAGACCGCCGGCCTGGAAAGCCGCGGCAATCAACTCCGAACAGAAAAAGCGCGCAAAGTCCTGCCGATTGTGGCCTGGCCCATGCAGGGCGTCCAGTGAATCAAGCGCAGCGCGCAATGCCTGCGGTAAATCGTAGTCTTTGCGCTGGCGCACCTGCAGGAACAGAAAATCGAAAAACGCCGTCTCGAAAAATCGTTCGTCGCGCGACTCTTCGTTGAGTGGCAACCACCAGATCTCGCCTTTGTAGTCACGCATCACGTCGCTGAAGCGCACCGTGGCTACCCCGTTACTGCCCGTCGATTCGACCAGCAGGTTGAAATAGCGCCCGCTGGTGTTGCCGAGGATTTCAGTTTTCAACACGACCGCTACGTGCGAGACGTCCGAACGGGTGCCGAACTTGATCAGTTCGGCGAACGAGCCGCGACCGCCGAAGGCGACCACGTCGCCCGGCATCATGTGGTCCCGCGCCGCGTTGTAAGTCATTTTTTTACGCGTCATCGATACTCCCGCAGCTCGGTGAGCTCTATAGAAACACTAGCTCCTCGTCTGTGTACTCGCGCCGCGCGGCGCTCACCATATCCGCTTCGGCATCGCGGCGCTTGTGCAAACCGGCGAGCCGGCGACGATCCCATAAACGTTTCATGGCGCGCAACTGAGCAGCGATTCCTACGAGATCGCCATCCGCAACCCGATAGCGGATCTCCTTCATTTCACGGCGCCTGGCGCCGCTCATGCGCGTGCCGCGGTTGTACACCAGCGACAGTAACACCGCTTGCGCATCATATGGTAGCTGCTCGACACCAGGATAGGCACGCCGGGTACTGCGCGCGGTTTCGGGCAGCGTCGACTGGTGAAACACCTGCTTCGCGGCTGCCAGTGACACCTTCACAGTGCGCAATCGTGTCGCCCGCGCGCGCGCCGCTTCACCGCGCACACGTGCCACGCGAACCAGCAGTTCCAGGGAGCGATCCGAGAGCAATCCCTGCCAGTCCCTGCGGATACGTGCGGCGGAGCTGTAACCCAGGTCGTAGCCTATTCCGATGGTTACGCCGCTGTAACCGCCCGGCCAGATAGGCCGTTGCAAACGGCGCTTGTAGTAAGCCTCGGAGCCGATTTCATAGGCGATCAACGCGTCTATGCCGGCGCGCGATACCTGCAGCGACGCGGCAACTTTGATCTCCAACCGCGCAGTTCTGTTGATCAGCTGCTCGATTCGCGTCAGCGTATCCGGTCCTAACAAACCGTCGGGGTCGGCGCCCAGGGTACGTTGTACCTCCTGCAATCTCCTGCGGATGGCCGGAGACATTGTGATGCTCCCTCATTGCGCTGTGCCAGCGGTACCGCGAGCATAAGTGATAATCGCGCCTCTGTGCACGGTTACTCAGACCGCCAACCATCAGTGGGTCGTGACGTGCAAGACTGGCCACACTACGTGAGTATCGGTCCCGGTTGCGGCACTATTGCGCCATGGACGACCAATTCGAGTGGCGTTCCTGCATGTACCGCAATTGCATACGCACGGTGCTGGTTGCGTTCGGGCTTTGGGTATGTGCGGGAGCAGCGCATGCCTTTGATGCGGGCGACCTGGCGACCTTGCTCGCCAGCGGCAAATGCCGCGGGTGCGATCTGCGCGGTGCCGATCTGCGCAATCGGGATCTGAGCGGCGCGCAGTTGGAAGCGGCCGATCTGCGCGACGCGCAATTGGCGGGCAGTTCTCTGGTGGGCGCGAAGCTGCGAAGTGCACGGCTGACCGGCGTCGAACTTCATGAAGTGCGCCTGACGGGCGCAGACCTGCGCGACGCCGATCTCACGCATCTGCATATCGATCGCGATCTCGAATTCGTCGATCTGACTGGCGTACTGCTGGAAGGCGCGCGATTCAGCGGCGGCCGGCGGTGCGGGCCGTTGCCGGAGATCGGCGGCTGGGGGTGCAGCACGCCTTAGCTGCACGTTTCAAGCCGCTTGCGCCCCTCGCAGGAAAGGATTCGCTTCTCGGGGAAAAGTGGTTGCGCGGGCGATCCAGGCGAATCGCCCGCCGCAACGCCCAACGGGCTTCAGCGGTAGCGATCGTTGTTGAATACCATGTCACCACCGGGCGCCGCCGTGTGGCAGGCAATACAGCCCTGAGGCGCGCCCTTGGCCACTTTACCGGCCAGCAGCATGCCCTTGGGGTTTTTGTC
>JAOTYY010000306.1 GCA_029861595.1 Gammaproteobacteria bacterium
GCGCGCCGCCTCCGTGGCCGTGTCGGCAAACCCGAAGCGACGCCCGACAATCGCGCCATTCATTCCGGTTGCAGTCACCAATGTCTGCAAATGCGCCCCGGCGTCACGAAAAGCCGGAATCAACACACGCGACGCGTAGTTGCCAGCGCCAAGTACCCCGATACTGTCGGTGCGGATTTTTTCATGGGTCGTATTCGCGGCCAAATTCAGCACTCGATCCGGCAGCGGCACACTTCCGGCTGCAGTACCTTCCGCCGCTACCTGCGAGGAGTCCGGTGCGAATTCCAGAACGATTGCAAGTGGTGAATCGTTTTCCAGCGCCGCGTAAGCCTGCGTTGCCTGGGTCACTGGGAATCGACGCGTGATCAACGGCTCCACCTGCAACATCCCGTTGCTGAGCATATCCAGCACTGCCTCGAAATTGCGTTGCGCCGTCCAACGCACATAAGCGATGGGATAGTCCCGCCCGTGCTCTTCGTATTCCGGGTCATAGCGCCCCGGTCCGTACGAGCACGAGACTTGAAACGTGAGTTCTTTACGGTAAAACAGATCGCGTGAAAGTCGCGTATCAGCCACGCCAACCAGCACGATACGCCCACGCTTTCGACAGATTTCCGCCGCCTGTCTGATCGGACCATCGTCATTGGCAGCAGCAGCGATGATCACGGCGTCCATTCCGTAACCGTTGCTGAACGTCTGAGCCAGGCGAATCGGATCCTCGCATTCAGACAGCGCCACCGCTCGTGCCCCGAACGACTCGGCTATGCTGCACCGCTCGGTATCAGTATCGAAACTCAGCACTCTGCAACCATGCGCACGCAGCAACTGGACCGTCAACAATCCAATCAAACCCAGACCAATTACTGCCACTCGTTCTCCCAACGTAGGTTGCACGAGACGAATACCCTGCAGGGCTATTGCGCCGGCGACCGCGAACGATGCCTGCTCGTCATTGACATCGGCTGGAACAATGCTGCAGAGATTCTGCGGTACGCACACAAACTCGGCATGCGCCCCGTTGGAAACCACGCGATCCCCTGGCCGAAAGCCGCTCACTTCATCGCCGACCTCGACGACGACGCCGGCGTTGCAATATCCGAGCGGCACCGGCTGGTCCAATCGCGCTTTGACTGACTGGAGTGCAGACGTCAACCCATCGCTGCGTACCTTATCCAGGACCATGCGTACCTTATCGGGTTGCTGGCGCGCTTTACCAACGAGATTCGCCTTGCCGAAACTGAGTAGCATGCGTTCGGTTCCCGCCGAAATCAGCGAGCGGCGCGTGTTGATCAACAACGTGCCTGGCAACGTCTTCGGCGCGGGCACTTCGGCAAGTAATGTCTCACCGTCTGCAAGACTCTGGAGTATTTGTTTCACCGATTCAGACCGACATTTCAGTATTGCGGAACCTCATGGTCCGTGAATATACGACACCAGAGCTCTATGCACATCAGGGAGAAAATGGTATGAGCGCCATCTACCTGGCCTTTGCGGTCCTTCTGCACCAGTTGCCCCACTGCCACGGGATCAAACAAACCACGTTCACGCAGAACTGCATCACTGAGCAACTCGTCAACGAGATGTTTGAGCTCGTGCCTGAGCCAACTTCGTAGCGGCGCTCCGAAGCCGGTCTTACTCCGGTACACGACTTCAGCCGGCAACAGCGGTTGCATCGCTTTTTTGAAATGCGCCTTTGTTACGCCCGCTTTGATCTTGATCGACGCTGGCGTTTCGGCCGCAAGCCTGACAAGTTCCCGGTCAATCAGTGGCACACGTACTTCAATGCCGGCGGCCATACCTGTCTTGTCCATGTAGTTGAGATTGTGATCAGCGAGAAAGTGCTTTGTTTCCAGATACAGCATCTGATCCAGCGGGTCTATTGTGTCGGGTAATCGTGCAAGCGTATCCAGCAGCGTTTGTTCGACCTGGTGGTGCGCAAGCGATTGTTTCAGATCGGCAGAATACAGTGCGGTTCGCAGACCTTCGGTACTCCAGAGAAAGTAACTTGTCAGGCGTCTTTGCGCGTCGCGGTCAGCATATGCAAAGGCTTTGAGCAGCCGACGCACGACAGTTTTATCGGCCAAGCCGAAATTCAGTTTTCCATTCGAAACACTACGCGCAACATTCGCCAGTCGGCGCCTCACGCTGCACGGCAGCCAGGTCCAGTATTTTTCGCCGCGCAACGCCAGGTGTCGCCGGTAACCACTGAACAAATCATCACCGCCAGTTCCCGACAGCAATACCTTCAGGTTATCGCGGCGGGCTTGCTCGGCAATCAACAGCGCATTGACCGGTGCCGGGTCTGCCTGGGGCTCGTCCAAATGATAGAGCATTCGTTGCAGATTACTGATAGCGTCGGGTTCAATAATAATCGGGCGCAGATCGACACCGAGCTTGCGCGCTACTTTCCTGGCGAACGGTAAATCGGCAGAACTTCCCTCGATTTCCTCGCCCCGGAAACCGATGGAGTAGCAAGGTAATTCGCTCGGCTCCGTGTGCCGGCACATCATCGCAACCACCGCGCTGGAGTCGACGCCGCCGGACAGAAACGCTCCAATCGGGACGTCCGAAACCATTTGCCGGCGAACCGCCTGCTCTACTGCGTTCCGCAATTCGTCTACCAGAGATGCCTCGGACTCCGTTCGCAGCGGACTGCCGTAAGGTATATCGTAGTAGAACCAGCGCCGCTCTATATGCCCATCCGCTATCCATAGCGCTTCGCCGGGTTGCAGCTTCTTTACTTTGCTCAGCATGGTGCGATCACCGGGAGACCAAAGATGGGCGACATACTGATCCACCGCTATCGGATCCAGATCGCGCGGTATATCCCGGCACGCCAACTGAGCTTTTATTTCCGAGGCAAAGACCAGACCCGACGACAGCTGTGAGTAGTACAACGGTTTGACACCGAGCTGATCACGAGCCAGAAGCATTTTTTTGCTCTCACGATCCCACAGCGCAAACGCGAATATGCCGTTCAAACGCGACAGAAAGTCATCACCCCAGCGCATCAAACCCTGGAGCAGCACTTCGGTATCGCCGGTTGATTCGAAAACGCTGCCTTGTGATTCCAATTCGTCGCGCAGTTCTCGAAAATTGTAAATCTCACCGTTGTAACTCAATACCCAGCGACCGTTGCGTGATTGCATGGGCTGATCCGCCGCGCTCGACAAATCCAGGATTGACAGGCGCACATGTGCAAGCCCCACACCTGCTTCGTGAAATACTCCCTCGCCATCGGGCCCACGGTGGCGCTGCGCGCTGTTCATTGCGTGCAACAGATCCTGCTCCCACGGTCCATAGAACCCGGCGATACCGCACATGTTTCAAGCGTCCATACGGTCCATCAGTACTTACAACGGCGCTCAGCGCTTCTCGTCAACTGGTTGCGGGCAGGTTGCGCTGCAAACCCGCGATAATAGCGGCAACATGCTTATCCCAGGTATACCGCGCGAGCACTCGTTTCCTGGCGTTGTGAGCCAGTCGTTCGCGTATGCTCGGATTGTCGACAGCGAACTCGATCGCGCCGGCCAACTCGGCGAAATCACCCGGCTCCACCAGAATCGCGCACTCTTCGCTGGCCGTCGCAAATCCATCGTGTAAGTCACCCAGGCTCGGGGAGCCGGCCAGCACATCGGCAATCTGTTCCAACCTGCTGGCGATGATGCAACGATTCATTGCCATGTACTCGAAAAGCTTGGTCGGCGAGCCGAAAAACGGCGTACCGTCCGGATTGGGAACGTGCGGCGAGACAAATATATCGGAGGCCGCCAGGTACGCTGGTGCCTCTGCCTGGGGTACCAGGCCCGTAAAATGCACGAAATCCGCGGCTTCGTCATCGTCGAGTATCTGTTTTACTTCCGCCATCGTCAGCCCGTCGCCGACAAACAAGAACTGCACCAATCGTGCACGCAGCCAGTCCGCGGATCGCTCAATCAAGTGACGAATTGCCTGAGCGAACACTTCTGCGCCGTGCCAGCGCCCGAACGTGCCGACGAACGTGATAACCAGTGCATCACGGGCGACACCGATGCTTGCGCGCAGCTGCGTGACTTTATCTGCTTCTATAT
>JAOTYY010000307.1 GCA_029861595.1 Gammaproteobacteria bacterium
GCTGACGTTCGGTGCCGGCACCGAACGTCAGCGGGTGATGCGAAACCTGGGCATTACACGTGACAGGTTGACAGGAATCGCTCGTGCGACCGGTGTCGCATCGTCGGACAAACGCGATACGCTGGCGGTAGTTGAAGCATTGCGCTCGCGTGCCGACGTCTTGTCCGCGGACCCCAACTATTACCGGTATCCGCTGGCCGCACCGGGCGACAATTCCTACCCCTTGCAATGGCACTACCCGCTGATCAACCTGCCCCAGGCCTGGGACATTGAAACCGGACAGACCAATCCGGTCACGGTGGCGGTGATCGACACCGGCGTGTTGGCGAGCCACCCGGACCTGCAGGGCAAGCTGACCGGCAACGGTTACGATTTCATTCGCTCGACTGCCATTTCCAACGACGGCGACGGGATCGACACCAATCCGGACGACCCGGGCGACGGCAGCGGCGGCGCGCCGAGCTCGTTTCACGGCACGCACGTTGCGGGTACCGTAGGTGCGCGCACCAACGATGCCGACTCCCCCAGTGTTGCGGGAGTCACCTGGGGAGGAATGATCATGCCGCTGCGCGTGCTCGGCGTAGGCGGTGGCACGTCGTACGACATCATGCAGGCGGTGGCGTACGCCGCGGGCCAGGCCAACGACGCCCCCGGTGCAGCCGGTCAGGACCAGGGTGCGGCGCGCGCCGATGTGATCAACCTGAGTCTCGGCGGCGGCGGTTTCTCGGCAAGCGAGGAAGCCGCGTATCTGTCGGCGCGCGACGACCGCAATGTGATCATCGTTGCGGCGGCCGGCAACGATGGCACCAGCACGATCAGCTATCCGGCCGGTTACAACGGCGTCGTATCAACCAGCGCGATTACCTTGAGCAAATCCCTGGCGCCGTATTCGCAATTCGGTTCCACGATCGACGTGGCGGCGCCGGGTGGCGATCTGTCGCAGGATCTCAACGGTGACGGTTACGGCGACGGCGTGGCCAGCACGTCGGGCTCGGATTCGGGTGCCAGTATCGATTTTACCTACGTATTCGAGAACGGCACGTCCATGGCCTCCCCCCACGTAGCTGGCGTGGCGGCGCTGATGCGTTCCGTGAATCCAGGTCTTACGCCCAACACTTTCGATGGTCACCTGATAAGCGGTGCGCTGACGGAAGATCTGGGGGGCGACGGACCGACGGTGCGCAACAACAGCTTCGGTTACGGCATGATCGACGCCGCCAAGGCCGTGGTCGCCGCGGGCGGTGTGCTGCAGCCCTCGCTGGCGGCAAATCCCGCATCGATCAATTTCGGCACGGCGACCAGCTCGACAACGCTCAGCGTGCAGTTGTTCGGCGGCGCCGCGCTGGTCGCCCCGGTCACGGCATCGACCAACGAAGGCGGCAACTGGCTGACGCTGGAGGCTCCGTTGGGCGGCAACATGTCCGCAGGCGTGTATCAGGTGCTGGCGGACCGAAGCGGTCTCGCCGAGGGAATCTACACCGGGCAGATAGTCCTCGATTCCGACGCTAACGACGTCACCGTTTCCGTCATTCTGCAGGTAAGCAACGCACCGGTGACCGGTAACGCGGGCCATCAGATCGTGTTGTTGTTTGATGTCAGCAACCCGACGAACCCGCTTCTGGTCGACGTGGCGAACGCGGCCGCGAGCAACGGCCAATACACATTCCAATTCAGCAACGTATCACCCGGCGAGTACTTCATAATGTCGGGCTCGGACAACGATTACGATGGCTTTATCTGCGATTCAGGCGAATCGTGCGGCGCTTATCCGGATCTGAATTCCAACGGGAGTATAATCGTCGGCGATGCCGATGTCGGTGGCCTGGATTTCCTGGTGAGTTACGAACTGGTAGTCACCAACCAGGCGTTGGCGGACCGCATCGGGCAACAGGGCTTTCGGTATCCGGTCGATTGATATGCTGAATAAACTTCGGGTGAGCATCGCGCTGGTGGTGTTTTCCGCTGTTACTGCCGGCTGCGAGGACACGGTCAAGCCATCCTCCACGGTTAAATCGGTAACGCCGGTCTACCAGGGCAGGCATTGTGGGCGCAGCGATCCGGCGGCGCGGGTCACGTGGATTCAAAGCGAGGCGGAACTGCAGGACGTGCACCGGAAAATGCACCGCGACTCGCTGCAGGCCCCGCCCCTGCCGGGCGTCGATTTCGAAACCGACGGTCTGGTGCTGATCGAACTCGGGCGGCGTCCCACCGCCGGTTATCAGATGCACCTCGCGTCACAGCATATGGTGCTGGACAAGGGCGACGGGGTGATTACTTTCTCGGTCGACAAACCTGCCGGTCCCGCAGCGCAGGTGATTACCAGTCCATGTCTGCTGGTTGCGGTGCCGCGCGGCGGTTATCGCGGTGTGCGCGCCCTCAGCACGGACACGACGATCAGCGTGCAGACCGATTTACCGTGAAAACAACAATAGCCATGATCCCCGACCTCTCACCAACTCACCCATCCATGCACTGACGAGCCCTCGGAAGAAGTCCGTAAGTACCTTCGCGAATCCTTTCACGGTACCCTGACTTCAGTTGTTGCCGACGCCCTGCCGTTCCGCGACGCAGCACTGTACCTCGGAGGGTTTAGGTGGCTCAACAACGATATCTGTTCCTTTGTCGGCTTCGTTGGATCTTCGTTGCCATTGTTCCGTTGTACCTCGCCGCCGGCGGCGGTAGTGGCGACACGACCGATCTGCGGGGCGCGCTCAACGCGCTGCAGAGATCGGATGCGGACCCGACGTCGCAATCACCGCGGCTGCCACCGGTAGCGAGCACGCGGTGAACCATCCTCAAGAGGAGGCTGAAATATGACTGGCCACGCTACTCCAAACACTGCGCGTCGACGCAGTCTGCTGAGCATTTTCGGTATCGGTCTGCTTGCCGGCGGTGTGCGCGCCGCAGCTGATCGATCGCCCATCGTGCAGCCGACCACTGTTGACCACCGCGCCTTCATGGCACGCGCGGAAGGCATGCGTGACTTGGCCGTCGCCAGCGGCGATCAGGGCTACGGCGCGGTGATCGTAAAAGACGGACGCATCGTGGGCCAGTCGCCCAGCCGTGTGGTGATCAACCGCGATCCCACAGCGCACGCCGAGACGGAAGCGATTCGCGATGCCTGCAGGCGGCTTGGAACGCGCAACTTGCACGGTTGCATCATGTACTCGACGACAGCGGCCTGTGCAATGTGCGAAACGGCGGCCTACTGGGCCAACGTCACGCACATGTATGCCGGTGCCGGCATCACGGACCAGGGCGCACCGCGCTATGGCGGCTGTTGACGGGGGCACGTCGGCTTCCTTGCGGGGCACGCCTGCACTATACTTGCGACCCGTTTTGCGCCGGTGTAGCTCAGTCGGTAGAGCGCCTCACTCGTAATGAGGAAGTCGGGGGTTCGATTCCTCTCGCCGGCACCAGCATCACACTCCTGCTTCGTTCCAGTATTCCCAATCCCCTCTCCCGCCGGGAGAGGGCCAGGGGTGAGGTTCATCCATCCCTCTACCTCTGAGAGAGGGGCGGGGGGTGAGGATTCCCTGTTAAGATCCCGCAGATGAGCGACACGCCAGACAAACGTCCATTCCGGTTTTACGACAATCGCCAGAAGTATCTGGCGTTCGTCAACACCTGCAACGAGAAGTGGAAAGTCGCCGAGCGTGCTGCGGAGGAACTGCGGCACATCGTACCGCAACCGCCCGCGTTGCGTGTGTTCGATGCCGGCATGGGCGACGCAACGGTGCTGTCGATTCTGATGCGTGCCATGCACAGGCGCTTCGCGACTATGCCGTTTTTTGTCGTCGGCAAAGAGATCAGCCTGGAAGATGTACGCTTGTCGCTGGAAAAACTGCCGGACAGGTTCGTCGAGCACGCCGCCACCGTGGTGGTGATCACCAATCTCTATTACGCTGAAGCGCCCTGGCTCACACCGGCAAACTCCGACGCCGACCTCAATTGGCAGGCGGTCGAACTCGAAGGCACATCGGCCTATGAGTTCTATGAGCAACTGCGCGATCTGGATCCCCTGCTGGTCGACGGCTGGCAGGTAAAAGCCGGGAAATCC
>JAOTYY010000308.1 GCA_029861595.1 Gammaproteobacteria bacterium
AGCCGGGCGTTGGTACAGAACGGGGTCGACGACTCGCAAGTCGAGGTGGGGCATTCGTAATTTGGACACCCTCGTGTCGTCAGGCCATTTGGCAGGGCGGGACACAGAAAACCCGGAAGAAGACCTATACTGGCTATCGGGATGAATAAGATCGTGACATGGCTCGTGTTCGTCGTCTGGTTGTTGCCGGCGGCGGCCGGTGCGGATCAGCAGCCCGCGAAAGGCAAGCTGCTGGTGGCGACGGAGCTGGTGCACGGTGAGGTCTTCGCTCAAACGGTCATTCTGCTTCTTCATTACGACGAAGACGGCGCGATGGGAATCGTCGTCAATCGCCCCACCGATGTCGAGCCGGAGGAGGTGGTCGCCGATGTCGACGCATTCTCCGGTTACAGCGGCACACTGTACTGGGGTGGTCCGGTGCGGATGAACAGTCTGCGCGCGCTGCTGCGCACGGACACACCGCCCAAGGGCGCGGAAGCGATCATCGATTCGGTGCACCAGGCGCCCGTTGACGATGCGCTGAAGGATACGCCGGCGGACCAGGCCAGCCTGCGGTTCTTCATAGGCTACGCCGGCTGGGCCGCCGGACAGCTGGACCACGAAATGGCCCGTGGCAGCTGGCACGTCGTGCCAGCATCGGAAGAAACTGTCTTTGCAGAAGACCCGCGCGCACTCTGGAAACGATTGACGCCGCCACGCGTGCATCGGGCGGCCGTGCAGTCAGAACAACAGGCTCGCCATATTGCAATCCCGGTAGGTATCGCCGCCGCTTCAAAGACCACGGTGCGCGCCTCTACCGAAATGACCCGGACTCATGGCGAGGCAAACCCTCGTTGCAGTAGACTGTATATCCGATGAAACGACTATCCAGACTGCTTGGCCTGGTGCTGCTGGTATCTGCAGTGCAGGCAGATTCCATTTCGACCATACAATTGCAGCACCGCCCGGCAGAGGAAGTCATACCCATTGTCGAACCAATGCTGGGGGCGGATGACGCGATATCGGGCCAGGGGTTCAGGATCTTCCTGCAATCGTCACCGGAAACCCTGGCACGCGTAAGGGATATGGTCGACGTTCTGGATATCCCTGCAAAGATACTGCAGGTATCCGTTTTTCAGGGCAGTGACCGGGATCTTGGCGAACTTGGTATTGGCGCTAACGTTCAAATCGAAAAGGGCGATGCGGGTGTCGATATCGGAAACGGAAGAGACAACAATGATGATGGCGGTGGCAGCATCACCTACAGCACAAGCGGTGGAAGCGCCGGTATCAACAGCCTCAGTACGCAAAAGAGCCTGAGAGACAATCCGATACACCAGGTACGTGTCAAGGACGGCATCGAAGCGTACATAGAAACCGGCGAACGAATCCCCTATTTTTACGGCGCCTTAAAGGGACGCAGAGGGTTTGGCGGCAGTATCGAATACAAGGATGCGATAAGCGGCTTCTACGTGCTCCCACGTATCCGCGGCGACAAGGTCACACTGGAAGTCAATCCGTTCAAAAGCTCACAGAGCAATGCAGGTGGTGACAACATCGACACCCAGTCTGCCGGCACTACCGTCACCGGGCGGATTGGTGAGTGGATACTGATCGGTGGCGTCACCGAGCAACTGGAGCGGGCTCAAAGCGCCACAGGCACCACTGTCGCAACCCAAAGCAGACGCAACACAGGCATCTGGATCAAGGCAGATCTTGTTCAATAGTCATTGAATCTGACACCGGGCCACGATCCCAATAACGACCGCTGTACGCCAACAAACCGATATTTCTTCACGCCAATAAGTGGTACCTGTTACTCAGAACGGCAAGCTGGTCCTTTAGAGTAAGGCTTTGATAATCAGGAAAAAGTCATGAGCACATTCAACCGAACCCGACGTCGGATCCTCGGGGCAGCCGGAGGCACCACATTAGCCGCGGTGTTTGGCGGTACTATGCTTACCAAGTCCCGAATTTCAGGAGCTCAGCCCGTGAAAACAATTCGCTGGGGTATTGTTGGCACAGGCGGTATCGCAAATTCGATGGCCGGCATGATCAGGATCGCGGACGCTGCCGAGATTGGCGCTGTATCAAGCCGCCGCATGGCAACCGCAAAGGAGTTCGCGAATGACCACGATGTGCCGAAGGCCTTTGACTCCTGGCAGGAAATGATTAACTCGGACGATGTCGACGCGATTTACGTTGCGACGCCGACCAGCGTCCGCGAGGAAATCTGCATCGCTGCGGCGAGAGGCGGCAAACACGTGCTCGGCGAAAAACCCTTTGCCAGCCTGCCGTCGGTAAAACGCATCACCCAAGCATGCCGCGATAACGGCGTGGCGTTCATGGACGGCACGCACTTTGTTCATCATCCGCGCACCCTCGACATCAAGCAGAACCGGGAGGACCGGCTGGGCTTTGTCTGGTCGGTCGCGTCGGCGTTTCAGTTTAATCTCGCCGACCGCGGCAACATTCGCTTCAACCCCGAGCTCGAACCTATGGGCGCCATTGGCGATGCCGGCTGGTACAACATGCGTGCCGCGGTCGAATACCTGCCGCCCGATGTTTTACTGGATACGGTCAGTGCCCACCTGCGGCGCGACAACGAGACAGGGGCTGCGATCAGCGGTACGGGCATTCTTGATTTCACTGACGGCTCCACGTCGACCTGGAACTGCGGCTTCGACTCCGGCGCGGTCGTCATGGACCTCCGCGTAACGGGCACGGAAGGTGTCATTAATATAGACGACTTCCTGGGCCAGAACCGTGACGGCTCGGCTGACTACCTGTACCGCAAGGGTGGCTGGGGTGGTGCCTCCGAGGAAATCAACGTCCCGTCAGATAAACCCGGTGCTGCACTGATGTTCGAGGATATGGCGGCCGCCGCTGCGGATCCGTCACTTCGCGGCCAGTGGATGACAGCCACGGAGCGAACTCAGGCTTTGCTGGACGCGGCCTGGATAGCGGCGCTTCAAAGCGAGAAAGACGACTAGCCGATCGGCCGGTACAGGCCGACGTGACAATAAAGGCGGGACCCCATGGGCGACGAACTGCTGGTAAGCACTCTCGTGCCGTTATGGCTCAAATTCGCGTGGACCGCGATGGTACTCGTCATCGTCCTTATTTACTGGCGGCATCGCGGCCCGGCTAATTTCCTCTGGTTCTCCGACATCGCACTCCTCGCGCTGGTGACGGGCCTGTGGCTGGAAAGTTCGTTCATCGTCAGCCTGATGGCATGCATGGTGCTTGTTGCAGAGATGTTATGGAGCGTGAGCTTCTTCGGCGGCCTGCTGCGCCTGCCGCGTGTGACCGGCATCGCTGACTACATGTTCGACGAACAGAGCCCGCTGTGGCTGCGCGCGGTGTCGCTGTTCCACGTGCCATTGTTGGCGGTGATCGTCTGGGGCCCGTGGCGACTCGGTTACGACCCCGGCGTATTTCCGTGGGCGGCGTTGATCGCATGGATCGTGCTGCCGCTGACGCGCTGGCTGACAGAACCGAAACAGAACATCAATCATGTATACCGGTTTCCATTCGCCGCGGGCGCAAACCTCACGCCGGTACAACACATGCTGGTGCTGATGACAGCGGTGCCGCTCGTGATGCAGCTGCCGGGGCACCTGCTGCTGTGGCTGATGTTCGGAATCTAACGGCGGATAGAAAAATTTTATCGCGTCGGCGAGCATGCACGTTCTAAAAATCCGCGTGTCGCCATCGCCCGGTGGTCCGAACTCCTGCCTATGCAGGTGGCGTTTGTTCGCGACTCGTCTTATGCTGATGGAATCAGGCGACGCCCGGCATTAATCATAAGAAATAACAACAAGGGGTTATCAAATGAAGGCAGGCAAGATCTGCGGCACATTGGTTGCCGCCAGTGCATGCCAGGCAGGGAGGGCGCCCTGAAAACTACTTGCGGCGGAACGGGAAGAACAACACTCGGTTAGCCCCAGTTCTTCTGCTATAAGTTAGGATTGATGCAGTTTCCCGGGATCGCGGTTTGTCCTCATGACGTTTCTTGATGAACTGAAACGCCGCAACGTGCTGCGCGTTGCGGCCGCGTACATCGTGACGGCC
>JAOTYY010000309.1 GCA_029861595.1 Gammaproteobacteria bacterium
CTTCGCGCAGATGCTGCTCGCTTTTGTCGAACGAACGCACCTTGGTTTGCGGATCGCGGCGGATTCCGCCCTTTGTAGCAATCGTGAACCGATGCGGGTGAGATTTCAGAAACGAACCGATGGTTTGTTCGGAAACGCCGTTGCCGTAGACGTTGGCCGTATCCAGAAAATCGATGCCGAGATCCAGTGCCGCGGCCAGCGTATTATGGCTCTCCGCCGTGTTGGTCTTGCCATAAGAGCCCGCAAAGCTCCAGCAGCCCAGACCGATCGCACCTACCTGTGGACCATTGTGGCCGAGTTGGCGTTTCTGCACGGTGTTCGTTCCTTTGCGTTGTGGTTGATTCTTATGATCTGTCGCGGGCCGCTGCGATTATAGTCGATGCTCCATTGCAGCGGCCGAAGGTGCAAGTTGGCGCTCGTCCCGCACGGGTTCCGAGGTTGCTGCGCACAATTCACGTTTCAACTTCCTGCCACCACAGGATCTCCGGAAACAACCGGCAGACCAGCACCAGCGCCGCCAGACCTTCGACCGCGATGACCGTTATCGCGGTATGCGGGCCCAGCCAGCCGGCCAGCCAGCCCAGGTGCAGAAGTCCCAGCGGTGCGGTGCCGATACACATCGCCAGCACGCCCATCATGCGGCCACGGTTGGCGGGCGGCGTGTGCACCAGTACCAGGGTGCTTTGCATCGAGGCGAAACCGGCGATGCCGAATCCCGCGGCCAGCAACGCAAGACCTGCAATCGTCGCCCACGACGAATGCGCAAACGCCAGTGCAGCAACCATGCACACAACGACACCTGACAGGTAGACGGGACGATAGAAGCGTGGCCGAATCAGCAACGCGACCGTGCTGGCACCGAGCAGTGCGCCGGCGCCTTCGGCGCTCATCAGTAAGCCGACCGGGAAGGCGCTGAGTCCCAGGCTTTCCTTGCCGATGACCGGCACCATCGACAGAAACGGGAACCCCCATAGATTGAAGACAATGGTCACCAGCAGGACCGCGGTCGTCAGACGTTGCGTACGCAGCGAACGCAGGCCTTGGATGAGGCTGTGCCAGACGCCCTCGTGCGGGCGTTCGGTGTGCGTCTCGGCGAGCTCGCCGGCGGCGATCGCGAGCACGCCCAGCACGTATAACGCGGCACCGAGAAAATACGCGCCACCCAGCCCGACCAGCTCCAGCAGCGCGCCGCCGAGCAGCGGCCCGAGCATGCGACTGCCGTTGGCCGTGAGCGTGTCCAGGGCCAGCGCGCGGCCCATGCGCGGAATGCCCGCTATCTCCGCCAGCATCGGGCGACGTATCGAGAAATCGGTGACCCAGAATACACCGTTCAGGAACGTGCCCAGCGCCAGGTGCCAGAGTTCGATCCGCCCGCTCGCCACCAGGGCGCCAAGCGCCAGGGACACGAGACACATGCCGCCCAGCCCCGCCCTCAGGACGCGGGCGCGGGGAAAGCGGTCACCGAGCACGCCGCCGAATGCCCCGAACAGGCCAAGCGGCAGCATACGCAACATCGTGAACAGCGCAACGTGGAACGGTGAGCCCGTGACATCGAACACGTAGACACCGACCGCGAGAAGCTCCAGCCAGCGGATGGTGCTCGCCACGGCACCCACGAACCACACACGCAGGAACTCGCGATGTCCCAGCAGGTTTACGGGTGCAGCGGCTGGCACTGGCGCACTCTCCTAAAAAAATTTGGGGACAGTTTACTTATTTCTCTGCGTTTCTCTGACCAGGAGGTAGGGGGCGGGCCTGAAATAAGTAAACTGTCCCCAAATTCTCAACGAGTGAACTGTCCTTAGCAGGAGGAACAACAATGCCCCTGACAGATTATCGAACGGCAGTGGTCACCGGCGCATCGAGCGGTATCGGCGCGGCGACTGTACAGGCACTTACCCGGCGCGGTCTACAGGTACACGCAATCGCCCGGCGTAAGGAACGGCTCGCGACGCTGGCCGCCGAAACCGGCTGTACGACCCACGCACTCGATCTGTGCGACACCGACGAGCTCTACCGGTTGCTCGGCGGCATCGAAACCGATGTGCTGGTCAACAACGCCGGTATGGGTCGCGGATTCGACACCATCATCAGCGCTACCCGCGAGGATATCCAGCGCTCCATCGACACCAACGTGACGGCCGCGCTGCACGTCGTGCGCGCCGTGGTTGCGGGCATGGTCGAACGTCGCCGCGGACATATGGTGCATCTCGGTTCGATCGCCGGCCTTTACCCGTTGCTGTCCTCGATCTACGGTGCGAGCAAAGGCGCGATTCACCTGATGTCGCAGAACCTGCGCATGGAACTCAAGGGCAGCGGCGTTCGCAATACCGAGATCTGCCCGGGCCGAGTGCACACGGAGTTCTTCGATACCGCCATCGACGACGAGGGGCGACGCGAATCAATGGTCCGGGGTTTCGAGCTCATGCAATCACAGGACATCGCCGACGCGATCGTGTTCGCGCTGGATATGCCGTGGCGCGTGAACATCAGCACCATAGAAATGACGCCCACCGAACAGGCTCCGGGCGGGCTCGTCATAGAGCCCGTGGCGCGTGACTGAATCGCTTTTTTATTTCCGAAGGAAATCAACATGGCCAGGAAAAAAGTTGTGGTAACCGGCGCCTGCGGCTACGTCGCCCAGCGCATGTGGGACGAGTTGAATGAGCGCTACGACATCGTCGCGCTCGATGTGCATACTGCCACTGGCGACGGTGCAGAAGTGCCCGGCGTGCAGGTCTGCGATCTCACCGATCCCGACCGCGACCGTTATCGCGAGCACTTCGCCGGTGCCGATGCGGTGGTGCATTGTGCTTT
Source organism: Gammaproteobacteria bacterium (assembly GCA_029861595.1). GTDB lineage: Bacteria > Pseudomonadota > Gammaproteobacteria > JAHELT01 > JAHELT01 > JAHELT01. The sequence continues at coordinate 2,818 of JAOTYY010000309.1, forward strand.
CGTGAACGCGGAGGGACTCGATGCGACTACCTTCATGGATACCAGCGAGCCCAAATTCCGTGCCGAGTACACCAATGTCGGCATGGCGTACAACGTCTACCAGACCGCGCTCGAAGAAAATATCAGGCGCGTGGTGGTGGCCAGCTCCAACCATGCCGCGGATTTCTACGAGCGGCTGATCTGGGCAGACAAGTGGGATTGTGTCACGCCAGACATGCTGCCGCTTTCGGACAATTACTATGGCTGGGCCAAGGCCGCGTACGAATTGCTGGGTTTTGTGTTCGCCAGTGGCCAGGTGGGCGGGTGCAAACTGGAGAACGTGCAGTTGCGTATCGGCGGCCCGCGTGACAATGCCGACCTGGACGGGCTCGGTCCGGGGGACGTGCAGAAGATGCATCGCGGGCTGGGCGCTTACCTGAGTCGCCGCGATCAGGTGCAGTTGTTCGTGAAAAGTATCGAGGCTCCCGACATCGCGGACGCCAACGGTATACCGTTCCAGGTGTTTTACGGCGTCAGTGGCAATACCCATAACTTCTGGAGCATCGTCAACGCACGCAAGGTCATCGGCTATGCACCGGAAGACAACAGCCAGGTAAATTTCGCCGAGCGAATTGCGGAGATCGCCAGGCCGCGCTAGCAGGCTCAACCCGCATATTCCACGAAGGCGGCTGCGTATCCCGTACGTTTGCGCATCAAATCAACTTGTTAGGATACCTTTGTGCAAGGTTGCATGGGTACACGTTGTACCTATTCACTTTCAGCGAAGCCTTCGTGGAATATGCGGGTTAGGCCGCGTAGTCTTTCAGCACATCGGGATCCGGATCCAGACCCAGTCCGGGCCCCTGCGGTACCTGCAGCACGCCGTCGCGCGCTGCCGTGGCTTCGCCATAAGGCGTTGCCTCCAGGCCGTCGACGCAAAGGATTTCCACCAGGCTGTCGTCGCCCATGGTGGCGAGCAGGTGCAGACTCGCCAGCAGGCCCGGCCCATAGTAGGGCGTATGCGGCGCCACTGCGCGGCCATGCGCCTGCGCGAGCGCGAGCACTTTGCGAAATTCGGTGATGCCGCCTGCTTTGGTGACGCTCGGCTGCAGGTAGGTCACGGCATCGGCGGCGATCATTTTCTGAAAGTCGAAAACCGTGCAGGCGTTTTCGCCCGCGGCCAGCGATATGCCGACGTCGCGTTGCAGCCGGCAGAGGCTGGCGTAGTCCTCGGGCGGAAACAGCGGCTCTTCCA
>JAOTYY010000310.1 GCA_029861595.1 Gammaproteobacteria bacterium
CGTCAGCCAGGTTGCAGACGACGCGCTGCTGATGACAGATCAATTTGCCGGGCATCCGGCTTTCGCAAACTACCGCAGAATTGTACTGGCGGCGGATGACGCTTACGCCGCCAACGTACTGTGGGTGAATGGGCGAGTGGTTATGCCCGCCGGCTATTCACGTGTTGCAGAACTACTTGCAGCGGCCGGCCTGCCGCCCCTGCAACTGGATGTCAGTGAAGCGCGCAAGATGGACGGTGGATTGACTTGCATGTCACTGCGATTCTGATGCTCGCACCGTGCCGGCGCTGCGTGAAGCGGATCGCTATCCCTTGCCCACAAACTGAAGGGATTGATAAGCCGTGCGCCTAGCGCGGCGGCGTTTCAATGGCGAGTTGACAAAACGATTCAGTGCCGCCGCCAGGACCTCACGCAGATGTTGAGGCACTGCTTCGGCAAGTTCTTCACGCACCGCCAATGTTGTTTTCAGCCAGTGCACCGAAACGATGTACTCGCCCAGACCGTGATCGAACAGGCGCTCGACCAACTCGTCGATCCAGGCATCGATGTCAGTAACATGCCAGTTGTCAAACATGTCGTTTTGTGTGGTGAACGCCGCGTTACGTCCACTGAAACACGCCATCTGCAGCAGACCCTGAGGCCACAGCTCGGGGAAACGCATACATTGTTTGCGTACCGCGTTGGCGAACGTGATCCCGTGCGTGAAATCCAGCCAGCCGACGTTGCCGGAGACGGAAACCTGCACCTTGTCTTCCTGCGCGATGTCGAAATTGAGAAAATTCACGGCGTTCGCCTCGAGCAGCGCACGGTAGATATCGAGCGGCTCATTGCCGCTGACTGAAACGGCCAGATCCAGCGCTGCATTGATGCCGCGATATCGCCAGTGTTCGGCCGATACGGTGCCGTCTTCGCCCTCACTCCACTCGCGCAGCGCATCGGCGTAGCGACGGAACTCAGGAATCCGGTCCTCGCGAGTTGCATACAGCAAACCACGTACCAGCGACAGTAGCAGCGGCTCTGCCACCGGATCGCCAAGCCTGTCTATCAGGCTGCCGGCTTTGCTTACGTAGATCAGCGAATGGCCGAAATCATTGTAGTGCGCAAGTGCCGCGCGGGTTAATGCAGGTTCGAAATCGAGGAACCGCAGACCGTCGCGCAAACCACCGCGTATCGCCGCAATCGCGCCAGCGTGATCTTCGTTTTCGATGGCACGCAAAAACGTTTGCTCGTCGAACGCCGTAATTGCATCTGAAAACGGAAAGCGTGGCGCGCGCAATACATCGAATGCGGCGTGCGCGACGCTCTCCACCAGACATACCAGCCGCAGTTCGGCTTGCTCCCGTTCCTGGTACAGCGTCAGCCAGTCCGCCATACCCGCGTATCCGTGTGTCCAGCCGAATTCCATGCGGTCCCAGGACCAGTCGACAGCCAGGCGCAAACAGTCCAGGGGATCGGCGCCGAGCTTGATAAGCCGGGCAATTTCCCGTGCCAGCCGGTCGTAGGCGTGATCATTGAATGCATCATGCAGACTGGCGACGATCGTCGCGTGGCGATCCTCGTAAGGCGGCTCCGCAAGGTCGATCCAGACATCGTCGCCCCGCACTTCAAGCGGATAAACGCGCAAACGATCGCCGCCATAGACATTTTCGCCTGTGCACAGGTCAAATTTCCAATTGTGCCAGTTGCACGTGAGCACGCAGTCCTCGGTAAGACTGCCTTCGGTCAGGGGATAACCTTCGTGCGGACAGCGATTGTCACAGGCTTTGACACCCTGCGGTGTGTCGAACAGCGCAAACTGCTTTCCGTCGATACGCACCAGGAGCTTTCCCACATCGCGAAGCTTCGCGAGCGGCGCTGCGTTTCGCCATTGAGTCAAGAACTTTCTCCCACTGCGCGACAGGCGCAGTTTACCTTCCTGCTCGCCGCCATATCTGCTGGCGAACGGGTTGACAGAGTGCTGCACTTGGAATGTACTTTGCATCGCCAGTTGCAACAAACGGCTCGTAGAAGGAAACCGCAATGATAATAGCCTGCCGTGTGCTGCAACACATCGCTGGATGGATGGTCATTCGTAAGCTGTCCATCATTGTCGCAGCGAGCCTCGCCTTGATGGCAAGCGTCGCGCCGCGGCCCGCACTGGCGGAGTATCCAGAGGAACCGGTGCGGTTCATCGTGCCCTGGCCACCCGGCAATCTCGAAGATGCTTTGACGCGGCTCATCGCCGAACAGATGCAATCGGAAACAGGTACGGCGGCCGCCGTTATCAACAAACCCGGCGGCGGCAACGGGCCGTATCCAGGTGCGGCCCAGGTCGGGCGAGCCAAGCCCGACGGTTATACGATAGGCTCTTTGGTCAGCGGCGTTCCCACCGTTGGTGCACTGGTGGGCATAGACGGGATCAAGCGCGATACTTTCGAGCCGATCGGGATTTTTCTGACTTATCCCCTGGTGCTGGCCGCAGGCAGCAACGCACGCTACGCCAACATGGCGGAGCTTGCCAGCTACGCGAGACGGCACAATGTCGTGTTGGGACACTTCGGTTACGAGTCGGTTGCGACCCGCGCGTCGGTGATTGCCGGCATGGAACTGGGGTTCGAGTTCGGCGGCGATGCGTATTTCGACCGGCTGGATTGCAACACCCTCGCGTCGGGCGACGTGGACGTGATAATTACCACGCTGCAAGAGATCCGGCCATGCCTGGATACGGTCAAAGTGCTGGCGTCGATCACCGAGAAGCGTATTGAGATGTTGCCCGGTGCTGCGACCCTGGGCGAGCAGGTCAAAGGCATCGACCTGACCCTGTGGAACGGCCTGTTCGTGCCGAAGGGGACGCCGTCGGGTGTGAAGAAAAAAATCGCGGCAATCGCCAGGAAAGCCATCATGGGAGCGAAAGCACAGAAAATCGGCAAGGATTCGGGTGCGCTGGTGTACTGGCAGGAAGCTGGCGAAGCGCAGGCGCGGGTGGACACAGACTACCGCAAAGTCAAAGACATGCTGCGCCGCATGGGCGACCTGTAACGAGGCTGCGCGTTGCGCTCTGCTGCATGTTTGCATTTCCCACGGTAAGCTTGTAGCTGCCAGGCTACCGCTTGAGGCGCCTGATCGTTATCGCGAAAATCGGGGATCAGCACCATGCCTGTCAGCAGCATTCCATCGCAGACTCGAGATCGGTCTTTTGCCGCCGAACGAGCCAGCCTGGCGGCAGCGTTTCGCTGGGCGGCCAGGCTAAACTGGCATGAAGGCATCGCCAATCATTTCAGCCTGGCCGTTTCCGATGACGGCGGTCAGTTTCTGATGAACCCCGCCGGCCGGCATTTTTCCCGCATGCGTGCCAGCGAGCTGCTGCTGCTGGACGCCGACGACCGCGACGTGATGAACCGGCCCAATCCACCGGATCGAACGGCCTGGTGCATTCACGGCGCCATGCACCGTCAGGTTCCCGGCGCGCGTTGCATTCTGCACGTGCACCCGAAATTTGCGACTGTGCTGTCCACCCTCGAAGACAGTCAGATGCCGCCTATCGACCAGAACACCATGCGCTTTTTCAATCGCATTGCGATCGACGACCACTATGGCGGTATGGGGATAGGCCAGGAAGCCGAGCGCCTGCCGCAGGTGCTGGCCGGAAAATCTGTGCTGGTAATGGGCAACCACGGCGTGCTGGTGTGGGCGGACACGGTCGACGAAGCGTTCGATCTGCTCTACTACTTCGAACGCGCCTGCGAAACGCTGATCACCGCGTATTCCACGGGCAACCCGTTACGTATCGTGTCCGACGACGTTGCCGAGAAAACGGCTCGCCAGTGGGCCGAGTACCCGGACGGCTGGCAGCACCATTTCACGGCACTGCGCGAAATCCTCGACGAGGAGGAACCGGACTACAAAGACTGATACGCCACCCCTGGGCAGCGACAGTTCAGGACGCTTTGGCCTGACGCCTGCGCTCGTGTAGAACGGGTTCCGTGTAACCGTTGCTGGTGGCACGTCCCTTGAACACCAGATCCAATGCGGCCTGGTAGGAACGCT
>JAOTYY010000094.1 GCA_029861595.1 Gammaproteobacteria bacterium
CCACCGGACGCTCGAGGAAACCATTTTCAAAACCAACCTGGAGGCCGCGCAGTCGATCGCCCGGCAGCTGCGGTTGCGTAACCTGGGTGGCATCATCATTATCGATTTCATCGACATGCTGCAGGATGAGCATAAGCGCCAGGTGTTGCGTGCGCTGGAGAAGGCGCTGGATCGCGACCATGCGAAATCACAGGTATGCGATGTTTCCTCGCTGGGTCTCGTGGAAATGACGCGCAAGCGTACACGCGAGAGTCTGGAGCACACGCTGTGCGAATCCTGTCCGGTATGCGGCGGCCGTGGTTCGGTCAAAACGCCTGAAACGGTGTGCTACGAAATATTTCGCGAGATTCTGCGTGAAGCCCGCCAGTTCGATGCCCACGAATTACGCGTGTTCGCCTCGCAACCGGTGGTCGATATTTTACTGGACGAAGAATCGACGAGTCTGGCGGAACTAGAAGGTTTCATCAGCATTCCCATCCGTTTGCAACTGGAATCCATGTACGGCCAGGAGCAGTACGACGTCGTCATTGTGTGAGTCATTTGATGTATGGCTCGTCACCATAACCTGCCGCTGTTGCGTGTAAGCTTCGCCACGTGAACAGGTTCTTCAAACGTATCGCGATCTCGCTGTGGTGGTTGGTCGCCGTGTGCGTGATCAGCGCGGCATTGCTGCTGGGCATGGCGCGGCTGCTGCTGCCCAGTCTCGGCAACTATCGCAGTGATGTCGAGGCGTGGCTGAGCGAATACCTGCAGCACAGCGTTTCGGTCGACAGTCTCGATCTGCGCTGGCGAGGGCTCGGTCTGCAACTGACGCTCAAGGGATTTCAGATCGCAGAGCCGGTCGCGGACACGGCCTTGCTCGGTGTGCGCGAGGCGTTTGTGGACACCGATCTGTGGAATCTGTTGCTGCAGCGCGAGGGTGTGGTTCGTGGCATCGACCTAGTGGGCCTCGCGCTGCAACTGGACGTTCGCCATGACGGCAGCATCGTCACGCAGGGTGTGGAGCTGTGGCGCCCGGGAGCGAAAAGCTCCGGCGGATTGCCTGGTGACGTGTTGACGGTGCTGGCGGCGCCTCGGCGTATCACGCTGTCGGATGTAACGCTTCGTGTACACGATCGTCGGCGCAACATCACCCACCTGCTGGACGATATCAGCGTGCATTTGCAGCATGTTGGCACGCATCATTCGCTGCACGCCGAAGTACCCTTGCCTTATGCGCTCGGCGAGCGCTTATCCGTGGATCTCGATTTCGTCGGCGATCCGGCAGACCCGCGAGCCTGGGTGGGCAGGCTGTACGCGGCCTTGAGCGGTGTGCAGCTGCACAATTGGACAGCGTTTGTGCCCGATCTGCCGCTGCAGTTGGCGTCGGGTGCGGTAGACGGCGAACTGTGGATGGACTGGGCGGAGGCGTCGCTGCACAGCGCCCACGCACGCGCCGAAATACGCGATCTGACCGTATTGACGCACCGCGCAGACGCTGGTGTGCAACGCTGGCGGGCCGCTGAGGTGTCAGGCGACTGGAACTGGCGGCGTACCGCCGACGGCTGGACGGCGCAGATCGACCGCTTCCGCCTGCGGGAGGAAAACGGTGTGCTGCGGCCGCAGACCGGCGGTCGATTCGAGTACCGCGAAGGCAATCAGGCAGGCGGCCTGCGCGGTCGCTGGGGATATGTGAATCTAGCCGATATTGCGGGCTGGTTGCCGCTGGCGCAGGCGGTGGGTTTCGAATCTGACGTGGTACGGCGGATAACCGCGATGCAGGTACGTGGCGAAATCCACGATCTGGATTTCCGGTTGCCGCTGGTCGCAAGCGGCTCCAGGGCGTTACGTATGCGGTTCGAGCAACTGCGGTCCAAACCCGACGGAAAGCTGCCGGGTTTTTCCGGTATGAGCGGCGCGTTGCAGTTCACCGCGAGCGGTGGACGAATGAAAGTGCTGAGCGAATCTTTCACGCTCGACTATCCGCAAATGTTTCGTGATCCCATACAGGTGCAGCAACTGGCCGGCGATTTTGGTTTCGATTTTACCGATGGTCTGCGGCTCTGGGCGCCACGCCTGGAAGTTGCAAATTCGCACCTCCGGTCGGTCGGCCGGCTGGACGTACATTGGCAGGCGGACAAGCCTTTGTTTCTCGATCTGCAGGTGGATTTTCGTGAGGGCGACGGGCGCTTCGCGTCACGCTATGTGCCGGTTGGCTTAATGCCCCGTAAATTGACCGACTGGCTCGACGCAAGCATCGTGGAAGGGCGCGTGGCCAGTGGCAGTGCGTTGTTTTACGGACCGGCACGGCGTTTCCCGTTTCGCGAGGGCGATGGTGTATTTCAGGTTGACTTCGAGGTTCGCGATGCGGCGTTGAAATACCAGCCGGACTGGCCAGCCATTGAGAGGGTCGCGGCTCACGTGCGTTTTGCGCAAGCCGGACTCGAAGTCAACGCGCATTCGGGACATATTCACGGTACTGAACTGCAGCGGGGCTCGGCGCGTTTCGTCGATCTGCAAACCGGTGTAATGGAAGTGCGCGGCAGCATCACGGGGGACGTAGCGCAGAACCTGAGTTTCATCCGCATGAGTCCATTGCGTCGTTATCTGGGCGCCTTGTTTGACGATGCCCGAGGCTCGGGCGACAGCGTCGTGTCGGTCGATCTGACCCTGCCCATTCGCGATCTGGCGGCTTTCGAGGTATCCGGCACGGTAGCGCTGGCGAACGCCAGCCTGGTCGCCGATGCGTGGCAGTTGGATCTCGACCGGCTGCGTGGTGACGTGGCGTTCACCCGGAACAGTTTCTCCATTGAGGATATGCAGGGTCGTCTGTACAAGCGCCTCGTGAAACTGCGCGCGCGTCCTCGAGAGAGAGGTGCAGGCACCCGTATCTACGCCGACGGCGAATTTTCCGCGGGCGAGTTACTCGGCAACATTCTGCCCGAATTGTCGGCGTCGCTGGACGGGCGTGCGCAATGGCAGTTACAGGTGGATCTGCCCGCGCGCCAGGGCGGGGAAGTTGCCGTGCGTGCCCGCTCGTCGCTGCGCGGCATCGCCGTTAACCTGCCGGCGCCGTTGCGAAAACCGCGGGAGGGCGCGGAAGATTTCGATCTGCGGCTGCTTTTTCAGCAGAGCGGCAACCGGGTGCGGGTAGTATCTCGCTACGCAAAATTGTTGAGCGCCGATCTGGGGTTGTCCCGCGACGGCAGCGGCGGTCTGGTTATCAAACGCGGCGTCGTAAAATCCGGTGAACAGCACGCGGTACTCGGGCAGCAGCAGGGGCTGCATGTGAATATCGAGGCTGCCGAGGTGGATCTGGACGGCTGGTGGGCATTCGCACAGTCCGCTTCCGGCGAAGCGTTCGTACTGAACGCATTGCAGCGTTTCAATTTGCGCGCCCAGCGGGCGCTGTTCAACGAACGTTCGGCCGGGCCGCTTACGGTAACGGTTTACCGCAACCCGACGAGTTGGGCGGTCGGCGTAGAAAACCCGTCGCTGAGCGGATCGCTCGACTGGCCAGTCGAGCGGCAGTCGCGACAACCTGCGCGGGTCAACCTGCAGAAACTAGACCTGGTGTTGTTTGACGACGCCGAAGATTCGCAGGATCGCGTAGCGCCAGTGCCACTACGTCCGCACGAACTGCCCCCGCTGCGTATCGTGATCGATGAGTTGCACTGGCGGAATACGCGTTTGGACAATGTACGTTTTGTCGCTACACCGCGCGACAGGAATCTGGTGTTTGACGAGCTGAGCTTCGATAACGGCGCGCTGCGTCTCTGGGGCACCGGAGACTGGCGCGAGACCGACAATGGCCTGCTGCACAGCCGCGTAGAGTTTCGCATGGAAAGCAAGGATTGGGGGAAAGGGTTGGAGCGGCTTGGTTATGCGCAGACGATGCGCGACGGCGACGGCTACATTTCGGCTGATCTGAGCTGGCCGGGCCCACTGTACCGCCCGGTTCTGGAAAATCTGCAGGGCACGTTACGAATGCGCATCACCAGCGGCAGTCTGATAGGTGCCGATCCCGGATTAGGCCGCATTGTCGGCTTGTTCAGCCTACAGGCTCTGCCACGGCGGCTCGCGCTGGATTTCGAAGACGTTCTGATAGAAGGATTCGATTTCGATCGCATTCACGGCACACTGGAGTTGTCGGACGGTGTCGCCTTTACTCGCGAAATGCAGATGCGCGGCACGGTCGGCCGCGTGGACATCACTGGCCGCAGCGATCTTGCCGAGCAGGTGTACGAGCAGGAAGTGGTGGTGACGCCGAATTTGTCGGCAAGCCTGCCGCTGGCGGGTGAATTGGTTGTGCCGGGCAGCGGCATTACGCTATTGCTGGTGGGTGCGCTGCTCAAAGGCCTGGGCGTAGACCTCGGAAAGCTCGGAGAGTTGCAATACACTTTGACCGGCCCCTGGGACGATCCCGTGTTCACAAAGGTGGTCACGCCGACTCGGGAAAGCCTGACAGGAGACCGATAGACTATGAAGAACAGCTCGCAGCTGGTCGTCATTTGCACTGCGTTGCTCGTGGGTGCGGTGCAGGCGTCCGAGTACAGCATTCATGCCGAGGTCTGGGCGCGACCCCGCAGCGGCGATGCGTTGCTGGCGCTGCCAGCACTGCAGGAATTGCTGCGCGATTTTGATGAGAATCCCGATGCTACGATAGAAATCCGGTACCCGGGGGGTGAAGAAGGTGTGCTGTGGGCGCAGGAACTGCAGGATTGGCTGGTCGCACTGGGCGTACCCTCGAAGCGCGTCGATACCGTGGTAGGCAGTGGTGTGCAGGACAGCATTCGATTGCTGTTGAACAAGCGCGGCGCACAGTAGTGAACAGGGTTGCCGCGATTCAGATGGCCTCTGGTCCGAACGTGCAGGCCAATCTGCTAGAAGCCGACCGCCTGATTACGCAGGCTGTGGAACAAGGCGCTAGCCTGGTTGTGCTGCCAGAGAATTTTGCCCTGATGGGCATGCACGACGACGATCAGTTGCGGGCCAGAGAGCTGCCCGGTACCGGCCCGATTCAGGAGTTTCTCGCCAGCACTGCGGCGCGGCGCGACCTGTGGCTGGTGGGCGGAACCTTGCCGCTGGCCGCGCAGGACTCGCAGCATGTGCGTGAAACGTGCCTGGTGTACGACACTTCCGGCTCGTGCGTAGGCAGTTACGCCAAGATTCACTTATTCGATGTGCACATCGAAGATGCCGGCGAGAGTTACAACGAATCAGCTGTCATCGAGGCGGGCGCCGACCCCCTGGTCGTGGATACACCGTTGGGTCGCATCGGTGTGGCAGTCGGCTACGATCTGCGGTTTCCGGAATTGTTTCGCCATATGGTGTCGCAGGGCATGGAGATCGCGGTAGTACCCAGCACCTTTACCCGCATCACCGGCCAGGCTCACTGGGAGCCGTTACTGCGAGCGCGCGCCATAGAAAACCTCTGTTTCATGGTCGCGGCGGCGCAGGGCGGATATCACCTCAATGGCCGCGAAACTTGGGGGCACAGCATGATCATCGATCCCTGGGGCGGGCAGATGGCCAGTGTACAGAGCGGCACCGGTGTTACAGTGGCGGAAGTGGATCGCGCCCGGTTGTTGCGCACCCGGCGGAATTTTCCGGTTATCGAGCACCGCCGCTTCGTCTGCGCGCTATCCACCAGCTGAGCACCAGGATTGTCCACCAGGCGATCGCCGACGTGCTGCTGCCGCCGCTGCTACTGCGTTGTCCGCCGTAGGCTAGTGACGCACTCCATACTCCGTCCCCGCCGGCTGCGAGAATATACTCGTTGCTGAAACGCAGGGCGTGGATGGGTTCGTTGCCGGGTTGCTGTAGCGCAATCCAGGTCCGGCCATTGTCCTGCGACTGGAACAAACCACCATCGGTGGCGACAAACACATCGTTTGCACGGGTGGCAACGCTGTGTACGAAGCCGGAACTGCTGTCGATTGTGGTGGTCGACCACCCGCTCAGGTTGTTGTCACCGATATACAGTGCACCTTCCACAAGCACGTAAGTATGGGTGTCATTGCGGGCGATGCCGTGGGCAGCGCCAGCCAGGGTCTGTGGCGCTACCGGGTCCCAGCGGCGGCCGCCATCGATACTCTGAAATACACCGTCCGTCGTTGCGGCCAGCATCGGCTTGCCTGACTGCAAGGCCAGCAGATACGCTTGTTCGAGACCTTGCGCGGCTATCCAGCCGCTTGGTTGATCGCCGCCGCTGCGCCGCGCGCCACGCCGGGGCTCGGCGACCATGATATCCCCCCCGACCAGCGCGAAGGTGTGGACCGCCTGATCTACGTCTGCGTGCTGTGACCAGTTCGTGCCCCTGTCCACGCTTGCGAACAGGCCGGCATCGGTTGCCACATACAGGCGTTCGCCGGCCTGCAGCAGCATGTTCGTTTGCGCGGGCTCTTTCAGCCCGCTGTTCACTGGTGCCCAGTTCTGACCGCCATCGACGCTTTTATAGACACCGTCGCTGGCTGCCAGGTAGTGTTCATCGCCGCTGACCAGAACGTCGTTGACGGGTATTGGTGGGGAAAGCCGGTGCCAGTTCAGCCCGCCATCCTGAGCAATGAGCACGCCACTACCGCGTGTGCCGGCTACCAGATACGGGTGGTTGAAAGCCAGACTGCGTACTTCACTGTTGGCGGGAGCGCCGGTCAGTGTTTTCCAGGTCCTGCCGTTGTCGATACTGCGTACCAGACCAGCAGCGGTTACAGCGTACATGCGTTTGCCGTCGCCGGTAAACGACAGCGGCGGTACGCGTTCGTCCCAAGTTACTCGCTGCCAGCTCTCACCCCGGTTATCGCTGACGAACAATGCCTTGTCAGCGTCGGTAGCAATCAGCACGTTGCCGTGCGTGGCCAGCTGCGTTGCGCGCGCCGGCGACCCCGGCAATAACTCCCAATCGTTGCCGGCATCCTTGCTGATGAATATGCCGCGCTCGGTCGCGGCGTACACTAAACGGTTCGCCACCGCCAGCGAACGCACGGTCACCTGGTCCGGTAACGGCGCCAGCGGTGTCCAGCGCTCGCCCTCGTCGACGCTTTTGAACAGGTTGCCGCCGTTACTGGCTGCATACACGTCGAGGCCGGATACGGCGACTGCAGTGAGGCTGGAATCCGTGAGACCGGCGTTGTGCGCAAACCAGCTGGAACCGTAATCCGGGCTCTTGAACATGCCAGCGTCGGTGGCTGCGTAAACGAGATCCCGGTTGGTGGCCAGCGCACGCACGTCGGTTCCTGTGAGACCGAGGTTGTCGATACGCCAGCCATCGTCGGCGAACGCGGTGATGCCGTTGCCGAACGTGGCTGCCAGCAAGGTACCCTCCTGCTGTGCGAGGGCGGTGACCGAAGCTTCCGGGGCGTGTGCAAGTTCCTGCCAGGTGCCGTCGGCCGCGCTGTGCCTCAATACGCCACCGCCGATGGTGCCGGCAAACAGGTCGTCTCCGGTTGCCAGCAGACTCACTACGGGCAGGCGCCGGGCGAATCTGCCTATCGGTTGCCAGCTGTCGTGTTCGAAGCGGTACACGCCGGCGCGTGTGCCGACCAGCACCTCATCGCCGATTTGGGCAAGACTCAAGGCATTGCGGTTACGCAGCCCCGCCAACCGCGGACGGAAACTGAGCGCGCGGTCGTGGCTGACGAACACGCCGCCGCCATTGGTGGCGACCCACACCGTGTCGTCAGTGATCAGGATCGCACTGATTGCCGTGCGGGTCTGGCGAATGCGGATTCGCTGCCAGCTTACACCGGCGTCGTAACTGCGTAACAGCACACCACGCCGGGCGCCGATGAGAATGAAATTGTCGCGGCTGGCGACGGTGGCGAACTCGGTCTCGAAACTGCGGGTGTTGAGCGGTACCCAGCTCGCGCCCGCGTCCTGCGAGGCAGCTATACCGCCGCCATTCGACACGGCGTACAAGGTGTTTCCGCTTGCCGCGAAGCCGCGTACGTCGGCGACGGCCAGCGGCCAGTCCGCGCGTTGCCAGTGGCCGTCGAGTGAGCGCCTATAAAACACACCACCGTTCAAGGTGCCGGCGATCACGCTGTCGTCGGAAAGCGTCTGCAGCGCCTGTACGGTGCCGCCGTAGGGACCTTCGGTAGCTGCCCACCGCGGTGCTTCGGCCGCGCCCGCAGAGCCCGCCGCAAGCAGCCACAGCGCGCCGATCAGGACCATACTCGCTAAGCGTACGCTCATGGGGTGCGAGGATACATGTTTGCGAGTGTTTCGGGGTGCAGGTTGTGTGAACCAGCCTGCATGTTGCACGCTGCCTGCGTACTTTTTTCGCAAAAGGTCATTGCCCGATACGCGTCATTGCTGCGTCAGTCCACACGATATGCAACGTTTTGACGTTATCGGCAGATACTCGACAACTTTCACGGCAGCGCCCCCGATGTCTGTGTGCCAGGGCACCTGGCCGTCGGGCGACGGTGTAAATTCTTGATCAAACGACGCGCCGGATCAAGTGCGCGAGCGCTCTGGCCGCTGACTGCATTCCGGGTGCCGATATCGCGATTGAACACCGCAGATGGCGAGTCACCGGCACCGTGCAGGCGGCCATCGATCAGGCCCCGCCGGACGGCGGGCAGCGGGTGCAGCTGCGGCAGGGCTATGGGCTGGACGCGACTCCCCGAGGTAGGCAGGGGGCGGTTTTACCCCTACTGCGGTGCTTTCTCGGCAGCCTTTGTCTGCCACCGTACTTCAATCAATTCCACGCGCCCTACGTGCTTGTCTTCTTTGTATTGATCCATCCGCACGGGCAGGTAATGCTCGCCCGGCGCGAACCAGCTGACCGTGTTGCGCGAGCTGTGGCCGGTGCGTAACTCGCGCACACGCGCCGTTTCGAAGCTGCCCGCCACCACTTTGATCAGTTCATCTTCCTCGTGCACGAAACGGCGGGTACGGATATTCCCCTTATGTGCCACGGGGATTTCCATGTCCACCGCACCGGCGCGTAGCTGGGCCACGATTGCCAGCAATACCGACAACCGGTCGAAGGTACCGTTCAGTAACTCCTCGCTGCGTAACTCATCGCCGCGGTTGCTTTTCAGCGTGCCGTTTTTCCAGTCAAAGAAACTCGCGACATCGCGTTTGCTGGGACGCTTTCCGGCGTTGTATTCATATGCGATCGGGCGCAGTCCGGCGGCGCGCTGTTCAAGCATGCTGGATTCGCTCACGTACGCCCTATCGAACAACGCCAGCAAACCGGTGGGCTCGCTGTGCGACTCGAATCGCCAAAACGAACCGTCGCGGCGCAGCGTCATTACGATACGGGCCGACAAGCCACTCTTTTCTACGCGGTAGGTCGCGACGAATTCGGGCAGTGGTGAGGCGTCCACGCGGCCGGCGGAAAGGACGGCTGCGGCGATTGTCAGCAGTATTGGCAGGCGGCGACTGAGCATTTTTTACCAGCGTTGCGCAGCGGGAGTGTATCAGCTGGTTGCGGCGCAGGCGATGGCGTCACTCGTGCTTCACAAAAGCTTCGGCTGGTGTAGCGGTTGGCCGTCGAACCAGGCGCGCTGGTCCTCACAGCTCAAACGCCCTTGTGCGAACCACGCGACTGCCGCCGGATAAATGCGGTGCTCGACCTCGTGCACCCGCTCAGCCAGCTGTGCTTCGGTGTCGTTCTCGCGCACGGCGACCCTGCCCTGTATGACTACCGGGCCGGCATCCAGTTCCTCGGTAACGAAATGAATGCTCGCGCCGTGCTCCCTGGCCCCCGCGCGCAGGGCCCGCGCGTGGGTATCCAGACCTGGAAAGCGGGGCAGCAGCGACGGGTGTACATTGAGAATACGCCCCGCGTAGTGTTCCACGAACTCACCACCCAGTACGCGCATGAATCCCGCGAGCGCGATCAGGTCCGGCGAGTACCCGTCCAAAAGCTTCAGCAGTGCCTGATCGAAGGCAGCGCGACTCTCGAACTCGTCATGTGCTAGCACGTGGTTGGGAATGTTGGCACGTTGCGCGCGTTGCAGCCCGAACGCCTGCTCACGGTTGCTCACCACGACACATATTTCGCCATGCAGCGTTCCGTTCGCCGCGGCGTCGATAAGGGCCTGCAGATTGCTGCCGTTACCGGAAATGAGCACCGCCAGGCGCACAGACGTCATGGGCGCAGGACGACCGCAGGAGCACCGGTGCTGGCGACAACGGTGCCCAGCACCCAGGCATCTTGCCGGTGTTCGGCGAACGTGGCGAGTGTCTGGTCCAGGTCTTCTTTCGCCACCACGACGACCATTCCCACGCCGCAGTTGAAGGTACGCCACATTTCTTCATCGGCTATATTGCCGTGGATCTGCAGCCAGTCGAACAGCGCCGGTCGTTGCCAGCTGCCGGTGTTGATGTGCGCTGTGCAGTCATGGGGCAGAACGCGCGGCAGGTTCTCCACGATGCCGCCGCCGGTGATATGTGCGACGGCGTGCACATCGACCTCCCGGTACAGCGCCAGCAACGGTTGCACATAAATGTGTGTCGCTTCCATGAGGGCGTCGGCGAGCGGTTTACCGCCTACCTCTGTGTCGAGCGTGTGCGCAACGCTTTCCAGCACGTGCCGGATCAGCGAATAACCGTTGGCGTGTGCCCCGCTGGAGGCGAGGCCGACAATGCGGTCACCCGCCGCCACGTTCGCGCCGGTGATGATTTTGTCGCGTTCCACGACGCCCACGCAAAACCCCGCCAAGTCGTAGTGACCGTGCCGGTACATGCCTGGCATTTCAGCTGTTTCGCCACCGAGCAGTGCGGCGCCCGCCGCGCGGCAACCGGCGGCGATGCCCTCGATCACCTCCCCAGCAGCTGCGGGATCCAGTCGGCCAGTGGCGTAGTAGTCGAGAAAAAACAACGGTGCGGCCCCCTGCACGATCACATCGTTAACGCACATGGCCACGAGATCGATACCGATGGTTGCGTGCCGGTCAAAGCGCTGCGCCAACAGCAGTTTGGTACCCACACCATCGGTGCCCGCGACCAGCACCGGTTGGCGATAGTGATCCGGCAGCTTGCAGAGCCCGCCGAAACCGCCAAGATCGCCCAGAACCTCGGGAGTATGCGTGCTTCTGACCGCTGGCTTGATCTGTTCCACCAGTGCATTTCCGGCGTCGATGTCGACGCCCGCCTCGCGATAAGTCGTCGCTGGAAGCGGCTTTTCCGAAACCATACGCTACCGTCACTTCAGACCTGGCTACAAAGTTGGTATTTTACACGCATCGCGAGCCTCACCTGTGTTGCCCATGCTCGATTTCAAAAAACTGACCGCCGTTGCGGGCGGCGTGCTGTTGCTGTCTGCACTTGCCGGCCCACTGCACGCAGTTACCCTGCAGCACCTGTTCGAGGCGGACGTGGACGTTTTCGGACAGACCGATGACGAGCGCCGCAAGGCCTTCGCTGCGGCGTTGTGGGATGTGCTGGTTAAAGTCACCGGTGATCGTTCGGTGCCGTCCCGTCCTGAGGTGCAGACATTGTTCCGCCGCGCAGAGAGGCTCGTGCAGCAGTACCAGTACCGGGAGATCGAAGCGCCGGTGGCAGACGCAGTCAGCGGGCCGGGCGAACAGGTTGAAAGCCTGAGTTTCGACATTGGCGTTGACGTGAATGTAGATGCCGGCACCGCAACCAGCGCGCCGACCCACGTGCTGTGGATTCAGTTTGCACCGGAAACCGTGGAGCGACACCTGAGTCGCCTGGGAATACCCCTGTGGGGGAAAGAGCGCCCTGAAACGCTGGTCTGGCTGGCGGTTGAGGATGGCAGACAGCGCTACCTGCTGGGTGCCGGCAGTGACAGCGACGTGCATCGCGAGTTGCTTTCGGTAGCGCAGCAGCGCGGCGTGCCGCTGCTGTTTCCCGTCATGGATGTGGCTGACCGCACCTCGGTGCGGTTCTCTGACGTGCGGGGGAATTTTGTGCAACCGGTATGGGATGCCTCGCGACGCTATGGGGTCGACTCGATTCTGGCAGGCAATCTCACGCGTACCCTCGGCGGCGAATGGCAGGCACAGTGGACGCTGCATCGGCGTGGCAATACGTCCAGCTGGCGGGTGCAAAGCGGCGACAGGACAGCGGGTTTGTTGTCCGGGGTGGAAGGCGTGGCCAGTGTGTTGTCCCGCGAACTGGCAGTCGGCTACTACGGTGCCGGGTCCGGGCGTACGCTGCTCACCATTCACGAGGTCGATGCAATCGCTGACTATTCGCAGGTGCTTATCTATCTGCGCGGCCTGTCGCTGGTAAAGGAGGTAATGGTGGAGCGCGTCAACGAGGGTCGCCTGACAGTGGCTCTGCAGTTGCGCGGCGATCCCGAAGATCTGCAGCGTACCATCGCGCTGGGCGACACCTTGATTGCAGTACGTGATGTGGCGGGCGGCGACAATCCACACCGGGTGTTGCAGTACGCTTATCTGCCTTGAAGCCAGCGCCGCATGCATTCGCTCATCGCTGAGAGCGGTCAACTTCATCTCGGATTGACGCTCGACACTGGCGCCACATTCGCGAGTTTCTATGTTGAAAGTAATGAGCTGGCGGTGCAGTTGCTGCAGAGCATGGCGACACCGCAGGGCGAGCCGCAATTGCTATTGCATGGCGCCAGCGGCAGCGGCAAGACTCACTTGATGCATGCTTACTGCCAGATCCTCGCGAATGCCGGGCGTCGTGTAGCTTATCTGCCGTTGCGCGAGTTGTGTGACCGGGATCCAGACGCAGTGCTGCCGGGCTTGGAAACGCTGCACAGTGTGTGCATCGATGAGCTGGACGTGGTTCTGTCGGAGGCGCACTGGGAGACCGCGTTGTTCGATCTGTTGAACCGGCTGCGCGAATCCGGTGCCAGACTGTTGCTGGCCGCGCAGTGCAATCCAGTGCACGAACACACGGTGATGCCGGATCTTGCTTCCCGGTTTGGCTGGGGGCCGGTGGTGCAGCTGCGGTTGCTGCGGGACGAGCCCCTCGAGCGTGCACTGCGTCATCGCGCCGACGCGCTGGGGTTGACACTGGCCGACGCGAGCGTTGCTTACATTCGCACCCGCGGCCCGCGTCTGACCAGCGAACTTTTCAGGTTTCTGGCGCAGCTCGACGAGGCGTCGCTTGCCGAGCAGCGTGCCTTGACGGTGCCGTTCATCCGCAGGCTGCTGGCACGTGGTGCGCTGGATGGCCGTGAGGCTGATAACTAGCTAGACTGCGGGCCTCCCGGTTCCTCGCGTGTCTGGCGAACGTAGAGCGCGGTACAGAAAAACCAACTCAAGCTGGCAAGCGCTTCCGCAACGCCGAGAATTCTCGACCACCCATCGATAAACAGGCTGTCCACGGCGTAGGCGACGTACGCCAGCGCGATGAAGCCGCTCCATTTATAGGTGTTGCGGTGTCCGGCCAGTAAGCCGTGCAGTGGCAGCATCAGCGGTATCAGCATGACCGCCAATGGCAGCCAGGGGGACAGCTGCTGTGGCCGCGCCAGCCAGCAGTAGCGCAATACAATCAGTATGAACAGGCTGAAAAAACCCGACAGCGCAACGCCGCGCAGCACCCGTACCATCGCCAAGCGACGCTGGCCCTAGGTTTCGAGGCGCGCCGCGATGTCTGCTATGCGCTCGCCGAGCGCTGCACACAGCAGCTGTTCCTGTTCGGTGACAGGTCTTGTCCCGGAGGGGCTGGACAGATGACCGGCGCCGTAGGGCGCGCCGCCACCATCCGTTTGCATCAGAGCGGACTCGCTGAACGGCAGCCCGACTATCAGCATGCCGTGGTGCAACAACGGGATGATCATGCTGAGAAGAGTCGCTTCCTGGCCGCCGTGCGGGCTCGCCGCCGAGGTAAACACGCCAGCGGGTTTGCCAGCCAGTTGCCCGCCGAACCACACGCTGCTGGATCGGTCCCAGAAGTACTTGAGTGCCGCCGCCATGTTGCCGAAATGGGTGGGGCTGCCGAGCGCCAGGCCAGTGCATTCGTGCAGATCCGCTTCACTGGCGTAGGGCGGGCCCTCGGCCGGAATCTCATCCTCCAGTTTCTCGCTGGTGGCGGACACCCGGGGTACGGTACGCAGCCGCGCCTGCATGCCGGGCACGCGTTCAACGCCGCGTGCCACGTGGCGCGCCATTTCCGTCAGCGCGCCGGTCTCCGAGTAGTAAAGAACCAGAATTTCGCTCACGATGCGTTAGGCAGTATCGCCAGCACGTTTTCAGGTGGTCGACCGATTGCCGCCTTGCCGTCGCTGATCACGATCGGGCGCTCGAGCAGTATCGGGTGGCGATGTATTGCTTCGATGAGTTGCGCATCGTCCAGGTCGGTGGCGTCCAGCCCCAGGTCCTTATAGGTGGCTTCTTTGCGGCGCATCACCTCGCGCGGCGAGAGGTCAAGCTGATTCAACAGGTCTGCGAGTTCGCCAACAGAGGGCGGGTCACGGAGATACTCGATGATCGTCGGTCGAATGCCGCGATCCTGCAGCAGCTGCAGTGTCTGGCGCGATTTCGAGCAACGTGGATTGTGAAAAATCGTAACATTTTTTAGCATGCAAAAATCTTCCCGTGGTGTGCAAAAGGTCTGCGATGCAAGCGATTTCGAGCAGCTTGACGGTTCCGGTTTCCGGATGGTAGCTTGCTGCGGCAAAGAAGCGGGCGAGAGCATACTGTAAGCTACCTCCATGCGGAAGTCCGTTGTATATCTTCTGGGGACAATTCTGATCTGGGGTTGCGCGTCGGCGCCCATCCAGGAAATGAGCGATGCCCGCCAGGCTCTGCAGGCGGCGCGAGAGGTCATTGACGCGACCGCGCCGTCCATTTCGCAGGAAGCCGTTGAACGGGCCGGGGATTTGCTCGAGGCTGCGGAAAGTGAATTGCGCCGGGGCGAGTACGATAAAGCGCGCATGCACGCGAGTGAGGCAAAGCAACTGGCTATCGAAGCCCG
This sequence comes from Gammaproteobacteria bacterium, assembly GCA_029861595.1. Lineage (GTDB taxonomy): Bacteria > Pseudomonadota > Gammaproteobacteria > JAHELT01 > JAHELT01 > JAHELT01. The sequence continues at coordinate 14,851 of JAOTYY010000094.1, forward strand.
CGAGCGGGTCGCGGGTGATTCGGCCAATTGACCG
>JAOTYY010000311.1 GCA_029861595.1 Gammaproteobacteria bacterium
CAGACACCGAATCAGGCTTCCGGCGCGTCCAGCAGTTTGTAATATTGGACGACGGGCTGTTTCCAGCCTGGGACAAGTCCGCTTTCCTGGTGCCAACCCAAGCCTGTGTAGAATAAGCGGGCAACGGTATTGTCTTGATCGACCAGGGATCGCAGTCTGCGCGTGCCCAGCAGTCGCAGTTGTTGCTCTACGGCGTTTTGCAGATCCATCGAAATATGTAGACCGGTGTGCTTCACAAACTTGCGTTTGGCGTATTCAGGCAAGACGCCGAATGACAGCAGTTCACCGACATTGCTCAGGTTTTTCGGCTTCGGCAGGTGGCGCATGATCTGCAACGCTTCCCACAACCCCGAAATACTCCCCGGTTGCGTAATCAACGAACGAGCAACAAGCAGCGCGAGCTTCCCCCAATGTCTGTGCAACGCCTTGCTCATGAACGATGCAGGATCATGGGTCGCGACGATAAATCCCACCGGCGTATCGCGATAGTATGCGACCGCGCCGCAAATCAGATTTTCGCGTGGGAGCACGGCGTAGTAGAAACGCTGCATGAACGGCATACCTAGCAACACCACCGGACTGTGCGGCAGCATTTCCGCGTGCAGCGCCGCAATATCGGCCGCGACAGCAGAAGCCATGCCGGGCTCGAGGAAATACAGGCTGTATTCCTTCTCGGGGTTGGCGATATCGGTATCGAGCTGCGTGGTCATGTGCTGTTGCTTTCTATTTGAACGTGAGCACCGCTCATTGCTGGTTGTGTGTTGTTGCCGCGGTATCACTATTTGCATTGACGCGCCGATACAAAAAGCCTTGTTGTTGACTGTGCATTACGTGCAAACGTCATGCCGTCGGCACGAGGACACAGGTCCAAAGCGCCAGGTCCCCTGGGGCTGGCGATGCGCAATTGTTTCAGTACGATGGTAACCGGATCTAATCAACAACGTCGTCCGAAATACCTGCTTTTCATCAGGACTAGCAACAATATCCCGAAACAACCGGTCCAGCTTATATGGAGGCCGCCGCTGCCCCCACCCGATCCATCGCTGATGGTGATAGTGACGGAGCGCCTGTTTTCGCCCTCATCGTTAACGCAGGAAAGCGTGTAAGTCGTGTCGCCGGCAATCGGCCCAACAGTTTCACTGCCCGCCACGGCCTTGCTACCAGACCAGCCACCGCTCGCCGAGCAGCTATCTGCATCCAGGGTGCTCCACGTGAGTGTAGAGTGCCCGTTTGCGCTGACTTGAAACGGATCGGCGGACAGCAAGATTCTCGGCCCAATGATATTAGCGGGCACCACCGCCCACTGCGGATCGGCATTGTAGTCGTAGTTGCCGAAATCCGGGACCACGCTGCGTGCGTCGAAAACACTCCACGCGGCTTCACCGTTTACAGAAGCAAGTTCCGCGACCATCGCCACCGCCGGCTGCAGGTTGGCCGGATACCCCTGGTGGTCCCATGCGTAACCAATCATTTCGCCGCGCTGCAAACCCAGTATATCTGCCATCGCCTGGCTATCGCAGGCCGCGTTTGTCAATGCCGGAATCTGCCCGTTCGACATCCCTGGCGTGGAACTGGGTGGATCCCAGCCGAATGATGGTCCAAGCGTGTCGTTATTCCAGGTTTGAATGACCGCAACCCGATAGTCACCCCAGGTCTGATACGGTTGACCATCAGTGTCACGAGCCCGCGTCCAGTAGGTCGAGGCCAGCGTCCAACAATAGTCAGGATCGACCAGGCGACCGACCGGAAACCGCGCCTTGTAGGTGAAGAATGGAATTGCGTTGCTGAAACCCAGATTGACGATGTGGCCGATGCTCCAGGTCAGAAAATCGTCCATCCATGTCGCGAACGCATCGTCAATGCCCAAATCGGGATCGTTGAGCACGTAACCCAGCGGGGTCGGCGGACTGTTCGAATAGTTATCGTCATACCAGTCCAGGTTGTTGTTCAGTTTCTCAATGAAATAATTCTTCAGCGGGTGGTTGTCGGGCGTGATGAAAGCCGCGTGTGCGATAGTCCGCAGCCCCCAGGCTTGCGCACGCACCTGGTCCCCGACAAGCAGGCCGAGACTGCCGCCGTGGTTCCCCCAGTAGAAGGCATTCCAGTTAGCCCAGAACTGCAGCTCCTCGAGATGGAAGTAGTCACCGGTGACCAGATAGGGGACGTACGCCAGGGAAGGCTGATGTGACACATCGGGATCATAGGGCGTATTGCAGCTGCCGCCGCAATTCGGGAAGAAGGGTGTTTCGCCAAGAATCGTAAGGTTCGGGTAGGTATCCAGCGATATGGGCAACCCCGTGTCGCGGTCGCGGTAATGGATACCGAAACTCCCTGCCTGCTCGCTGTTACCCAGCGTCGCCCGTTTAGCGCGCGCATCCTGGGTCATCAGATAACGTGCGGTCCAGCGTGGCAGTGGCGCAATGTCCCGCCGCCCACCACCGCCCGGCATATACGGATCGATAAAACCCGCACCCATGAGTGCAGTCGCTGATCCGGACCACTCGTTGTCCATTTGTGCCAGCGCGTTCTCCGGTACGTTCAGGCGCGGATCGTACGTGGGCACCGCAAGCGTCGTTTCCAGGTAACTACGCTCATGTTCAATGTGTACCGGCGACGCCGGCCCCCACCAGAAAGCACGACGCCAACGAGCCTGGCGATAGTGGGTAACATTATTCTGAGAAACAACCACCCCGCTGCCATCGAGCGTGACGGTGGCATCGTAAGTAAAGTTGCGTGGCGCGGCAACCAACGACCAGTTGTTTTCCAGCACCACCGAGACCCTGATGCGCTGCAGTCCCTGGTAGACGCGTATCTGAAAATAGGCGGTGAGATGCGGATGCTCCGTGCCGTTGCCGTTCAACCGCAACGGCGCACCAACCAGCCACTCCGCCGCCATCGGCCCGGACAACCACTGGGTGGCGGGTCCGCTGCCCAGCAGATCACGCGCCGACGCCGAATAGTTGTTGCCGTCAACGTCGGCCGAGACGGTAGCGTCAAAGCTGGTGGCCATGACATCGGCGATTGTTATGTTGCCGCCCGATGGCGCGGTACCGCCCGGTCCCACCGTGAGCTGCTGCGCACCGAAGGCGGGCAGTGAAGGCACGATGGCGGAAATTACCGCATGTCGTATCGATCCATCGGGATGAGTTGCTTTAGCGTCGACTTGTAACGGCACGATCGCACCATCGCTCAGTGTTCCCCCCAAAACCGTACCGCCCGGCACATCACCAACACCGAAAACCTGCGCGAAAGATATCGGTACGTTGTTCTCGGCGCCAACCGACTCGTTGCGTACCACCAGGGTGGTAATGTTTGCATTGGCCGACAATGTTGTCAGCGACAACACTGCAGCGATCAACGCCAACTTGAACCCTCTGCTACGCATCGGCTGAAACTACCGTTTTTGTCACGCGGAAATGCTGCCCGGCTCAAGAAACCGGGCAGCCCGTCCGGCATGAGCGGGACAGCGGTATGCACCGGCGCATGCACGCAATCGACTGCAGCAGCTCATCATCAGAGGCGCAGGTTGGAAGCTGATCATAGCCGGTTGCTCGCGGCGATGGCTCTACGGGGCCGTCGTCGAACCTATCCAGTAATAATTGTCCAGGATCTCGGTCGGTTCCAGCCACTTGGAGAATCCCATCGCACCGGGCTGATCGATCGGTGCGGGTGGCATCGCCGGCGGCGGATCAGATGTACAGAACAACGCCGGATCCACTGGCGTGTTGGGATCGTGGGTCGTTTGACCGGTAGCGAACAGCACCCAGGCACCGTTGGCATCGAGCTCGTCGACCGACCCTACCAACAAAACCGGATCGGCGACCGTGCCTGCGCCGCTCACATTGAAGCGGAGGCGGTAGCGATTCCCGGTTACCAGTGCATTCGGAAACGGTATCATTATGAGATTGCAGTCCAACGCCTCTGCGATCGGCGCGTTCACGGCAATCGACGCCGCCGCGGGTTCGAAATCATCGACGTAGAAGATGTAAGATTGCAACGTTACTTC
>JAOTYY010000095.1 GCA_029861595.1 Gammaproteobacteria bacterium
GCGGTTGTCTCTGAGGTGGGTTCTGCCGCCACAAGCGCGAACGCCTTTCCGGTCAAGGCCAGAATCGACGATGCAGACGAGTACGTGCGACCGGGCATGACCACGGAGCTCACTCTGCTCTTCTCGCTCGAAGGACAGGGGGAGGCCGGATACATCGTGCCCGTGCAGGCGCTCGTGCCCGGCATTAAGAAAGACGACGGACACGTCTTCGTGTTCGACTCCGCGACGTCAACCGTGCGAAAGACGGCAGTGCAGGGTGAGGTCATCGTAGGCAACCAGGCCATCATCACCAACGGCATTGCATCCGGCGACATCGTCGTCGTGGCGGGTGTGCCTTTCCTGCGGGACAATCAGCAGGTCAAGCTGTTGAACCCGTCCCATGCCGGCCAATGACGGTGCGACCGTGAAGCCATGAACAGCATTACCCGCTTCGGCCTCGATGCCTCTCGCATCACCCTGGTCTTCATCGTCTTGGTGATCGTCGCCGGGATGGCGCAGTTCCTGACGTTCCCCCGCCAGGAGGATCCCCCGATCGTAATTCGCGAAGTCGTGGTGAGCGCACAGTTCCCCGGCATGAAACCCGAAGACATCGAGCAGCTCATTACCCGGCAGATCGAGGCGGAGTTGCGAGCGATGCCCGAGATCGAGGACATCTGGTCGGACTCCAAGACAGGCGTGGCGGTGGTCCACGCAGATACCGCGGACGAGTACAGCGACGTGGACTCGATCTGGCAGAAGGTCCGTAACCGGATGTTGGATCTTGCGCCTAAGTTGCCGGCGGGAACCATCGGTCCTTTCGTGAACGACGAGTTCGGTCTGGTGGCCGTCGCTACCATCGCGCTCTGGAGCGAGGGGTTCACGATGGGGGAGATGCGCGAGGTTGCTCGCGACGTCCGCGACCGGCTCTACGAGCTCGAGGGATTACGCAAAGTCGAACTCTGGGGGGTGCACGAGGAGCGTGTGTTCCTGGAATTCTCCTCCGCCAAGCTTGCCCAGCTTGGGGTGAGCATCCAGGACATCATCCAGACCCTTATCAACCAGAATGTGGTGCTGCCCGGCGGTCGCTACGATATTGCGGGCCAGGACGTCATCATCGAACCGAGCGGAAACTTCCGTTCCGTCGAGGACATCGAGACCGTGCTGATCGCGGTTCCCGGGACCGAGCAGTCGGTGGTTCTTAAGGATCTGCTACGCATCCGGCGTGGCTTCGCTGAACCGGCGGAAGACCTCGCTTACTTCAACGGCGAGCAGGCGATCGTCATCAGCGTCTCCATCACCCCCGGTGTCAACGCAGTCGACTTCGGTGACCGTCTTACCGCGAAGGTGCGCGACCTGGAGTCGCGGCTCCCCATTGGTTACGTGCTCGAATTTGCCACTTTTCAACCGGATCTCGTCCAGACGGCGGTCGATGGCGCGCTTTTCAACGTCTATCAGACGTTGATCATCGTTCTTATCGTGGTAGTGGCTTTCCTCGGCCTGCGCACGGGCCTGATCGTCGGCTCCTTCGTACCGATGACAATGCTAGTGGGGCTGATCATCATGGGCCTGGTCGGGATCGAGCTGGAGCGCATATCCATCGCCTCCGCGATCATCGCGCTGGGCATGCTGGTCGACAATGGCATCGTGACCGCAGAGGATATCCGTAACCGGCTCGACAGCGGTGAAGAACGACGCTCGGCGTGCCTCAACACGGCGGGGACACTCTCGGTTCCTTTGCTCACCTCCTCGCTCACCACCATCCTTGCGTTCATACCTATCCTTCTGCTCACTGGGCAGACCGGGGAGTACGCCTACTCGTTACCCGTGGTTGTCACCATACTGCTGCTGACCTCCTGGTTCCTGTCCATGTACATGACGCCCTTCATGTGCTTCTGGTTCATGAAGGAACGCCCGCAAGCGGAGGCAGGCTTGCAAGCGGGCGACGAATCTGCCTACTCCGGCCGAATCTACGTAGCTTACCGGGCGCTGCTCAAAGGAATTCTAAAGCTGCGGTACATTGTGCTCGTCGCAACCCTGCTGGTACTCGTCGGCGGTGGTTACGTAGGCTCGAAGCTCGTACGCGAGATGTTTGGCCACAGCGACCGCAACCAGTTCCTCGTCTACGTGGACTTACCGGCCGGGTACAACATCGAGACCACCAAAGAAGTGGTACGGCGTTTGACGGGCTGGCTATCCGATGAGAACGCGAATCCCGAGATCACCGGAACCATCGCCTACGTGGGTACAGGCGGACCCCGCTTCGTGCTGGTGCTTGCGCCGTTCGACCCTGATCGGCACCGGGCATTCATCATTGTCAACACCGGGTCGGGCGAGCAAGTGCCCGAGGTCGCCGAGCGCGTGCGGCGGTACATCGCTGAGTCGCTCCCCGAGGTCGAAGGTCGGGTCAAACAGATGTGGACGACCGGGCCGGAACCCGGGTTCCTCGAGATCCGTCTCTTCGGACCCGATGCGCGGGATCTCTACGACAAGGGTCGGCAACTCACGGATCGCGTGCGGGCTATGCCTGGCACCATCGACATCCGCAACAATTGGGAGAACACAGTGATTAAGGCGGCGGTGCTCATCGACCAGGCACGGGCGCGCCGGGCGGGCATCACTTCCCAGAATGTTGCGGACTCCCTGCAGGCACACATCGACGGCATTAAAGCCACCGAGTACCGCGAGGGCGATCGGGCTATCCCGGTGGTCCTGCAATCGGTCGAGGAAGAGCGCGCCGTAGGCAGCGACTTCTACAATATTCGCGTCTACGCGCCCACCAAGGGCACGGACGTGCCCTTGGTGCAGATCGCGAACATTCGTGGGGAGTGGGAGTTCAGTCGTATTTCACGCCGGAACCAGGAGCGCGCGCTCACAGTGGAATTCAAACACGAAGTGCTGAAAGCGCCCCAACTGCTCGAAGCGGTCACACCCGAAGTTGAGACGCTTGGGCTCGGTGAGGATTACCGGTGGGAGGTCGGCGGGGAGATCGAGCAGCAGGCAGAGACGTTGCCAAAGCTGTTCAAGTATTTGCCGCACTGCGGTTTGTTGATCGTCGTGCTGCTCATCTGGCAGTTCAACTCTTTCCGGCGGCCCTTAATCATCGTGTTTACCCTGCCGCTCGCCTTCGTCGGAGCCTTCGTCGGGCTGTTCGGGTTCGGGGCGCCGTTCGACTTCTTCGGGATTCTCGGCCTGTTGAGCCTCGCAGGGATCATCATCAATAACGGCATTGTGCTGATCGACAAGATTGACAGTGAGCGCAATGCCGGCCGCGACGCCTACACGGCGGTGGTGGAAGCGACAGTGTCACGCTTTCGTCCAATTTGCATGACCACCATCACGACCATCCTTGGTGTGATGCCGTTGATCATCAGCCGCGACCCGGTGTTCTACTCGCTGGCGCTGATCATCGCTACCGGGCTGGCCTTCGGCACGGTATTGACACTCGGGGTGGTACCCATGCTTTATTCTGTACTCTTTCGAGTGAAGCAGCCCGAAGCTGCGTAGACAATCTCAAAGGATCGGAACGCTACACCATCGGGATACGCGCATTGGAGCTTAAACAAGCGGGACATCGGTGACCGGCTCTTTATCTCGCCGGATACTGTCAAGCGTCACACGCATAGCCTTTACGGCAAAGCTCCGCGTCTCTGGCCGGCGCGAGGTCGTAACCTAGCGCGCGGAATCGGCATTCTTGGCGGCCGCTGAGCCTTCCAGCCTCGTGCCGCGCGCTTCCGCTGCTTCGGCAGTAGGGACAAGCCCGCCGTTTTCAGTTTGTTGTGGAAGGTGCCGGTCGCGGTGCCTTATCAGCGCGTTCCCGTAGGCGTAGCGCCCGCTGCGGCAGCTGCCTGAATAACGCTAACGGCCGAACCCGTATATCCCACCAGCACGGCGACGAAGCCGACGGTGACGCCGGTAACGGATAAATCGCGCAGCATGATTCAGCCCGCTAACGCATCATCCGCCCGCCGCCGGCCGGCTTCGCACGCCGCACCTGATTTCGGGCACGCTCCGCCGGCCGGTGTCTGAGAATTTCTTGTTCTTGCATTCCGCCTCGGCGCGTATGTTATAAACCGACGCCATGTGCCGTCCGGTCAAAACTCGACACCTTTTCACCGCACTTTGTATCGTGCTCGCGGGACAGGTCAACATGCCGGCCCGTGCCGATACCGGTAACCCTGTACCGGTCGTGGCATCTTTCAGCATTATTGCCGACTGGCTGCATATCGTCGGCGGCGATCGGATCGAGGTTGTGACGCTGGTAGGGGCAGATGCAGATGCACACGCTTTTCGAGCCACACCCGCGCAGGTGCGCTCAGTCGCTGCAGCGCGACTTATTTTTGTCAACGGCCTGGGCTTCGAAGGCTGGTTGCAACGGTTGCTGACCGCCAGCGGCAGTCACGCACCTGTCGTCAAGCTCAGTAGGGGTGTCTCTACCATGGTAAGCACCAGTGCGAATACTTCCGGGCCAACCACGAACGACCCCCACGCCTGGCACGCCGTGCCCAATGCAATGGTCTATGTCAGTAATATCGCCGATGCGCTGTGCACGATTGACGCGACAGGTTGCAAGGATTATCGCGCACGGGCGCTTAACTACGTCGCCGAACTGGTCGAACTGGACGCGGAGATTCGCAAGCGCTTTGCCAGTGTTCCGCCCGCCCAGCGCAAGGTCATCACCTCGCACGATGCATTTGGCTACCTTGCTCGGGAATACGGCGTCGAGTTCCTGGCGGCGCAAGGCGCGAGCACGGCTACAGAAGCATCGGCAGGGCATATCGCCGAACTGATCACCTGGGCGAAGCAGCACCGCACGCCGATGTTTCTGGAAAACGTCGCCGATCCGCGCCTGCTGCAGCAAATCGGCCGCGAGACCGGGCACGATCCAACCGCCAGGCTGTATTCAGATGCGCTGTCGACGCCGCAGGGACCGGCCGGCACTTATGTCGAACTCATGCGTTACAACACCAAGACACTCTTCTCCGCTATGCTTGGAGAATGACAGCGCGCACGATCTGTGACTTCTAGACCACCGCCCGGAACACTGACAGGTGTTTTTCTTCCCCTACCGCGCTGACATCAAACTGCACCGCTGGCCGCTGCTCACCCTGCTGCTGGTGGTTTCGTGCCTGAGTATTTTTATTCTGCAGCTGAGCAACCAGTTCAATATGGAGCGGGCGACGCGTGCGTTCTGCGAAGACAAGCAACCTCGCTCGTTCCGCCTGGCTGCCAGTGCCGTTTTTGGCAGCGCATCCCCGCGACGCTGCATCGAGATCCTGTTCGGCATGCATACCGCCAGGAATCGCGAAGCGTTCGTGGAAAAGAAGATCACCAACGCCAGGACACTCGCTGGTTTTGACGCCGAAGCAAGCGCCGCCTACCTGAACCGTGTGTTCAGCGAAAATTATCGCCGCTTTGCGATAACCGTGCCGCCCTATCTCACGCAGTCGCTCTGGTACTACCCCGACAGCTGGAACGTGTTGAGAATGTTGACCGCCGCGATGGCTCACAGCAGCTGGGCACACGTGCTGGGCAACCTGGTTTTTCTGTTTGCGTTCGCGGCCACCCTGGAAATGCTGCTGGGCGGCCTGGTCTACGCCCTGGTGCTGGTGGCGCTGGCCATCCTCAGCCACAGCGTCTATTCGGTGGCCATGTTTGCGGTAAACGACGCGCTTCCGACCATCGGGCTATCGGGTGTGGTGTACGGTGTGATGGGATTGTTCACGTTTTTTCTGCCGACCACGAAGATCCGCTGCTTTGCGTGGCTGGCAGTGTTCTTCAAACGCTTTTCCGTTCCCGCCTGGACATTGTTCGGTGGTTTCGTCGGTGTCGATGTGTACCACTTGTTTTCGCAGCAGGACGCCTCGACCATAAACTTTGCGGCGCACGTAGGCGGCGCCGCGTTCGGTTATCTCATCGGTGTCGTGTTCCTGCGTAAAAAGCGCGCACAGGTGCGCGCCATCCTCGCCGAAGACGGTGTCAACGGCACGGAAGAATCCGCCGAATCCGGGCACTGGTCGAACAATAAAAAGCGCAAATGGTAAACGGTTTCGTATCGAACGCCGGCGTTCGATCGCGAGTGCCGGCGTATTGCCGACGCTGATCCAAGCCCACGCGTAGCTATCAGCGTGTTGCGGGAGAGAATCCGCTATTACGCTGACGTCAGAGCCACCTGCTTCGGGAAGTTTCGCTATTGCGGAGCGTCACGTGCCAGAATCGCCTCGACCCGCTGCACGTCCTGCGGTTCGTCGACGCCGATCGACTCGCCGCTCACCTGGACGCAGACGATACGCCTGCCGTGTTCGAGAAATCGTAATGGTTCGATGCTCTCGGCCAGTTCAACCGGCCCGGGAGCTGTACCTGCGAACCACATCAGGGCATCGCGTGTATAGGCGTAGAGACCGACGTGCACGGTGTGCACATAGTCAGCTTTCATGCAGTAAGGAATGGCAAGCCGGGAAAACGCCATGACGCACTGGTCCTGACCGCACAACAGATGCACGGTGGACGGACTTCGCTTCTGCTCCTCGCTCGCGCCACGCAGGTAAGCGGTCGCCACCTCAACGCCGGACTCGCGGGCGCTCAGCAGGCAATCGACAACGGTATCGATAGTCTGTGGATCGATTACGGGTTCGTCTCCTTGCACGTTCACATACACGTCCGCGGCATGTGTACGCGCTACTTCAGCCAGCCGGTCCGTACCGGTCGCGTGTTCAGGAGAGGTCATGGCGACATCTATACCGTACTCGTAGCAGACCTCGGCGATACGCTCATCGTCGGTCGCAACCAGCACACTGTCCACCCGTCGCGCGCGGCGCGTGCGCTGCCAGACGCGGACGATCATGGGAAGTCCGGCAATCTGCGCCAGCGCTTTGCCCGGAAATCGGGACGACGCCCAGCGCGCGGGTATTATCGCCATCACCTGCATTGAACCGCTCCGCATACCTGCCGGCATTATAGGCGAGAGATGCAATGCGAACCGGGATAGTCGCCAGGGGCACGGAGAATGGCAGATGTTTCCGGGCTATCAGCGCAATGTCGTTTACGCCGGAGACACCGTCAAGCGCGGCAGGTTGTTGGGAAAGCGCACTTCCACATACAAACCAGGATGATTGTCACGTAGCACCAGTTGCGCACCGTGCAGGCCGGTGACCGCCTTCACCAGGCTCAGCCCGAGCCCGTTTCCGGGCGTGCTGCGAGCAGCTTCCAGGCGCACGAAACGCTCCAGCACGCGTTCGCGATCCTCAGCGGCGATGCCCGGCCCGTTGTCGGCAACGGTTGCCACTACCGCGCCATCGTTATCTTGTCTCAATGCGAACTCTATCGTGCCGTCGGTTGGCGCATATTTCAACGCATTGTCCAGCAGATTGCTGAATGCCTGGGCGACCAGACCGCGCACGCCGTTGAGCGTGATCGCGCTTTGAATATCGCTGCGAAACGTAATGTGTTTGTCTTCCGCAGCGGCCGCGTACAATTCAGCCAGGTCTTCACATAACGCACTCGCGCTGAACTGGGTGCGGCCGTCGCGATCGACGTCCGCCTCCATCTGCGCGATGCTCAACAGCGCATTGAAGGTACCGATCAAATCGTCGGCGTCCGCTATGGCATCTTCCATCACTTCCCGGTATTCGTCTTCGTTACGCGCCTCCAGCAGCGTGACCTCGAGCCGGCTGCGCAGACGATTCAGTGGCTTACGCAGATCGTGGGCGACATGATCGGTAACCTGGCGCATGCCCACCAACAGCTTCTCTATGCGCTCCAGCATTATATTCAGGCGCAATGCCAGCGCATCGAACTCGTCGTTGCGCCGACTGATCGGCAGTCGCCGGGTCAGATCGCCGTGCACGATTTCGCCGGCGGCGCGGTTCACTGCATCGATGCGCCGCAGCACATCCCAACCCATCAGCGCACCGCCCAGCAGCGCAAAGCCGACGATGCCGGCGATCGCTACCGCCACGATGGTCAGGGTGTGCGACTGCAGACGTTTCGCATCTTCCACGCTGTGCCCCACCAGCATGCGATAGCCGCCGGGCAGTTGCGTGACCAGCACCCGGATCAGTTCGTCATGCCCTTTCGAGCGCGGTTGCACTTCGAACAACTGTTCACGGGTAAACGTCGCGTAGGTACGCGAAGCATCCAGGTCAGTAGGCCAGCTGGTCAGCGGTCCGGCAAGCAGATCACGGTCCGGCCCCGACAACAGATAAACGAAGGTACCGGCGTTGTCGGCGCGGTTACGTGTCTGAATGGTTTCCAGCAGTCCCGGCAGCTCCCGCGAGCGAAACAACTGCATCAGTACGTCGGTCTCCAGGCGCAAGCGCGCGTCTATCTGTTCGTCGATATGGCTGATAGTAGACCAGAAAACGAATCCGAGCGCGGCGCTTGCGATGAGGCTGAATACTGCAGCGTAGAGCAGCGACAGTCGGAATGCCGTGGTACGTAGCAGTCGTGGCATGCGGTGCTGGTGGCGGAAAGTCAGCCGTGTTCGTCGAGACGGTACCCGGAGCCGCGGACCGTATGCAGCAACGGGTGCGCAAACTCTTTATCGATCTTGCTGCGCAACCGGCTGATATGCACATCCACGACATTGGTCTGCGGGTCGAAATGAAAATCCCAGACGTTTTCCAGCAACATGGTGCGCGTGACGACTTGACCGGCATGGCGCATGAGGTATTCGAGCAATCGGAATTCGCGAGGCTGCAGCAATATGTCCTGGCCAGCACGGGTGACTTTGCGTTTCAGGCGATCCATTTGCAGATCGCCCACCTGCAATTGCGTGGCTGCCTGTTCAGGCCGCGCCCGCCGCGCCAACGCTTCCAGCCGTGCCATCAGTTCGGCCAGCGCATACGGTTTGGGCAGATAGTCGTCGCCGCCCGCCGCCAGCCCTTCCACGCGATCGTCGACTTCACCCAGCGCGCTTAGTATCAGGGCGGGGGTATCGACTTCGCTGTCGCGTAGTTTGCGCACGATCGACAGGCCGTCGATACCTGGCAGCATGCGATCGACGACCATCACATCGTAGCGATTGTTCTCGGCCAGGTGCAAGCCGTCATGCCCGTCGGCAGCATGATCCACGATGTGACCGCTTTCGTTCAGACCCTTGACGAGGAATGCGGCGGCGTCCAGATCGTCCTCGATTACTAGTATGCGCATGCAGTGTATCCTGCGTCAGTCAGCAACCGTAAACCCGGTTGCGCCAGTAACTACAACTTGGCTCAAGTTGGATTGGAATCATACGAAGGTGTTCCCCCGATCGTCATGAGCATTTAGTAACCCGCCAGTCAGCTTCCGGTAAACACGTCGCAGGCACACTGGCCGCGTCTGTTTTTTAATGGAGATCCACCAATGCTCTACAGTCTTGTACCGGCATCGGCTTCCGGGCCGCACGTCGCGCGAAATCCTCTGGCCACCAGATGGCTGGCATGCGCGCTTATTATACTGATCACCGCCAGTGGTTCCGTCATGGCGCGCGCCATGCCCGATTTCGCCCCACTGGTGGAACGCGTCAGCCCCGCCGTAGTGAACATACGGGCGGTCGGCGACCTGGCGGGTCAGCAATCCGAACCGACACCGGAGCAGATGCCCGAGCTCTTTCGACGCTTTTTCGAGGACCCGCGCCGCGGCCAGCCGCCACGCGGCCAGCGAAAATTCGGCCAGGGTTCGGGTTTCATCATTTCCGAGGACGGCTACGTGCTCACCAATGCGCACGTCGTGCGCGGCGCCGGTGAGATACAGGTCATCATGAGCGACCGCCGCGAGTTTGAGGCGGAGTTGATCGGCGACGACCCGCGCAGCGACGTCGCACTGCTGAAGATCGATGCTCAGAACCTGCCTACGGTCGAACTCGGCGACTCCGATGATCTGAAAGTCGGCCAGTGGGCACTGGCGATCGGCAACCCGTTCGGTTTCGAGCACACTGCCACGCAAGGCATCATCAGTGCGCTGTCTCGCAGCCTTCCGGATGAAAACTATGTACCTTTCATCCAGACCGACGTCGCGGTGAACCCCGGGAATTCAGGCGGACCGCTGTTCGACGAGGAAGGCCGCGTGATCGGCATCAACTCGCAAATCTACAGCCGTACCGGCGGCTACATGGGATTGTCGTTTTCGATCCCGATCAACATGGCGATGTCCGTCAGCGATCAACTGCGTGAACAGGGCTTTGTCAGCCGCGGCTGGCTGGGTGTTTCGATCCAGGATCTCGATCAGACGCTGGCCGAATCATTCGGCATGGAGAATGCAAATGGTGCACTGATTGCCAGTGTCATGCCCGACGGCCCCGCCGCAGAAGCTGGTCTACGCAGCGGCGACGTGATCCTGAGTTTCCGCGGCAAGCAGATAACGCGCTCCCACGATCTGCCGCCAGTGGTGGCCGCCACTCCGGCGGGTACCGATGCCAATGTAAAAATTCTGCGCGATGGCAAGCCGCGCGAAATCGAGGTTCAGGTCGGCTCGCTGAAAGATGACCGGCAGCTGGCCAGTGCGGTGCAGAAGAAAACCCCTCAGGGACGGCTGGGCTTGGTAGCCGGAGAGACGGACGCCGAGGAAGGCGTGCTGGTGCGGGAGGTGAATCCCCGTGGCGCGGCGGCGCGCGCCGGCATCCGCAGTGGCGACATCATCCTGTCCTTCGATCACACCGCCGTCAAATCGACACGACAATTGTCCAAACTGGTCCAAGATTCGCCATCGGACAAGCCCATCGCCGTATTGATTCAACGTGATTCTTCGACGCAGTTCCTGGCACTCACGCTCCCCGAGGCCTGAGCGGCCCTCTTGCCTCCGGGCCTCGTGCGGGCCCGGAGGATTTTTTCGCCAACAATTCAGCCGCCTATAGCTGCTTTTAGGTGACCCGGCTGTTTACCGCCGGGCTTTTGGCGATCCACTCGCGGCGTGTCGGCAGCCACACCCGCGGCGTCCGGCAGCGGAGCGCACGATTCTTGCATCAGTGACGAACCCGCGCGGTTGCGAGCCGCGATTCCGCCACTGTAACCAACGGATCCCGATGCCAGAAACAGACATACAAGCCGCGCCCAGGACGCTGTTTACGGAGTCCGTCAGGAAGTTGCGGGTTCTCAGTTACAACGTGCAGGTAGGTATCCGCACCAGTAACTACCGCGACTACATCACCGGCAGCTGGAAACACGTGTTGCCGCACCCGGAACGCTGGACCAACATGGATCAGATCGCTGACCGGGTGCGTGATTTCGACATAGTGGCGCTGCAGGAACTCGACGGGGGCAGCCTGCGCACGGGCTTCGTGAACCAGACTCGCTACCTGGCGCAGCAGGGTCAGTTCCCCCGCTGGCATCAACAGACCAACCGGCGCGTCGGTCTGCTTACCAAACACTGCAACGCCATGCTGTGCCGGGTGGACACGCGCGACTGCTCAGCACACCGTTTGCCAGGCTCCGGCGGCCGAGGTGCGCTGCTCGCCACCATCGGCGACGGCGATGAACAACTGGCGGTAGTGATCGCGCATCTGTCGCTCGGCAAACGCAACCGGCTGCAGCAGATCGAATACCTTGCCGAGCTGGTAAACGGCTTCTCCCACTGCATCCTGATGGGCGACTTCAACTGCGAACCGACCAGTACCGAGATCAGCCGGCTACTGGACCGCACTGACCTGCACCATCCCACCAAGGACCTCCATACATTTCCCAGCTGGCGGCCGAAACGGCGCATCGACCACGTCCTGGTAACTCCCAGCGTCAGCGTCGAGCGCTCCTACGCGCCACAGTGGCGCTACTCCGACCACCTGCCCATCGCTGTTGACGTCCAAATTCCCAGCGGTGTGAAGATATACCGTGCGCCCCTGCCGATGGCGGTACCCCAACTTCGCCCCGCGGAGGCAACCTCATGACTACACAAAGAATGCCCGCAATTCCCTCGGATCCGGAACTCGGCGGCGCCCCCGCGCGCATCGTGATCTGCAGCGTCGACGCACAGCGCCGCATTTTGCTGACCGCGCTGGCGCGAACGGCGTTTGACAACGCACCCGTTACCCAGGAAGCCGACAGTGGCGACGCGGTGCTGGAACTTGTCCGCAACGACACGGTGGACTGCGTGATTACCGATGAAAACCTGTCCGGCATGAGTGCCGGCGAACTGTTGGGTCGGATGCAGGCCCAACTGGCCGCCGTTCCATCGGTCATAGTGCTGGCGGATACGCTTTCGCAACCCGACGCCCGGGCCTTGATCAAGCACCAGGTGACCTTCGTGTGCCCATTGAGCGACCCGACCAATGTCGGCTTGCGCAGCGCCTTGCGTACTGCCATGGAACTGCAACAGCTGCGTGCCCTGCTGTCGTCTGCGAACGACAGGAATCAGAAACACCGCGACCAACTGCAGGACATGCAACAACTCGATCCGCTGACCGGCTTGATGAACAGCCAGACCTTCTACCAGCGCATCGAAACCGAATTCCGCCGCAGCGCGCGCAGCGCACAGCCGCTGTCCCTGTTGCTGGCCGACATCGATTGCTTCACCGCGTACAACTACGCCTACGGACAGGAAGCTGGTGACCAGTGCCTGTGCAAGGTAGCCACCGCGATCGACGGCAGTTTCAAACGCGCCGGCGACCAGGTGGCCCGCTTTGCCGGTGCCTCGTTTGCGGTGCTGCTGGCCGACACCGACAACGATGACGTTGCTACCCAGGCGGAGCGTCTGCGCCAGTGCGTGTGGAACCTCGAACTGCAGTGCAATTCGTCCAAGGTCGCGGACCGCGTGACACTCAGTGTGGGGGTAGCAACCACCTCCGACGACTTCGACAACGGTTGGGAGTATCTGCTGCAGACCGCGCAGAACGCGTTGTTTCACGCCAAAGCGCAGGGCCGCAACTGGGTAGAAGTCGCCGCGGGTATGTAGCCTGCGGGTTGCACGCTGCTTGCGTACCCTCGCGCGAAAGGCGGCCGTTACTCAGCTTTTCCCTGGTTGGCGACAGCGCGGGCCGCGGCCTCTACCGTCGCCGGATCGGCCAGATATTCATGCGCCACCACGTTCAGGGCTGCATCCAGCTGCATCAGGAGAGGAATGCCCGTGGGGATATTGAGCTGGGTGATTTCCTCTTCAGAAATTCCCTGGAGGTGCTTCAACAGCGCCCGCAGGCTGTTGCCGTGCGCGGCGATCAACACTGTCTTGCCGCTCGTTATCGACGGCGCGATCTCGAGTTCCCAGTATTCCAGCACCCGTGTCAAGGTCGTCGCCAGCGATTCGCAGCCCGGCAAACGAGCCCGTTCCACATGCGCGTAACGCCTGTCGTGGCAGGGATGGGTGTGCTCGGCGGCATCCAGTTCGGGCGGTAAGACTGCGTAGCTGCGCCGCCAGATCAGCACCTGCTCGTCACCGTACTTGGCCGCGGTCTGCGCTTTGTTCAGCCCCTGCAGCGCACCGTAATGGCGCTCGTTCAGCCGCCAGTCACGCCGTACCGGCACCCACATCTGGTCCATCTCGTCGAGCGTGATCCACAACGTGCGGATTGCGCGTTTCAACACCGACGTGAAAGCGATATCGATTTCGATACCTGCCGCGGCGAGATCGCGCCCTGCCTGGCGTGCCTCGCTCACGCCCTGCTCGGAGAGATCCACGTCGATCCAGCCGGTAAACAGATTCTGCTTGTTCCACGTGCTCTGGCCGTGCCGCACCAAGATCAAATTAGCCTGCATGAATAACTCCAGCGGTTAGCCCGCATGTTTCACCCTGCTTGCGTCCCCTTGGGGAAAGGCGGTCATGCGACATGTGGATTGGCAAGTCATTTCAACGCGTTAGATATGAAATTCGGCATTACATAAGGAGACACTTTGCACTTATTCACTATTACTCCGCTCCGAACATCCCCGTCCTCCGCCCCTGCGGGGCCAGCTACCGCTGTTCAAATTGCTCCCGGCAATTTAGTCAGAAAAAATCTCGCGTTGCACATAGCCACATTTCCCTGAGCAGCAAATCTTTGGTAAAACATGCGGGCTGTCTGACTCACTTACCCGGCAGAGACGCGGCAAACGCGACACCGCGGGTTACCCAGGCTTGCAGTTCGCGTTCATCGGCGATGCCCTGCCGAGCCACGTAGACGAATCCCCGCATCGGCCTACCGGTGAAGTCCATCTCGCGCGCGTGTTTCTCCGCCAGCGATGCCGCATACGCATCGGGCCCCACGCGTACCACCAGATCGCTATCGGCGACCCCACAGCACATGTTGCCGGACAACATGAATGCCAACCCGCCGAACATCTTCTTCTCTGCAATGTCGCGGCGCCCGCACAGTACCGACCGCACGCGTTCGGCAAGCACCTGGTCGTAAGCCATGCGGTGTAGCTGGCAGGCAAGCCGCCTTTGCGGTCTCAGTCGCTGCGCTCGGTGATCTCCACCAGGTGGAAACCGAATTGCGTCTTCACCGGACCATGTACCACGCCGACGGCTTCGTTGAATACGACCTGATCGAACTCGGAAACCATCTGTCCGGGTCTGAACTCCCCTAACGCGCCGCCCTGACTGCCGGAAGGACATTGCGAGTGCGTTTTCGCCATATCAGCGAAATCCGCGCCGTCGGCGATTTGCTGCTTGATGTCGTTACATTGATCCTCGGTCGGCACCAGAATGTGGCGTGCGGATGCTGTAGCCATGATGTTTCCTGTAGTCGAGTTCACCGGATGCGAACACCAAGCACGATGCCCGCGCAATTTGCGCAGCAACATACCTGCGCGAACGAGTTCTATTGCACCCCGCCCGGGCCGGC
>JAOTYY010000312.1 GCA_029861595.1 Gammaproteobacteria bacterium
CGAACTGCACGTCGATGGAGCCCGCGTCGCGACGCACGCTGCCGGGCACCACCAGACCACCGAGGCGGAACGCATGCTCGCGCGGCGCTTCGCCCGCCGCCACCTCGCTGGGCGCGAAAAAGAACATCAGGTTCTCGTTGAACGCGTTGAGCGCGAGGATGGTTGCCGCTCCGACGCCCACTACGATAACCGCGATGATCGTCAGACGTTGTTTACGCTTGGGCGTCATTTCTCAATTCCCGGCGTGCCTTGCGATTCAGATCGAGTAACAGTTTGCGACGCAACCGCATGGGCGCGATGAGGTTGGCGATCAGTACCACTGCGGCGGTCGCATACGAGGTCCATACGTAAAATGCATAACCTCCCATGTTAAGGAATTCGTAGAAGGCGTCCATGATCTGTGTCCGATATGAAGAAATCGTATAGAAAGTGTCAATGATACAAGTCGGTTATATGGGCTGACGGCCGACGAGTTCGCGAACCCAGCTGCTGTTGCGCTCGCGCTGCAGCAACTCACAGCGGGCACGCAACAGCAGGGCGACGCCATAGAAGACATTGAATGCCAGAGCCATGATCAGCAGCGGTATCAGCATGCTCGCATCGATTGACGGTTCGTCCAGCTTGGTAATGGTGGCCGGCTGATGCAGCGTATTCCACCATTCTACCGAGTAATGAATTATCGGTATGTTAACCACACCCACCATGGCCACGATAGCCGCAGCGCGCGCCGCCACGCGTTTGTCCTCGATCGCGCCGTACAGCGCGATCACGCCAAGATACAGAAACAACAGCAGCAGTTCGGACGTAAGCCGCGCGTCCCAAACCCAGTAAGTCCCCCACATCGGCTTACCCCAGAGCGAGCCCGTGATCAGCGCAAGAAACGTAAACGAGGCACCGATCGGCGCGCTGCTGGTAGCGATGACTTCCGCCAGTTTCATGCGCCATATGAAACCGATGGCCCCGCTCACCGCCATGACCATGTACACGAATAACGACATCCAGGCGCTAGGCACATGGATGAAAATTATCCGGTAACTTTCGCCCTGCTGGTAATCCGGCGGCGCCAGCACCAGACCGCCATACAGACCGGCGACCATCAACCCGGCACATAACACCGCCAGCCAGGGGACCAGCCACCCGGCCAGACGGTAGAAATACGGTGGCGAACCCAGCCGGTGAAACCAGGTCCACATCAGCTCAGACTCACGCGCAACGCCGCCGCGGTTGCGATTGGCGCCAGCGCCGCTGCAAACGTCAGCATTGCGCTCAGAAACAGCAGTTGCGCGGTCACCGGAATTCCTCCCAGGGCAGTATGGACAGCGTCGGTGGCGAAAATCAAAACGGGCACGTAAAGCGGCAAAACCAGCAAAGACAGTATGATACCACCGCGACGCAAACCAACGGTCAGTGCCACGCCTATGGCACCTATCAGGCTCAGGGTCGGCGTGCCGAGCAGTAACGTCAACAGCAACACCCCCAAACCACCGCTGGGCAGCTGCATGAACTGGGCCAGCAACGGCGCGACGATCAGCAACGGCAAGCCGCTGACGAGCCAGTGCCCCAGCGTCTTCATCAGCACCAGCAACCACACCGGATGGGCGCTCAGCAGCAGTTGCTCCAGCGTGCCATCGTCGAAATCCGAACGGAATATCGCGTCCAGTGACAGGAGCGTAGCCAGCAATGCCGCCACCCAGACCACGCCCGGGCCGATCTCGCGCAGCAATTGCACATCCGCACCGGCACCGATCGCGAACAATGCGCAGACCAGGATATAGAAGAGCAGCGGGTTGGCGATTTCGGCTCGCCGCCGAAACGCCAGCAGCAGATCCCGCTGCAACAGGGCGGCGCAGGCGCGCGAAGTGGACAACTGACTCATGGCGCGGACAGCTCCATGCGCTGCACAGCAGCACCGTCGAGCCCGAGGCGATGGTGGGTGGTCATCACTGCCAGTCCGCCATCCGCCAGATGTTCGCGCAACAACGCTTCGAACAGGTCGATACCGGCGCGATCCAGCGACGAAAGCGGTTCGTCCAGCACCCACAGTGCCGCCGAAGTGGCCAGCAGCCGGGCCAGCGCGAGACGCCGTTTCTGCCCGGCGGACAGCACCCGTGTCGGCACCTCTTCCAGCGCATACAGACCGACGCGATCCAGCACGGCATCGACGTCGGCATTATCCCGGCGACTGCCCAGCGCGGCCGCAAACAGCAGGTTCTCGCGCGGCGTCAGGTCGAGCTTGATCCCGTCCGCATGGCCGATGTAAGCGACGTGCAGAAAATAGCCGGGGCCGAGGCGGCCGATTTCCGTGTCGTGCCAGTAGACGGCACCCGCATCCGGCAGGCGGATACCGCACAGAATGCGCAACAGTGACGTTTTGCCGCTGCCGTTACGCCCTTCGACCGAAACGACCTGTCCGGGTGTCAGGCTGAAGCTCAGTTCGCGAAACAGGCAGCGGTCGTCGCGGATACATTCCAGGGAGTGGGCGCGCAGCATCGTGTGTGTACCGGGGATGGGGCCCTCACCCCTGGCCTCTCTCCCAGAGGGAGAGGGAAACCACCAGACTCCTCCTCCCTGATAGAGCAGGGAATGACGAGGCCTTTGCGCCGGCGGCGAAGGGTTGGGATGTAGGGCTCGCAATAGTCACTGTATATGCATGCTGGACAAATTGCGGGCGATTCTACCAGAAGCGCAGCGCGAGCAAGCCTGTGCCGGGAGAATCGCGAACGGGTGGTGGCAGCGGGAAATAGAGAAAATGTCGCGTCGCCTTCCCTGGCGCTTTCGGAAATCCTGTCCGACGACTAATGCGTGAAGAGTGCTCTGAATGCGGGACGAAGCATAACCCCGTACCGGTGTCGCAAACGGTGATGCACGCTACCGGGAAACTGTGACATTTTCACACTGCTCACCGATCGCCGGCTGGGCGGCGGCAATTTGTTACCAGACAAAGTGTGCAAAAGTCGCAGCCTGTTCACCCGGCGAGGTGGATACTGACCTCGTACTACGGAAGGAGACTCAGTTATGAACGACATGGAATACACAATGTCCGCGCGGAAGAAGTTTGCATGGGGTGGCTTGGGCGCACTAACACCCATCGTCACGACCTTTCTGATCGTCGACGTAGATACCATAATCGGCTACCTGGGCGACGTTTTCGGTGAGGCCGGCAATCCGTACCTGATCGCCGGCTACGGCCTGCGCGTACTGGGACTGTTTGCGGTAGGCGGCGTGTGGGCCTGCCTGCACAAGCAGGAGTACGACCCGAAAAAGCTCTTTCAGCTGGGCATAGTGGCACCGGCGATGATCACCGCCACGATCAATGCCAGCAACGTTTACAACAACGCACACCCGGAGCACGAGCAGATGAGCGCAGTGCGCATTACCCTGGTCTCCAGCGCCTACGCCGGCGAGAAGACCGCCGGTGAGCAGCGTGATTCGAGTGCTTTCGATCAGTTGATCAAAGGATTTCTGGGCCAGCGCGGCAAATGATTTCCGGCGTGCGGTAGAAAAGGTGAATAAGTCACAAATTTGTGGCGAAACATATCACCACCTGCCTGTGACTTAGAGCGGATACTCGATCCTGGATGACGGACGGAAATGGATTTCATTTTTCGCCCCTGAAGGAACGTCTCTTTTATTGCCAGGACGGCAAACACACAGGCACCGGCTTTTTTTCCGGTGCCTTTTTTTTGCCTGGAATCCGGCACGTTACGGTCTTCCGACACCCTTTGCCGCGCGGCGTGGGAACCCTCACCCCCGACCCCTCTCCCAGAGGGAGAGGGGAGAAAGATCCTCACCCCCGGCCCCTCTAAGGCGCAACGCGTTCCAGGGTGCCGTTGATCTGCTTCAGCACCTTGCCGTCCCGGACCCGGGAGAACCGCAGACTCATACCCTCTGCGATCAGCGTGCGGTCGTATACCTGTATTTCGTAGCCGCCCTCGTCGGTGATGACCAGCAC
>JAOTYY010000313.1 GCA_029861595.1 Gammaproteobacteria bacterium
TGTCATGGCGGTTGTTGGTGGGCTTGTACCAGGGCACCGCCACCCGCACATCGTGTGGCATGTTGCGTTTGGTACGTTGCGACAGCCGCTCTATAACCGCCTTGACACTGAGCCCGGAGCTGTACACGTCGTCGACGATGAGCAGGCCATCTTCGGCGTTCAGGTGTTCCAGCAGGTATTGTGTACCATGCACGCGAATCTCGGACTGCGGGTTTTCCACCATGTTCGCGTAGCGCTGCATGCCGCGGTAGGAAGTGCGAATGGAAATGTGATCGGTTTCCACGCCGAGGTACTGCAGGCACTCCTGCACGAAGATGCCGATCGAGCTGCCGCCCCGCCACAGACCGACGATAAAGCTTGGGCGAAAGCTACTGCGGTATACCAGCATGCCGAGCCGGAAGGCATCCAGCAGCAGTTCCTCCTCCTGGATAAACAGTTTGTCTGCCGACGTGCTCATGCTCGTAGCGTCTGCCTCCGGGGTAGAATAGGCACCGTACGCCAAGGCGCGGGGCGCGTAAACACGCATGACACAAAAACTCTATCTGAGCGCACAGGGGCTGCTGGAAGACGCCTTCAGGCTCGGCGCGCTGGTGCTGAAAAGCGGATTCCGGCCGAGTTTCATGATTGCCATCTGGCGCGGCGGCGCGCCGATCGGCATCGCCGTGCAGGAGGCGCTCGATTACTGCGGTGTGCACTGCGATCACATCGCCATTCGCACTTCGTCGTACAGTGGCATCGATGGGCGCTCAACGGTGCGGGTGCACGGTATGAATTACCTGGTGAAGAATGTGCAGCACGACGATCGACTGCTGATCGTGGACGACGTGTTCGACACGGGACACACCATCGATGCGGTCATCGCACATCTCCGTGACAAAGCACGGCGTAATACGCCCTCAGACATTCGCGTGGCCGTGCCGTACTACAAGCCATCCAGAAACCAGACGCAACGGGTTCCGGACTACTACCTGCACGAGACCGAGCAGTGGATAAAGTTCCCGCATTCGCTGGAAGGACTGAGCGAGGAAGAGATACGCAGCAATCGCCCGGCGCTCTACGAGATAATCAGTTCACGCGCCTGATTTCTCACACGATGCACAGGTCTTTCGGGTACGGCGTGAGGCATTCGTAACCGCCCTCGGCAACCACGATCGAGTCACCGACACGTGCGCCGAATTCTCCATCGACAGTGATGCCGCCGTCGACTGCGAATGTCATGCCCGCCTGTAGTAGCGTACGATCGCCTTGTTTCAGTTCCGGTGCTTCGAGAAACGAAACACCGATCGCGCGTCCGGTGCGATAGCCGGGTGAGAATCCCGCCGAACGGTAGACCTCGTTGGCTGCCAGCGCGGGTTCTTCCGCGGCGACGCCGGGGCGAACCGCCGACAGGGCCGCGCGCTGCGCGGCAACCGCGGTCTCGTAGACACGGACGCGTTCGTCGTTGGCCTCGCCGATGAAAAATTCGCGATCGAAGCCCAGCTTGTACTGCTTGAAACTGATCATGTTGCAAAAACACATGTATACGGGATCGCCGCGCCGCAGCGTTCTTACGGTGGAGCGGCGGTGCACCATGCAGGTGTCTGTGCCGCTCTGCAGGACCTGCAGATTGTGCGCGGTCGGCGACACGAATGCGTCCCATCCCTGATCGGTGAGAAACTCTGCGGCTTTGCGTGTGCCGCCGGCGACGATGGCCAGTGCTACTTCGTATTCCGGCACACCCTCGCCCAACGCGGCTCTGCCGGCTTCCACCATCGCAATCCCGATCTGCCCCGCCTGGCGCATGATGGCTATTTCGTCGCCGCTTTTGATCATGCGCTGCGCGCTCAACACCGCGGCGACGTCGCTGAGCGGTAGCCCGCCGTAACGTTCCTGCAAAAACGCATTCAGCACTGCGGGCAGTGTCGCGCTTTCCACTGCCGGCGTAACTCCGGCCTCGTCGAGTGCCGTGGCCAACACGTTCTGCCAACTCGCACTGCCCGAATCCTGCCACGGGCGCACATCTTCGACCCAGGTCATATTCGCGACCATCTCGCTTTCCATCAATGGCGTGATGACCGTCGGCGCTCCCTGCTGAGGGACCAACAGCAACGTCGGGCGGCCGAACTCGATACCGAGGTACCCCCAGAATCCCGCCAGGTAGGCTATCGAGTCCGCGTCGCTGAGCAGTGCCAGCTCGATGCCGGCGTCGCGCAGCGACTGCTGAAATGTTGTGGTATGTCGCCTGGTGAGTTCGAGCATGGTGGTGTCGCTGCCGCGTGGCGGTCAGTCGGCAGTCGAAGTTCCCGCGGCAGTTTCCAGCAACGCCAGCTTGGCGCCGAGTAGCAGCAGCACACCGCCAGGAATCCAACGCGCTGTCCAGGCATGCAACGCACCGCCAGCGGATCTCGCAGCGCGTGCGGCGGCAACATTGATGCAGGTGCCGGTAACGACAAACACCACGCCCAGCGCCAGTCCTAGCGAAGCCACCGTGCCGGCTTTGACACCGTGGTTCGCCGCTACGGGGGATAGGTACAGAATCGACGCGCCAGGCGCCAGGTTGATCGCCAGGGCGGCGCCCATGAAAAGTAGGAACTCGCTGCCGTGCATGCGTTTCGTGCCACTGTCCGCCACAGAGTGTCAGGCGGTGCCTGCCTCAAGCCTGAGCGCCTGAACAGGCGCAACGGCGCTATTATGTCGCAATGATGGTCGAAGAGGGGCAACCACGTGGCGAGCGGGTCGCGCTTCCGGATGCCGAGCTCATTTTGTATCGGCGTGTCTGGAGCCGCGAGGCGGCGGCGGCGCTGTTTACACGGCTGCTCGCAGACACGGCCTGGGAACAGCACGAGCTGCAATTGTTCGGGCGACGCGTCACGGCGCCCAGGCTATCGGCCTGGTACGGGGATCGCGGTGCCGTGTATGCATACTCGGGTGTACGGTTGTCGCCCCGCGAGTGGACCGCGCCGCTGCTGGCGGTAAAGGGCACGGTAGAAACGCTCTGCGGTCACGCCTTCAATAGCGTGCTGTTGAACTGTTACCGAAGCGGCAGCGACAGCATGGGATGGCATAGCGACGACGAGCCGGAGCTGGGGCCGGAACCCGTGATTGCTTCGGTCAGTCTGGGGGCGCAGCGCGCGCTGCGTCTCCGCCACCGGCGTGAACCGGGAATCACGCGTCGCCTGTTGCTGCCGGATGCTTCGGTGTTATTGATGCAAGGCGCGACTCAATCGTGCTGGCAACACAGCCTGCCCAAGACCCGCAGTCACTGCGGTCAGCGCATCAACCTGACGTTCCGTACCGTCGCGCCAGGTTAGGCGTCCTGACTAAACGTCGCTGTCGCTGGCTGGCGCGGCAGTGTGCCGGGCTATACGGCCCGGGTGATCGGCTGCGGTGGCGGCGCTCGGTGAGGGCATTACCCGGTAGAACGCTGTGGTGATCTGGGCCAGCGGGGCGCGCAGGTTCTGCGGGTCGCGGCGCCATGTTTCGATCTCCAGCAGCAGCGGCGAACCGATCTGGTAAGCGTTCCGGGCAAATTCGTTCAGCGTCTCTATGGTCCGTACCGGCGAGTATTCGCCGTCTATCACTACGCCCGTCACCGTACTCACGCTGAGTAGGTACGGCATGATAAAACCGCCTACTGAGCCCATAGCCCGTTGTGTGCTGACGATGTAGCCTCGGTGCGCGGGCCCTTTGCTGTGAATGCGGCGAATAATCGGAGACTCGAACTGTGCCTGCTCATAGTCCTCCGATTCGTCCCACATCTCCAATTCCATGCCGAGCATGCCCGGATAGGCGTCGGCGTGTTTGGTTTGCGCGTCTTTCCAGCCTTCGGACAGTTTTATATCGACGGACACGGTCTTGCCACCGCGGACCAGATCAAAGGTCACGATTTCGCCCGCCGAGTAACCGCCGATGGTGCGTTTGACTTGACCCGGGCTGGTCACGCCGACGTTGTT
>JAOTYY010000096.1 GCA_029861595.1 Gammaproteobacteria bacterium
CTTCTCCCGGCGTCCCGAGAGTAACGGCCGACCGGTGGCGAACCGTGTCGAGGGCGGTAAGCGGCCGCGCAGTTCCATGGCCCCGACGATCGTGCTGAAAGACGGCCGCCCCTATCTGGTGCTCGGCAGCCCGGGGGGCAGCCGGATCATCAACTATGTCGCGAAGACGATCGTGGCTGTACTCGACTTCGGAATGGACCCGCAACAGGCGTTGAATCTGGGTCACTTCGTGAACCGCAACGGCGCCACCGATCTGGAAGCGGGCACCGACGTCGCTGCCTGGCAGGCGGCGCTGGAAGCGCGTGGGCACAAGGTCAAGGTGCGCGATCTCAACTCCGGGCTGCACGCCATCCTGATCGCGGACAGCAAGCTGATCGGTGGCGCGGACCCCCGCCGCGAAGGTCTGGTGATGGGTGAGTGACGCGCGTCTAGTCTAGGCTGGAGCGTTGCGACGGCCGGTCACGCAGGTGGGTCGCAGACCTCGGTGCCCATGTCGGCCGGGATCGATAGCTCGAACAGTTCGAATGCGTCGGAAGTCGCGGTCTCGTTGTGCGGTAAGCCGCCCGGAATCAGCATAGTATCGCCGGATTCGAGGTGGACCTTGTCGCCGCCCGCAAACTCGAGGTCGACCCAGCCGCTGAGAATGTGCACGACCTGCGCGTCGCAGATGTGGATGTGCCAGCCGGTGGGTTGCGACAGCCCGTCCTTGCTCCCCATGACCTGACAGCGCAGCTTACCGGCGGTAGCCTCGGTGATGCCGAGCTCCCGGTAGTACATGAAGCTCCGGCGGCCCTGGACGTAATTGTCGTCACTTGCCTTGGTCAGGGTGTAGGTCGGTGCCGTCGCTTTGACTTTCTTCGCGGCAGTGGAGCTCATTTCGATTTCCTCGCGTTCGGTATGGACAGCGCGCGTTGCCAAGCATCGTATAACACGACTGTCGAGGTGGCAATGAAGCACCCGGGCGAATCGCGGGTGGCGGATCAGGGCTGAGAATGGAGACCAACCGACACAGTGACCGGGTGGTCGAAAGACTATGCAAAGCAGACCGTTTACAGAGGTTGTTCTGCTTCTCCAACGGCGCTCGCTCATGGGTAGCGATTGCTGCGCAACGCTTCTGCACGGCGCGCAACACCTTTGTCACTCATTGGTGTTTTTACATTCAACGAGCGTATCGGCCTGGCGCCGAACCAAGGTGGCGTGTTCGCAGGCAGGTCGGAATGTTACAACCACTCCGAACGGCTGACCACCTACCCCGCGATGTAGTGCTCCAGCTGTTCGATGATGAACTGCTGCTCGGCGATGATGGCTTTCACCAGATCGCCGATCGAGATCACGCCGATCACCATGTCGTTCTCGACGACCGGCAGGTGGCGTATGCGTTTGTCGGTCATCATCGCCATGCATTCTTCCACCGACTGTTCGGGGCGCGCGCAGGCGACGGGCGATGTCATGATTTCAGCGACAGTGATCCCACTCGAATCACTCTGTCCCAACGCTATTTTGCGCAGGTAGTCACGCTCCGACACGATTCCTGCCAGACTTTCGCCTTCCATTACGACCAGTGCGCCGATATTCTTTTCCGCCAGCAGTTTCACGGCTTCGTGCACCGTCGCGGCGGGGCTGACGGAACAGATCTCGCCGCCTTTCCCCGCCAGCAAATCGCGAATTCTCTTCATCTCCAACCTCCGTCATTGTCGGCGCCTCTCGAGCGGCGCCTGGACTTCAGATAGCACATTTTCGCGCGACTTGCCTGCAGTTGCCAGCGGATCAAATCCGCACTTGAGCGCGCCGGGCATACGGCGCAGAATTCATGCGCATGAACAAGCAGTCGCAGCCGGATCCTAGTTGTCTGGACGAATCCGAACCCGATTTCATTAAAATCGACAAGGCGCGCGACGCTGTATTCGCCGCCGCGCCGCCACTGCCCGGTCACGAATACCTCTCGCTGCAGGAGTCGCTCGGCCGGGTGGTCTCCGAGGACATCGCGGCACAGATCGATGTGCCGAGGCAGAACAACTCCGCGATGGACGGCTACGCCTTGCATACCTCGGGAGCGGGCGCTAGAGCTGGCGCCCGTTACCGCGAAGTAGGTGTGGCGCTCGCAGGTCAACCTTATGCTGGCGAGTTGAACGAAGGTGAGTGCGTGCGCATCACGACCGGCGCGTGGGTGCCGCACGGCGCGGATACCGTGATCATTCAAGAGCGCTCACACAGCGACGGAGACGCGATCGTCAGTGTTGACAACGTGGAACCCGGCATGAATCTGCGCCTCGCCGGGGAAGACATAAAAGCAGGTGGGGTGATCATCGCGCACGGGACACGCCTTTGGCCGGCGCACGTCGGGCTTCTGGGCTCGTTGGGAATCGCCGAACTGGCCGTGACACGCGAGCCTCGGGTTGCTTACTTCTCCACCGGGGACGAGGTGCGCGGCCTCGGCGACCCACTGTCGGAAGGCGCGATCTACGACAGCAACCGGCACACCGTGGCTGCGATGTTGAAACGCGCCGGCATCGAGGTCATCGATTTCGGTGTCGTCGCGGACGACCCGCAGGCGATGCACGAGACGCTGGTCGCCGCACGCGATGTCGCCGACGTGATTATCACCTCGGGAGGCGTCTCGGTTGGAGAGGCGGATTTCATCAAACCAGCGCTGGCGAAGCTTGGCGACACACGCTTCTGGAAGGTCGCCGTGCGGCCGGGACGGCCGTTCACATTCGGTCTTTTAGGATCGGTGCTGTTCTTCGGTTTACCCGGCAACCCGGTGGCGGCGATGGTGATGTTCTATCAACTGGTGCAACCCAGCCTGCGCCATCTGAGCGGTGAGAGAGCGCGGCTGCCGCAGGAGATGCTGGCGGTTTGCGACTCCAGGTTGCGCAAGCGACCCGGGCGTATGGAGTACCAGCGCGGTATTTTGTCGCACGACGCAACCGGTGAACTGCGAGTCGCCAAGACCGGCATGCAAGGCTCCGGCATCCTCAGTTCAATGGCTGCCGCCAACTGCTTCATCGTGCTGGACGAAGACACCGGCAACGTGGAACCCGGCGTACGCGTCAGGATACAGCCGTTCTATGGCCTGATGTAAGCCCTGGCCCGGAACGACGTAGCAGGCTGGTAGATTACTAGTTGCTGAAGCCCGGAGTGTTGGAATCAACCCAACGCTCACCGCTTCGCAGCCTCTCTTTTTTCCAGAACGGCGCTTTGGACTTGAGGTCTTCCATGATGAAACGACAGGCATCGAACGCCGCGGCGCGGTGTGCCGACCATGCCGCCACCAGCACGATGGTATCGCCGGGCCGCACTTCACCGATACGATGAATGACCAGTGCGGCCTGCAATGGCCAGCGCCGCATAGCGCTGTCGCGGATAGCGCTCAGGTGTTTCTCCGTCATACCGGGATAGTGTTCCAGGAACATGGCGGCAACATCGTCGGATTGATTGAAATCGCGCATTGTGCCTGCGAACACCGCACTGGCTCCGGCTTTGCCATGGAGTTCGGGATGAGCGGTTTCGAACGCCCGCAGCTCGCGCCACGGATCGAACTCCTGCGCGCGCAGCTCTATCATGTGCCGCTAAACCTCATGTTGCCTGCGGTTAACCGCCCGTCACGGGCGGGAAAAACGCAATCTCGTCACCGTCCTCCACAACACTGTCGCTCTGCACGTATTCGAGATTGCGCGCCATGAGCACGTAGTCGGGCAGCGGCTGACCGGCCGCGGCATTCCAGACTTCGGCAACCGACATTCCCGGACGCGTCGGCAGATCGAGTTCCGCGGCACCGAACTGCTCGCGCAGGCTGGCAAAAAATTTCACCCGGATCATGCCAGGAGTCTAGCCTGAATTGGGGGCGAGATCACGCGATCCCGTTGCTTGCGGGCGACGTTGACAGCATGTCTAATGCACTCAGCCTGCGCATCCTGCGCCTTCAGAGGACTGCATGACCGAACGCGAATTCAAATCACTGGGCATAGCGGTGTTGACCGCGTCCGACTCGCGCGACGATACCAGCGACAAGTCCGGCCACCTGCTGGCACAGCGGCTTACCGACGCCGGTCACCGGCTGATAGACAAAGTCGTCGTGCCCGACGACATATACGCGATTCGCGCCAGCGTATCGCAGTGGATTTACGCGGACGCAGTTAACGTGGTGTTGACCACGGGTGGCACCGGTGTCACCGGCCGCGACGGCACGCCGGAAGCCTTGCTGCCGCTGTTCGATAAAATCATCGACGGCTTCGGTGAAATGTTCCGTGTGCTGTCGTTCGATACGATAGCTACCTCCACGGTGCAATCGCGCGCGGTGGCCGGCGTCGCCAACGCAACGTATGTATTCTGCATGCCGGGCTCGTCCGGTGCCTGCGCCGAAGCCTGGGATAAACTGATCTGCCATCAGCTCGATTACCGCACCAGGCCCTGCAACCTTGTCGAGCTGATGCCACGCCTGCTGGAGAAATAGCCGCGCGCAACGGGCGCACGAGTCGCATCGTGAACAGCATTGGTTCACACGGCCCGGTCGCCCTGGATCGCAAAAAGCAGTTGCCCGCGGCGCAGGCACGCATTGTGCTGGCAGATTGCACGAGGATACGCGGCGGACAACCGCGCGCCGCGTATTTCGGTAATGCTGAAACGATTTTGCCATGGACGCACTACTAGATAGTATCGTCAACATTCCACGTGATGGCTGGTTCCTCTCGGCCGCCGCGGTGGTGATTGTCGCTCCCTGGTTGTTGCGCGCCCCGCTGCGAAGATACCTGGACGCGCGGCGCATCCGCCGGGCGATTCGCAGCCTGGGCGCGAAAGTGGCCAGCGACGTGGTAATCCCCGATGGCCTGGATGGAACCGTCAATATCGACTACCTGGTGATGACCCCGGCGTATCTGCTGGTGGTGCTGGTAAGGCGTTATCCCGGTGCGATTTTCGGCGCCGAAAAAATCGATCAATGGGCACAGGTAATGCGCAAGGGCAGCTACAAGTTCGCCAATCCCTTGACGGAGCTTCAGGACATTGTTGCGGTGGTACGCAATCAGTTGCCCAGCGTGCCGGTCAAAGGGGCGGTGCTGTTCGATCAGGACAGCGTGTTTCCCAAAGGTAAACCCGACGGCGTGCTGCACCTGCCCGATATCGATGCAGAAACAAAGCATACGCCTTTATCCGATGTGCCCGACGAGTTGCAGCGCGCCTGGTCGACGCTGTGTCCCGGGCAGTGACAGGGTAGGGTCTTTACCTCAACCCAACAGCTTCAGGGCGGGTTTGGCCACCATCAGCCAGATGATCGCCAACACCGCCAGAAACGCTGGAATTCCCAACCCGAACCACCACCGGTAGCAGGCGTAGTAGCCGGCAGGAAGGTCGGCGTTGCATCGCGCTGCTTCGCGGGCAAGATCGCGCATCCTGATCTGGATCCAGATGACCGGCAGCCAGCAGATCCCGGCGAGCACGTACAGCGCCATCGAGATGGCCACCCAGCCATCGAAGACAGGCCACCCCAGAATTACCGCCAGCGCGATGCCCGTGATCGGCTGCAATACCACCGCCGATGCCGTGAACACACAATCCGCTGCCACCACGACGCCAGCGGTATGCGCCACTGCCGCCGGGTTGCGTGTTCGATGACTCATCATCATGAAGAACGCGATCCCGGCGCCGGTTCCCAACAGCACCGCAGCGCCGACAATATGCAGCCAGCGCAATATCTCTATGGCCATGCTCATCGTTCCTGCAACACGGCCGGTGTTATCGCCGCCAGCACCGCCGCTGGAATCGCTTTCAGGTAGGGTCCAAGCGGATCGCCCCAGAGGTCCGGTGCCAGCAAAGTTCCTGCGGCCAGGTATACCAGCGTAACTGTCACCATGCCGGCACAAGCTGATTTCGCCCAGGGCCGATACAGCACACCCAACCCCAGGGCAATGTCGACAACCGCCCCACCCGCAACCAGACTGTGGGCGGCCGTTCTTGCTACCGATCCTGCGCCCAGCGACGCAGCTGCCGCGTCGATATCCGCCAGCGCGATTACGCCGCTGACAACCCAGAACAGCGAGAGCGTAGCAATCATCAACGGCATCACGAGATACAGGCGCGAGAACCAGCGCTCCTGGATGGTCGCGGGCATTGCCGCCAGAGTCTGGTCCACGCTGGCGAGATCACGTCCGAGAAAGTCACGCAGAGGTTTCGCATCGCCCACCACGCCGGCGGCGACGATGCGCAGTGCGGTCGATCTCAGCGGCGCACGCCAACCAAGGTATCCCAGCACGTCGGCACCAGCGGCCAGCATGGCTGCCACCCAGGTCGGCACGTCGATCTGTGCATACGCCGGTGCAGCGCCGAGCCAACGGCGAAAACGTGCGACCAGGTCAACCAGTTTATGCTCCTGCTGTTCGACGAGATCGAAGTCGGCATGCCGAGGCAGATCGCCTGCGGCGGCGAGCAAAACGATTTCCGCGACTTCGTGCAGTGCCACCGTTTGCAACCTCGCATTGCCACACACCAGCGGTTGTACCAGCGGGAAGCCTGCGAGCATGCGCAACAGCGCTGTCCCGCCATATGCGTCCCGGCCGATCACGATCCCCGGGCGCAGGATCGTCCAGTCGAGATGGCTCTGTTTCAAGCGTCGATCTGCAAGTGCTTTGCTGCGCAGGAAATCGCCTGTCGAACCGGTGGTGGCACCAGGCACCGAGATTTGCACGAACCGGGTTATGCGTTGTGTTTCGCACGCCTCGATCAATGCCGTGATCGCTGTTTCGTGCACTGCCTTGACATTGTCCTTCGCGCCATCCTGTAGAGCACCAGCAGCATTTACGACCGCATCGACGCCACGCAGGTGCTCGTCCCAGTCACTGGCAGCGGACAGCCTCGTGATATCCGCGCTTCGCCACGCGATGTCGGGCACCAGTCTTTGTCCCGCCCGCGAGCGCCCGAGGCCGGTGACTTCGTGGCCGGCAGCCACCATGCGGCGCGCCAGCGCCCGCCCGATAAATCCATAAGCGCCTAGAACCAGAATACGCAACTTCGATTACGCCTGCGTGCAACGACGCGGTAATATTAATCCATCGGCAACAGTAACCAATGGCACACCCATGCAACTAGCTGGACTGACTATCGCCCCACCTAACTCTTACCACCTGCTGTTTGTGTTCGCGGGCCTGATGCTGGTTGCGCCACAGGCTGTGTCGCTGACGGATTATCAGCGTGAACAGATAACCCGCTACCTGGACAGCCCGAAGATGCAACAGGACACCGTCGTATTCGACGGGGTTGCTTTCAGCCCGGAGGCGGATTTGCGCACGGCAACGGATTACTACAACAGTTATATCGACAGCATGAATCGGGCGCTGCGCGGCTGGAAAATGCTTTCCTCCAGCGATGCGGGCTCCGCGGAAGGCCAGGCACTGTTTGCGCGGCTCGAGGAAAAACTCGCCTGGGCACAGGCGATGCAGCAGGCCTACCCGGAATTTCGCGCGGGAAAATCGGGCCAGAACGGTACGGCCGCCACTACGCAAAAGAAACAGTCGACGACCTCGGGCGGCATGACGGACTATCAGAAGCAGATCATAACGAAACATCTGGACAGCGAAAGCATGCGCCAGGATAAAGCCATCTTCGACGGTCAGGATTTTGTAGCCGGCGTACCGTTCCAAACCGTGGATCGCTACTACAATGGATACCTTCGCAGTCTGAAAAACGCTATCGGCGCCTGGAACGGTCAGATCTCGTCCAGCGCCCGGAGCACAGCGGACGGGCAGGAACTCGCCAGGCGTCTGGCGGAAGCCAGCGCCTGGGCCGAAGCCATGAACACGCCGTTCGACGCCGCGCGCGAAGCCAACGCACAGCAGCAGCAAACACAAAAGGCCGCACGCGAACAGGCCGAGCTTACGGCCAATGCGCAGCAGACACTGCACAAGCAGCAATGCGTCGCTTTTCAGAACCAGGCCATGACACCGCAGAACCGCGATCCCGTGAACCGGCTGATCAACCAGTTGCAGCACGGGAACTCGCAGATAACTTCAGCCGAGGGCGTGCAGAAACATCGCGGCGCCGCGCAAGAGGTGTTGAACGTCTGTAAGAGTGTCGACTACGCTACCCTGACCGCGCGACCCTGCTGGTTCGTGGTCAACCGCCCTGCACACGACCCCCGCTTCTGGTGCAACGCAGCGGCGCGCGCTGATCAGTTGATCAAGGCGGCGGCGCTCAACAGCGCCCGCCAATCGATCGCAGTAACGGGCGCAGCGACGATTCAAAGCCCGGCGCAGCTGCGGGAAAATGACGGCTGGCTTACTTTCGAAGGACCAGTGACGTTCAAAGAAAAACTCTTTTTCAGCGCGCATGGCCGCGAGGCCGTGATGGCAAACGTCAGCTCCCTGCTGAACGCCGCCGGTATCGAAAACGCTGAAAGTGAGCTGTGGAAGGAACAGAGGGGGAGGCTGGATGCACTGCGCCACGAAGTCGAAAGTACCGCCGGCAGCTGGAAAACACCGGCCGACAAAGCGGACAACTACAGCACCGCACTGGCCCGAGGGCAGGTGGCGGAAATGCACCCGCAGGCCGACGTTCGTACGGCATTCCTGAGCCGTGCGAGTTACAAAATTCATAAGAATGCGCTGGGAGTACCGTTACGCCGAACAATGCCTGGCTACGTGCTGTTCAGACTCCCCGAAGATCCGTTCTGCCAGCTACGTTCGTACACGCTGACGGAGCAATACAGCGGCGGTGGCTTGTACCAGCAGGCAGCCGGGGTACGCTTCGGCTACGTGCGTTTTCAGGCCTGTCCGTAACTGCGGTGACCTTATCCCGGCCACGCTCGCATCAGGGTCAGCGCCCGGTTAGATTAACCTGGTCGTAGATCGCCGTGACATTGCTGAAATTCAGTATCAGGGTGTGTGAAAACCGGTTTCCCGCATCGTGCAGGTGATATTTATAGCGGGTCTGGGGTTCACCCTGCAGAAATGCATCGTAGTCCTTAGACAGCTCCCGCACGTCGCTTACCGCGTCGCCGCCCCAGGTCGCGTTGAACGGACCCAGCATGGCGCCTCCGGCCAGGCAGATGGTGACTTCGTGATTGGTTAGTGTCTTGTCCTCGTTCATGCGGCTGATCTCCGGTTTAGGCCTGCCGCAACTGTGGCCGCACCGGTACCGATAATCAATGCGTTTCACCGCACGGACCGGATCTGCTGAACATTTCACCAACCGCCGGTGACCGGCTGCACCGGCCTGTCGCCACGCACGGGTTATGGTAAGCGCGGACTATCGCAGCAACCGTATGGATGGACAAATGAGCATCAGCACCGCCTACTCGGCCGCCGTAATGCTACCTGCAGCCAGCTCGGATTCGTTGTTGGGCGTCTTGCTCATATGCAGCGTGGTGCTGGGCGCGTTTCTGCTTTACAGCGTGAGCATCGACCGGCGATTTTAACCCGGCGTACGAATGGGCTCGACTCGGTGTCGCGTTTGTCGATAATTACGAGCTTGCCCAACCTCAGGCGGCGCGGCATTCGCCGCCCCTGAGAATAACAATAACGAGGCTTGCATGACCACCAAAACCCAAACACGTCTTATCGTGCCGGCGCGCTACGCGACAGCCCCGGAGTTTCGCGCCGCGCACAACACGTTCGGCAGGGCCTATTCCGGGCCGGAGCAGCGGCAACGGACACCACCTCGCCTCAGCGACGACAGCTGGCCCCACACTACCCGCGCAGACGGCGAGCTGCCGGACGCCGTCTTCTGAGCGTAACGCGTTGCATTGGCGACGGCACGTCGATAGGGTTTCGCGGACCGAATCAACCGCCCCGCGGCACGGTTGTCAGCGTATCGGTATGTTGTAGAACAACACTAGAGAATTGTTACCCGGATTTAAGTCCGAGAGCCCGGCATTGGATATGTGGTAGAACTGCATCCCCAGCGCGTACCCGCCGGTAAACGGGTGTGCGATTTCGATACCACTGCGGAACTCCAGATCATTGCCCAGTTCTCTGCTCTCACCCTGTTCATACCGAGCGAACGCAAAGCTCATCGCCGTCTGCCAGCCGCTGGTTAGCCAGTGGCTCCAGCTCAATCCAAGGTAAAACAATGACGCGTCGTCGGTATTGGCGGTGGTGCCGATCAGCGGCGCGACCGGCGTGTCCGCGATCGGCGCGCCACGCAATTCGACACCTGCCTCCATTGTTTCGGTTCCGTCACCGTCGATCCAGGCTTTTGTATCGAAAAATCCAGCATACACCCGCAATTGCATATCCTGGGCGGCTAAAGCTGGATCTGGCGCCAGAACGATCAGCAGCACCGCAAGCCACATCCATCCACAGCACCGTGGCTTGCACTGCACTTCGTGAAAAATGTCCCTGCCAGCCATTCGCCGTTCGTCTCGCCAAGATTTCGGTGACAGAACGGACAACCGCCAAAAGGGCGATTTCCCGTGTTAGTACTCACACACGATATTGACCGCGGAGGCGGGCGGTCAGTTCGCCTTGCGCAACTGGGTATTGCTGATGGCCTTGCGTACGGCGCTGTCAGTCACCGCTGACTGCAGTCGAGCTGCCGTAACCGAATTGTGCGATGCTGTGGCGGCAAGCGCTTTGTCCAGATCCATTTCCGTTACGCCCCTGTCGGGTGCAGTATCGGAAATTGCTATGCGCTCGCCCGTGGTATACGCGGTGGTCTGTATTCTCTCGCCGGTGACCGAGGCGCGCAGAACAGCATAAGCCTGCACACCCTCCACGTTGGTGTCCGACCTGTCATTGTTATCGTCTGACACGTTGTTGTGCGTGCCGGTGTCATGCACCGCTTTCTGTAGACCGGCACCCCCGGCGAGCGGGTGACGCAGCGCCTTGTTGGCGAGCGTCGCGCCCAGATCCGTTATCTTCCCACCGCCCGCTGCACTGAGGTTCACGGCTTTCTGCAATCCGGTTCCGGTGCCCGCGCGGGGGGTAGCTTTCTCCATGGCCAGTACCGGTTGACCCGTCTTGCTCACAGCGTCACGCAACCCCGATTCGATCGCCGCCGCGCCGCGCACGCCGGATTCGGAAATTGCTCCGCCCAACCCATTGACACCGGCAGACGCACTGGCTTCAGCCACCTGGTGCGGGCCGCTGATGGCGGTTTGCAGACTCAGATCGGTGATCGCACCGTGTTCGCCGATCTGCGAAACCGCCTGACGGATAGCGGTCTCGGTGACGACCTCCGGTGTCTCCGTGACGATTATGGGCAATTCCGTATCCGAGATAGTGGGGAACTCACCCGAATCGCTAGCTGCGCGACGCTGCTCCGTTTTGTAGCCTTCGATCAGACGAGTGGCGCGTGCGGCTAATCGCTGATCCAGGCTCATGGCCTTGTCGAGCACCTCCAGACCTCGCTCTTCGTCGATAGACAACAGGAAGCGGCCGGCGGCGAAATTAGCCGCGGCATCGTCACCGTGCAATTTCAAAAGCTGTGCGAAAAACGGTTTTGCTTTGGTCTTGCCGTGGCAGCGTTCGACCAGCAACGCCAGTTCGCGTGCTTCATTGTGGGTCAGGCGCTGGGTACGGGACTTCTTGTACAGCAGTCCCAGACGCCGGTTCTCCTGCCTGGCCCTCCGGTGCAGGTCCCGCCAATCGTTTGCGACGCGGCGCGCCCACGCCCTGTCGAGTTTGGCCATCACGGGTTTCAGCGCACCCTCCAGCAATAC
The DNA here is from genome assembly GCA_029861595.1 of Gammaproteobacteria bacterium. Classification (GTDB taxonomy): domain Bacteria; phylum Pseudomonadota; class Gammaproteobacteria; order JAHELT01; family JAHELT01; genus JAHELT01. Next base: position 11,648 of record JAOTYY010000096.1, read on the forward strand.
CCTCGAGGCAGCCTGGCGCAGGGGCGACGGCAGGCGTGGGGAGCGGTGACCGATTTCGATCAGACGGCGGCGTAACGACGGGCTGGGATCGTTCGCTGCCGACTCGCTGGCGAATGCGGTTTGCAGCCAGCGCTTGGCATCGGTGCTCGACCAGTAGCGGTTGAACTTGCGATCGATCCCACTGTAGATAATGGGCAGCGGATTGGGACGCTTGCGCGCTTGTTCGAGAATGGCCGGACCATAGTGTTCTTTCAGATAGCGCTCGGCAATGATCTGCGCCGACATCAACTCGGCTACATCCCGATCGTTGACCAGGTCCATCATGTAGAGATCACCAAGCAGTTCATCCACACGCGCTACCTGCACACTCACTCTTTTGTACAGCGGCGTGTACCAGATGAAAAACGCCCGCACCACGATGTTCTCGACGCTGCGCCAGTTCGGGCACGCGCTCAACAGTCCCGGGCCAAGATAGCGCAGGGCGCTCAGCCAGCCCGTCAGGCGGTTGTTGCGGCGCGACGCCTGACCGAGACGGCGCGCCACCAGGCCCTTGAAATGCAGCGGTGACAGCAGTTGCATCGCCGGGAGACCGACCACCAGGCTGTACGAATAGCTGAAAGGAAAGCCGCTGCGCGGCGTGTAAATCATGCGCACGTCCATGCCGTCGTCGATAAACACCCGGCCGAGACGCGGCGCACGGCATTGCTGGCGCACATGTTCGATCATCTGGAACAGTTTGGGCGCGCTGGTTTCGGGCAGCTCGAGGAGAGTCGGTGGCGTCGGCCGGATCCTATGCAGCAGGTAAGCCACCAGCGCAAACACGGCACTCGCGAGCGCGCTCTGCGTCAGCGCCAGCCATTCCAGGCGGGTGGCGAAAAACATCGCGCGACCCAGGAAAATAAGCGCCAGTGCCGGAAATCCCAGCAGGTAGCCGTAAGCCAGTACTGCCAGCAGCACTGTGCCTGTGACGTGCACCGAAGACGCGCGCAGGGCAGTCGCATCCGCCATGCGGGTGCTGAGAATGGCGCGGGTCTTACCCGAATTACTTCGCCGTTTTATATCCTTGGCCCTCGTCCAACAATCAACGGGGCTTATATTTGTATGCCTTGCCCACGTTGATTTTTCGCTTGATCACTACTCACACACTACCATCGAGTATTAACAACATGCGAAATCACCGATACATTAAGCAATGCTGGGACCAAGTCAAATAAAAATTGTATCTGTAGATTATTTCGACGACTGAAAACGACCGTGAATCCAGGATGTTGTCACGGCTATCGAACGCGAGGGATCGACACTCACGGGTGATTGCAAGGCCCGGTCGGCGCATTTCCACGGGGTCGACTTTCGTCACAGCCACGGGGTATGAATCCTGCCGATGGCGGCAAAGCACGTGAAGCCGCCAGCATCAATACTGATGAAAAATCGCCACTCGTGTGCGCAACGCCGACAGGCACAGTGCTCCCCGAAAGCGCTCAGGCCAGCCCGGTTGGCCCATCCTGATCGGCCGTGTAACGCGCCAGCGTGGCGTTTATTTCCCGCATGTAAGCCAGCAGTGCAGCATGCGCCGCCAGGTCCGCGCTTTTCAACGCCGTCATTTCGCGGGTGAACCGTTTCACCTGCGCGTCGTGGTCATGCAGCAGCTTATCCAGGAGCAGCGCCTCGCCGGCCTGCGCCTTCTCCAGCGAGCCGTAGCGGTTCTCCAGCCCGGCCAGCAATGTGATATGACGCTGTTTGGTGGTTTCCATAGCATTGTAGGCCTGCCATGCGGCAGCCGCGGATTCGGCCAGATAGTTCATGGTCACCGGCTCTCAACCGCCGATGTACGACATCTCGATCTTCGGCAGGTTTACCGTTGCCAGACTGCGCCGCTCCGAATAACGATCAGCGCGCGCGCCCCAGATCGACGCGACGGTCTGGCGCAGTGCATCGTCATCCAGTCCATTGCGCAACGCGGCGCGCAGATCGTGGCCGGCAGTGGCGAACAGACAAGTGTAGAGCATGCCTACCGCCGACAGGCGTGCACGTGTGCATTCACCACAAAAAGGCTGTGTTACCGAGGAGATAATGCCTATTTCGCCGCCACCGTCGGTGTAACGCCAGCGTTTGGCAACTTCGCCCCGGTAGTTGGGTTGCGTGGGTTCGATCGGCAACTCGCGATCTATCAGCGCCGCAATTTCCGCCGTCGGCACCACGTCGTCCAGGCACCAGCCGTTGCTATGCCCGACGTCCATGTACTCGATGAACCGCACGATGTGTCCGGTGCCGTGGAAGAAACGCGCCATGGGTACGATGCTGTGCTCGTTGGCGCCCCGTTTGACCACCATGTTCACCTTGATCGAGGCGATACCGGCGGCTTCGGCGTTTTGAATCCCGTCCAGCACTCTCTGCACCGGGAAGCCGACGTCGTTGATGGCCATGAACGTGCGATCGTCCAGCGCGTCCAGGCTGACATTGATGCGATTCACGCCCGCGGCCTTGATGGCCTCTGCACGCTCGCGCGTCAGCAGCGACGCATTGGTGGTCATGCTTAGGTCCTCGATCCCCGGGATGTTCGCCAGTCGCTCGAGCAACTGCTCGAGGTCGTGGCGCACCAGCGGTTCGCCGCCGGTGATGCGCAGTTTGCGCACACCGAGTTGCGCGAATGCCCTGGCGACGCGCTCCAGCTCTTCGAAGCTCAGCAGTTCAGCGCGCGGCAGAAACTTGTAGTTCGCGCCAAAAACTTTCTTCGGCATGCAATACACGCAACGAAAGTTACAGCGGTCGGTCACCGAGATGCGCAGATCCCGTGCATTGCGCCCGAGTCTGTCGGTGGTCTCGTTGCTTTTTGCCTCAGCGGTCACGTTACGTATCAGCCCCCTCCGCGGCGGAAATGCAGC
>JAOTYY010000097.1 GCA_029861595.1 Gammaproteobacteria bacterium
AGTGCTGGCGCTGGTAACCATGCTCGCTCCGGTGATCGTAATAAGCACGCTCACACTGCGGGGCGGCATCACGCACGCGAGGAACCGGCTCGGCGAATATGTCGATGAGCGCCTGCCCGAACTGGCTGGCGAACTCGCCTTGTTTTTGAGTGCGGGCGTACTGGCGAGCGGCCTGGTCGCGGCGTTCGCCACCACCGGGGGGTGGGTGCCCTTCGAACGATTGGATGCACAAACGGCCAGCGCATTGTTGGTCGTCATGCTGACGGTCTCGCTGATCGGGGTGCATCCGGTCATCGTTGTCAGTGCCGCTGCGCCGCTGCTCGAGCCGATCAATCCGGATCCAAACCTGCTGGCAATGGTGTTTTCCATGGGTTGGGGCATAGGGTGTGCCGTTAACCCACTGTCCGGAACGATCCTGGCATTGCATGGCCGCTACGGGATCAACAACTGGACTCTGGCCCGCAGCAATTTTGCCTTCGGCGCTACGTTATGTATTTTCGCCATTGGTCTGATGCATACTTACGCCTGGTTATGGCTTTGAAGTAGTGCACATGCCGTCCCGACGAATGCATAGTGCGAACGCGGCAGGGACTCGCAACACATCAAACGAACCACCAGGTACGCTCCGTGGTTGTTGAGAGCGACTTCATCATCGTCGGTGCTGGTATCGCCGGCACTTCGAGCGGCTACTGGCTGTCGAAGCAGTACCGCGTGACCGTGCTGGAAATGGAATCACAGCCAGGTTACCACACCACAGGGCGCTCATTGGCAATGTATACCGAGGCCTACGGTCCGCGAACGGTCCGCGCGCTGGCCAAGGCGAGCTTCGAATTCCTTACCCACCCCCCCGATGGGTTCAGCGACCGACCATTGAGCACCGTTACTGGATTTATGTTCATCGCACGCGAGGATCAGCGCGCCTCGCTGAGGCAGGCGCTGCGCGAGGCGCAGTCATTGTCGCCGGAAATTCATGCCATCACCCCGGCGCTGGCGATCGAGATGGTGCCCGCGTTACGCAAAGAATACGTGCGCGCGGCGTTTTTAGATCCGAACACGTTGTCGCTGGACGTCGATGCAATTCATCAGGGGTTTATCCGTGGGATGAAAAAACGGGGGGCGACGTTCTTTTGCGATGTGCCCGTGCGGGATCCAGTCTGGGACGGACAGAAATGGCGGCTCGATTCACCACGTGGCAGCTTTGCCGCTCCGCTGGTAATCAACGCCGCCGGTGCCTGGGCGGACGAGGTCGCTGCACAGTTCGGTGCCCGGACAATCGGCCTGCAACCCAAGCGCAGAACCGTTATCGCTTTCGCGCCGCCCGTGGAGATAACCGTCGCGGACAAATGGCCGTTCGTTTTCGACACCGACGAACAATTCTATTTCAAGCTTGATGCCGGCACTGTACTGGCATCCCCGGCGGACGAAACGCCAGTCCCGGCACAGGACGTACAACCCGAGGACATCGACGTGGCCCTGACTGTGGACCGCATTCAAAACGCTACTCACCTGCAGGTGCATCGCATTATCCGCAAGTGGGCCGGGCTGCGTAGTTTCGTCAACGACAGCGTGCCCGTTGTCGGCCGTGATGCCGATGCACCAGGATTTTTCTGGTGCGCGGGACAAGGCGGTTATGGGATTGAGACGTCCTGGGCGATGGGCGAAGCCACGGCGGCACTGGCCAGCGGTGCGGGTTTGCCTGTACGTCTGGGTGATGCCGGAATTGCGGAAGCCGATCTCTCACCCACCCGCAAAACTATCGCTTAGCCTCTGTTGCGTTTTCGTTAAGGCGCGTTGATCGTCCACACATGATCGGTGGAGCCGGAAAACGGTGTCACCGCCTCACCGTTGTTGAAATCCGCCTCGAGATCCGTGTTGCAACATTGCACGGCGCTGAACCGCAGTTCCATGGTGTTGGCCCCCGAGAGAAGATTTACGGTGTGAACAATCCTGCCACCCGGCACAAGATTTACCGGACCAACAAGAACGTCATTGACATACAAGTCGTAGTAGTCATCCTGAATGGAATTTGTATCGATAAATGCTATGCCGCAGGTATTACAACTCAGATCCACGTCGGCGACGAAATTGCTCTGCGTCGATGTGCCACCGCTGGCGCCGCTGCTGCTGCCGTTTCCTCCCCCGCCACCCGTGCCGGCGGCTACGGCGAGCGCGCCCGCACCGGCGCCGGCGAGCAGCCATGCTGAGGTCCCGGCTGCGCGGGCACTTGCGCTCGCCACCACCGTACTGGTAGCCGCACTGATCCCGAGTGCAGAAACGGGCGGTGTCGGTCTCAGGGTAATGAAATCGTCGAAACCTGCGAGCTGGGAAGGATCAGGTGGTGCTTCGCTGTACACGTCCATGCGCGGTTGCTGCGCCGTCTGCGGCGCCCCCAACAAGCCCGCGGCGAAAGCTTCCAGCCTCGTGAAATCGGCGAGCACCGTTCGTGTGAATTCCGTCTCGGCTACGCGCGCTCCCTGAAACATGGCCATGCGATCGGGTCCCAGGGTGAACTCGTTGGTGGTTTGAGCGACACCATTCCGCAACAGGCTCATGGGGCGCGGGCGCGATCTCGCGATACGCAACGAACCTTCCTTGAGGGCAACACCTTGTTTCGCCTCATCGTAGGAGATGAAGGTGGTTCCCCGTATGCCGATCAAAGCAACCGTGTTGTTCACGACACGCTCGGACTGCGACACACCGAGCAGCCGCTGGAACGCAAAATAGGCTGTTCCGGCCAGATGCGATAACCACGTGGGTGCGCGGACATTGAGTTGACTGTCGCTGTCGAGCACTGTGATCGGATCTTTATCGAAGTCGATCACCACGACACTGTTGCTTCCGGTGCGCACGGTTTCGTGTTTGCGTACCACGAATCCCGTTTCGGCGGGTGTGTGTTTTTCGCCATAGGAGTTCATAATTTCGACGTTCCCGCTTAGCCTCAGCATGCGTCCGTGGAAGTCGTTGACGGTGGCGAACTCGCTCGGTTCAACGACCACGTTACCTCGAGGCCGTTGATCGTACGAGGCTTGTGCTGCGCTCGGACTAATGTCGATATCGAAGTTCTGCGACTTGACCACCTCGCCGGCTGTGTTCTTTACGAGCAGGAAGTAGTCGATCTGCTGCGTGTCATGGGCCGGCGCCGGCAGCGTCGCCGCATAGACTTGCGCGTCTTCCGCCGCACGCGGCATTTCCGCATAGAGATAGTCTGAAGTGTTCAGCGTTCTGAAGTAGGCACGTACCACTCCAATGTCCGCTGAATCGTCTTTGACTACGGCGCTGAGGGAAATACGCTCACCCACGATCGCAACGGCGGGCGCCCGATGTTCGATCTCTATCTCGGCAATTGCTGGTGGCACATACACCAGCAACACGCCCAGGCAGACACGAATGAACGGGTTTCGCACTGAATCAGTCCTCTAACCTGGAGCGACAGAACAGCAGTATTCGGGCCAATTAGGCGCACGCCAGCGTGTCCATGCAGGTACGGCCCTCACACTCTAGCTGTCGGAATAATTATCGAAGCGAGGAAGTTCCTGGAATATTTTTTGCATTGTACTTCGGAGATGCTGTTTATGCATCTTGCAGAAAGCATGTGCCGATGGAAAAAGTCCAAGTAGTAATGGTGAGACCATCTACAACCGCTATGAACCACGAATCGAGGAGATCGACGAGTGCGAGGACGACCGGCGAGGCGCATAGCAAAGTCGTGACCAGCCAGGCCAACCTGGATGAGCCGACGGGGAGGCCGGACACTCCCTCTGCCCTTATTAATCTGGTGGACGCGGGTCTTTCACTACCCATTTCGCGACGCGCGTTCCTCGCCGTAAGCACGGCGGTGCTGCTGGTAGGCTGCGATCCGAGCAGCGACGGCGACAATGCACGGCCAGTGATGTATCAGCGCTCGGGCCGTGGCCGGCGCGTGTCACGGGCCGCCAAAATTCATAACCACAACCGTCGTTACGCCACGCTGGCGGCGGCGGCGGCGGATGCGCCACATCCCGGTGACAGATCCCGGATCGTCGCGATCGATGTAAGTCAGAGTACCTGGGATTGGTATTTCGGAGCTGGCCTGGAAGTTGTCGACCTGCGCTGGTTTCAGGGCTTGCGCTGAAAGCCGGCCGCTAAACAACGCCCCGTTAACTCGGCTCCGCTCTCAGGAAGCCGCTGCCCGATGGATCCGATTTCGACTCGTACCTCGCGCCAAGCTGGCGTGCCACGCCACGGTCGGTAGCACGGTTCGTATACGAACCACTACTTTGGAGTCGCTGAGCGGTCGCGTACCATCGGGGCGTCAGGCGGCTTCGCCACGCAAGCGCGGATCGTATCCAAGCACCGGCGACAACCATTTCTCGATTTCTTCGACACGCATGTTCTTGCGCGTCGCGTAGTCTTTTACCTGGTCGCGTTGAACCTTGCTGACGCCGAAATAGCGCGCTTGAGGATGAGCGATATACAATCCGCTCACAGATGCTGCCGGCAACATTGCGCAGGTTTCGGTAAGTTCCATGCCGGCGTTCTCCTGCGGCTGCAACAGGTCGAAGAGCAGGCGTTTTTCAGTGTGATCGGGACATGCCGGGTAACCCGGCGCCGGTCTTATCCCCTGGTACTGTTCGGCGATCAACGCATCGTTGTCGAGTTTCTCGCCCGGCGCATAACCCCACAACGCTTTGCGTACACGTTCGTGCATTCGCTCTGCGAACGCCTCGGCGAGACGATCAGCCAGCGCCTTGACCATAATGGCATTGTAGTCGTCATGCTGGCCTTCATAATCTTTCGCCAGTTGTTCGACACCGTGTCCGCTTGTCACTGCGAACGCACCTACATAGTCCTGTACCCCGCTCGACAGCGGCGCGACAAAATCCGCGAGTGCCAGATTCGGCCGTCCCCGGTCACGAAAGACCTGCTGGCGCAACGTGTGAAACGTCGTTATGACTTTACTGCGTTCGAGATCCGCGTAAACCTCGATGTCGTCGCCCACGCTGTTGGCCGGCCAGAAACCGATTACCGCGCGGGCGCGCAACGCATCGTTTGAGACCATTTTTTCCAGCATTTTCAAAGCGTCCGCGTGGAGGCTGCGCGCCGCTTCGCCGACCTGCTCGTCGCGCATGATTCTCGGAAACGTTCCGGCGAGATCCCAGCTGCGGAAAAACGGTGTCCAGTCTATACGCTCGACAAGTTCCTCCAGCGGGTAGTTGTCAAATGTCTGTAATCCTCTAAAAGACGGCTCTACCGGCGAATAACTCTGCCAATCAAACATTGCACGATTGGCACGCGCGTCGTTAAGCGTTGCCCGTCTAGCACCACTCTGTTGGGCAGCACGCTGATCGCGAATGGCCTGGTACTCGATGCCCGTCTGGCGAATGAATTCGGATTTGTCGTCACCCAGCAATTTACCTACCACGCCAACAGCCCGTGACGCATCCGGGACGTAGATCGTGGCGCCGCTGTAATTGGGTTCTATCTTGACAGCGGAATGAACGCGGCTGGTGGTGGCACCGCCGATCAGCAACGGGATCGAGAATCCCTCGCGCTGCATTTCGCTCGCAACGTGGCACATTTCGTCGAGGCTGGGTGTTATCAATCCCGAAATTCCAACCGCGTCCGCCTGTTCTGCGCGTGCCGTATCCAGAATATGCGCGCTGGGCACCATCACGCCAAGGTCGATAACGTCGTAGTTATTGCACTGCAGCACAACTGCGACGATATTCTTGCCGATGTCATGTACATCGCCTTTCGCCGTCGCCAACACAATTTTTCCCGCAGCAGTGCGTCCGCCAGCCTTATCATCCCGCATGTACGGCTCGAGATGTGCGACCGCCTTTTTCATCACGCGTGCACTTTTTACCACCTGCGGTAAAAACATCTTGCCGGCACCGAACAGATCACCAACGATGTTCATACCGTCCATCAACGGGCCTTCGATTACGTCCAAAGGCCGCTCCGCCTGTCGGCGAGCCTCTTCGGTATCTGCGATAATGAACGCATCGTTCCCATGCACAAGCGAATACACCAATCTGGCATTGGCATCGCCTTCTCGCCAGCTCAAATCCGGCCCTTGAGTGCTGGTTTGACTGGTCGCGTTGTGCGCGAGTTCGAGTAGCTGTTCAGTGGCTTTTACATGGCGGTTGAACAATACATCCTCGATTGCTTCGAGCAGCGTCGGATCGATGTCGGAATACACGGGCAAGCGACCGGCGTTTACGATCGCCATATCCAGACCGGCATTGATCGCGTGATACAGAAACACCGCGTGCATGGCTTCGCGAAGCGCGTTATTGCCGCGAAACGAGAAAGACAGATTGGATACGCCACCGGAGACTCTTGCATCCTGCAGTGTTTGTTTGATACGCCGTGTCGCTTCGATAAAAGCTGATGCGTATTCGTTGTGCGCATCGATGCCTGTTGCAACGGCGAAAATATTCGGGTCGAAAACGATGTCTTGCGGATCGAAGCCAACCTGTTCGGTAAGCAGGCGGTAGGCTCGTTCGCAAACGGATACCTTGTGTTCAATCGTTTCCGCCTGGCCTTGTTCGTCAAACGCCATGACCACGACTCCGGCGCCGAAACGTTTGATTGCGCTGGCCTGAGCCAGAAACTCACCTTCACCCTCTTTCAGGCTGATCGAATTGACGAATCCTTTACCTTGCAGGCATTTCAGCCCAGCCTCGATGACGGACCATTTCGACGAATCGATCATAACCGGGACTCGGCTGATGTCCGGCTCTCCGGCCAGCAGACTCACAAACCGTTGCATTGCCGTCTCGGAATCCAGCATGCCCTCGTCCATGTTGATATCGAGGATCTGCGCGCCGTTCTCGACCTGATCACGGGCAATTGCAACAGCGGTGTCGAAATCTTCCTGCAGGATGAGTTTTGAGAACCGTGCCGAACCGGTAACGTTGGTTCGCTCCCCAACGTTAACGAACAGAGTATCGGGGCCTATATTGAAGGCTTCGAGACCCGACAATCGGCAGCGGGGGGGCACTTTCGGTATGGCACGCGGTGCGAGGTCTTCCACGGCCGCGCGTACCTGACGAATGTGTTCAGGCGTGGTTCCGCAACATCCACCCACGATGTTTACCAGACCGGAGTGGGAAAATTCGCCGATGAAGGCGGCGGTTTCGGCGGGTGTTTCGTCGTAGCCACCCAGCTCGTTGGGTAAACCCGCATTCGGCCAGCAACCGACGTTCGAATCGGCCACTCGCGCAAGGTCAGTCACGTATTCCCTCAGTTCCTTCGCTCCCAGGGCGCAGTTCAGAGCGATTGCCAGGGGTTCCGCGTGACGCACCGAGTTCCAGAACGCCTCCACCGTCTGACCGGACAGTGTTCTGCCGCTCAGATCGGTAATCGTGCCGGAAACAATAACCGGAATTTGCACACCGCGGCGCTCGCGGTACTCGTCTATGGCGAACAGAGCGGCCTTGGCGTTCAGCGTGTCGAATACGGTCTCGACCAACAGCAGATCGACACCGCCCTCGACCAGCCCTTGAATGGCAACTGAATAGGCTTCGCGCAGCTGATCGAAGGTTACGTTGCGATAAGGGCGTCGTTCACGTCAGGTGAAATGGAAGCGGTTCGGCTGGTGGGGCCCAGCACACCTGCTACCCACCGGGGACTGTCAGCACGCGCAGCCGCGTCGGCAGTATCGCGAGCCAGCTGCGCGGCAGTGTAGTTCAGCTCCTCTACATACGCCTCTAGACCATAGTCGGCCTGCGAAAACGCATTTGCGTTGAACGTGTTGGTTTCGATGATGTCCGCGCCGGCGGCCAGATACGCCTCGTGAATGGCCCGAATCGCGTCGGGCCGGGTGAGCGACAGCAGATCGTTGTTACCGAATAGCGCTTGTCCGTGATCGGCAAACCGATCGCCGCGAAAATCGTTCTCCGACAGCGACAGTGACTGGATCATGGTGCCCATGGCCCCGTCGATCACTACAATGCGCTCGTTCAGCGCCTCCCGCAGGAGTGCAAGTCGCGTGGCCGCTGAACTCATGCCCGGCGACTCTTCTTTGCAACAGGCATCGACAGGCCCTCGTTGGGCCGCAATCCCAGGATGTGACAAATTGCCAACGTGAGCAGCGGGCGATTGAGCGTATAGAAATGAAACTCTCGCACACCACGTTCCCAGAGCCCGGTGCACTGTTCGGCAGTCAGCGTGGCCGCCACCAGTTGGCGAATGTCGGCTGCCTCGTCCAGCCCTTGAAACAATACGCCCAGCCAGTCGGGGACGCTTGTGCCACACATCTGCGCGAACTGTTTCACTCTCGCGTAATTCGTCACCGGCAGAATTCCCGGCACGATCGGCACGGTTATTCCGGCCGCGCGCGCGCGCTCGAGAAAATCGAAATACACGTCGCTTTCGAAAAAGAACTGGGTGATGGCGCGCGAAGCGCCCGCGTCGATTTTGCGTTTCAGATTATCCAGATCAGCCTGTGCCGAGCGCGCATCCGGATGCACTTCCGGGTACGCTGCTACAGTAATCTCGAAGTCTCCTGAGCGACGAATTCCGGCGACCAGTTCGGCGGCATTTCTGTAGCCATTGGGGTGCGGCCGGAACGCGCTTTGCCGCTCAGCCGGATCGCCGCGCAGAGCCACGATGTGCTTGACGCCCGCTGCCGCGTAGTCCTCGATCACAGCATCGACATCCCGGCGCGATGCATCGACACAGGTCAGATGAGCGGCCGGAGAAAGATCGGTTTCGGCCAGTATGCGTTTGACTGTCTCGTGGGTTCTCTCGCGTGTACTGCCACCGGCACCATAGGTCACAGATACAAAGCGGGGATGCAACGGTGCCAGGCGCTCAATGCATGACCACAACCGTTCACCGGCAGCGGCATCGCTCGGCGGAAAAAATTCGAACGAAACGTCTATGTCGCTGTTTATAGGCGTAACGCCCGGGCTCGGGCTCAGGCGCCGGCGCAGTCGCTCGGCGGTTTCCTGAGCGGATGTGAACAGCCTGCTGTTACCCATCACGCCACATCCATTGAATAGTGCGCACCCATTTCCCGGGTTTGCGTCGCAGTCCAGATCGAGACGGTCAGTTGGGGCGTGTCGCTGCTTCCGCTCGGTCGCAGGTGTTGCACGCCAACGTCGCTGAGTCGGGCGCTTGCGCACCAGTTTTTTACGTCCTCGTCGCTCAGTCCCAATCGACGGTGGGCATACTCGCTGCGCAGGAACTCGCAATCATGCGGGGCAAAATCAACGATTATGATGCGCCCGTTGCGCCGCAGTGTACGCGCCGCTTCGGTGATTGCCGAAGCCGGATCATGCAGATAGTGGAGAATCTGATGCAGGGTGACCAGATCGGCGGAGGCGTCCGCAACCGCCAGATTGTAGATGTCGCCATGACGCACCAGGCAGTTGCGAGTACCCGCATGGTCGAGCTTGGCACGCGCTACGGCGAGCATTTCGCGGCTCAAATCTATGCCCAGCCCTCGGCGGATGTGGGTCGAAAAGATCTCCAATACCCGACCGGTGCCCGTTCCCAGGTCCAACAGGTCGCCGATTCGTTCGTCGCCGACTATCGCCAGCATCGCCTGCTCGACCTGCTGCTCGTCCACGTACAAACCGCGTATGCGGTCCCAGCGCTCAGCGGTACGGCGGAAATATTCGGCGGCCACCGCGCTGCGCGCCGCGCGCACCCGGTCCAGCCGGCGGTTATCCGCGGCAACTATGCCGTCCCCTGCCGGTATCCACGACACCAGTGTGGCGACTACCTCTGCTTGCGGCGCGCTTTCCGCGAGGCGGTAAAACGCCCAGGACCCCTCCTGATAGCGGTATGCGAGGCCGACGTCGGTAAGAAGTTTCAGGTGGCGGCTTACGCGAGGTTGGCTCTGGCCGAGAATCTGCGCAAGTTCACTCACGGTGAGATCGCAGTGCGCCAGCAGTGCGATGAGCCGCAAGCGGGTCGCTTCTCCGGCTGCGCGAAGGTACTGTAGTAGATCATCCATACGAGAATATACGCATAAAGATATCTTTATATCAACTACTATTTTTCTCTAATGTGACCGATAAAGCTTTTTATACGGATTAACACCGCTGATCAGCGCAGTAGGCATACTTCACGGTGGCGGCCAGTCCGGCGGCGGGCTTGAAAAATATCGAGATTTGTTCTGCCATTTGCAGGGTAATCCGACGTGAAATCTCCTCGTGGACATGGACTCGACACGGTCGGCTCGTGCACCATGCAAGTACGATCCTGGGGATTTATTGAGTTTGCCCCCCGGTGCCAGACAAAAGTTCAGTGGCAGATGGCCGATTGGAAGTGAGTGTTCGGCGCCTCGCGGGGCCGTGCGCGTAATGCCCCATTCCGACGGGCTGCGGTCCGCTGAAGTTCATCCGGAGCTCAGTGCATGGACAACAACGCCGAATCGGCGCTACTGAAGCGCGACACCGCCCATCTGATTCACCCTCTGCACAGCCCGGCTCCGCAGAGTGCCGGTAAAGTCTGGGTCGGAGGCAAAGGCGCTTTTCTCGTCGATGCCAACGGCGATCGGTACATCGACTGTCTGTCCGGCCTGTGGAACAACACCGCCGGCAATGGCCGGCGCGAACTCATCGAAGCGTTCAATGAACAGGCGCAGGCGCTAGCCTTCTCCTCCGGGTATGTGGGCAGTTCCAACCCGCGTGCCATCGAACTGGCCGAACGCCTGAGCGAAACGACCTACGCCAACATCAATCACTTTTACTTCACGTCCGGCGGCGGCGAGGCGACCGATTCCAACATCAAACTGGCACGTTACTACTGGAAACTCAAAGGCAAGCCCGGCAAGACCAAGGTCATATCGCGTGTCTGGGGCTACCATGGCGTGACGTTCGCGGCGATGTGCGCCACTGGGATCGCCGCCTATAAACCGATGTTCGAGCCCTTGATGCCCGGGTTTGTCCATATTCCCAGCCCCTACCCGTATCGCTACGATGCACCACCCGAAGCACAAAGCCAGGGCATCGCCGCCGCCGATGAGCTGGAAAAAGCGATTCTCAAGGAGGGCGCCGACAGCGTTGCGATGTTCATTGCCGAGCCGGTGCAGGGGGCGGGTGGTGTAATTGCCCCGCAGGATGACTATTTCCCGCGTATTCGTGAGATTTGCGACAAGTACGACGTGTTGTTCGTGTGCGACGAGGTTATCACCGCGTTCGGGCGTACCGGCAGAATGTGGGCACTCGAGCATTGGGGGGTGGAGCCCGATCTCATTCAGTTTGCCAAAGCCATTACTTCGGGCTATTTCCCCTTTGGCGGCATCGGTATCAGCGACGAAATCGCCGATGTTATGTTGAACAGCGGCGAGCCCTGGATGCACGCCTATACTTACAGTGCCCACCCGATCGGCTGCGCGATGGCACTGGCGATGCTCGACATTGTCGAACGGGAGGATTTCCCTGGCCAAGCTGCCGAGAAAGGCGCCTACTTGATGAGCGCGCTGCAAGCGGCGTTAGGCGAGCACCCGCATGTCGGCGATATCCGCGGCCTCGGACTCATGTGCGCGCTGGAATTCGTGCAGGACCGCGGCAGCAAACAGGAATTCGATCCCGCGCTCGGCATCGGCGCCAAAATCCATGCCGCCGGTATGCAACGCGGTATGTTCAGCCGTGTACGTGGTGATGTCTACTGTATCGCGCCGCCCATCGTTACCGGGCGGGAGACGCTGGACAGCATCGTGGAGATTCTGCTCTCGTCTACGCAAGCCGTGCTTGGCTGAGCATCGCAAGTTTCACAATGTTGCGCCGCTAATGGACTCATGGATATCGTCCATCATACGTTGATCGGCGGTGCCGGGTATCTCATTGCGGCCGAACATGGACAGGAGTTGGCGGGTGCCGCATTTCTGCTTGGCAGCGTATTTCCTGACCTCGACGTGGTATTGATGGCGTTCGGTAAACGTTTTTATCTGCGCAACCACCAGGCTATCTCTCACTCGTTGCCGTTGTCGCCACTGTACGCGCTGTTGCTGGCGAGCCCATTACTCGCATTGGTCGGGATGGATTGGGCAATCTTAGCGGGTGCCTTGCTGGGGCTCTGGTTGCACGTCGCACTGGATCTCACCAATACCTTTCGCATAGCACTGTGGTCACCGTTCTACGACAAGCGCCTGAGTCTCGATGCCGTGTTTTTCATCGATGCGATTGCGTTATGTTTTACCGGGTTGTTCTACTTCGCCTATCTCGTGCTCGGTTGGCACCCGGCGCTCTATATTTATCCCGCGGTTTTCGTTATTTACATCGCGGCCAAGTTCGCGCTGCAGAAACACGTCAAGCGCAAGCTGGAGTGCGAGTTTGCAATTCCCAGCGCGTTCAACCCGGTAGATTTTTTTGTCCTGCAGCGGCGACCGGACAGCACGCTGACCTTTGTTTACAATGCCCTCCTCGGTACCCGCAGAGACGAACGTGACTATGCGGCCCCGGACCAGCAGGCTGCCGAGCTGTTGCGCGCCAGCACGCTGTACGCGGATATGCGTCGTATCCTGCGATCTCTCGAAGTAACGCAGTTTCAGCACCTTGATGACCGCATCCGTATCGAAGCACACGATCTGGCAGTACGTAATTTTGGTGGGCGCTTCGGCAGAACCAGGTTAGAGTTCGATCGCTCGGGAAAACTGTTGCGTGAGTCGGCCAACATCTAGACTTTTCGACCGCAGGCGAGGGCAGCCGCCCGGCTTCCGTATCGACAGTGTTGACATCGGCTTTATCATGTTGCTAGCAATGCTGGCGGCGGCGCTGTGGATGCTGATGCCCTACCAGGGTCTGCAGTGGCTGCCGTTGTATCTGGGATCGACATTCTTCTTGTTCTGCAACGTATTCCGCATCGGCAATCGGCTGGAGCCGCTTTGGTATGTGCCTTTTACGCTGGTATCGGTCTATTGCCTCTACACGCTGCAGATTTCGCTGTTTTGGCAGATCGTCGTGTGGTTTCTGGAGCCCTTGAAGTGGGCACTCATCGTCTACCGCATCATCAGGGGACCTTACCTTGGCGTATTCAGCCGCCTCGGCAACGCAGATCCATGAGCTGACCGCACTTCAGTCAGCCACTTGCAGATAGCCGAATTCCGCAACGCCATGCGACTGGACAATCCGCGGTTGCAGGTTAGCGGCTGATCCAGCGTTTTTCTTTAATGCCACAGGCCAGGCTTTCGGCAAGTAAATCACGTTTCGGCTGGCCGGGTGCAGCTATTGAGAACTCGAGACAGCTGCCGAAATACCTACATTGACAATACCAACCAAGCTCGCCAAAGCGCGAGCATGATTGCTCGAACGGGAGCTAGAAAGATGAAGAGCATGCTTGGCTCGATGAGTATCAAGTGGAAACTGCAGTTGGGGTTTCTGGCGGTGACCATGATTACGACGGTTTACAGCCGCACACTGGCATCCTTCGAACTCGAGAGGCTGGTCGACATTGCGCGGGAACAGAATGTCGACAGAGACGTCGTGGCGATGATGATGGCGCGCCACGATCTCTACATTTTCAATTCGGTGTGGGAATCGGCGCTGGAATTCATTGTGCAGTTTATCGTCATAGGACTTGTCGCAACCCTTGCCGTGCGGCCGATACTGGCTTTGTGCGAAGCGCTGAAAAACGTCGAGCAAGGTGATTTGAGCAAACCGGTGCAAACCAGCCGCAGCGATGAACTCGGCACTTTGCAGCACAGTTTCAACAGCATGCAGGCCAAGCTTGCCTCGATCATTGCCAGTATCGAGGAAAACAGCGTCGATATGGGCAGGTCCGCGTTCCAGATGTCGGCGATGTCCCATGAGATAGCCTTGACGAGTCAGGCAGAGGCCGCCCGCGCCAGCGAGGTCAGCGATGCAACTACGACGCTGCGCAAAACCTCCGATCTGGTCAACCAGCTTGCAGAAACGGCGGTCGAGCGGTCCAGCCGCACAGACAGCCATGCGCACGACGGCCGCCAGGCAGTGCATCGCAACATATCCGCTATGGAGAAAGCCGAAAAGGAAGTCACCCGGACCGCTGAGGAAATCGCAGAACTGGATGCCTCGGCGGAGCAGATCTTCGAAATTACCGCGGTGATCACCAATATCGCAGATCAGACAAATCTGCTGGCCTTGAATGCCGCTATCGAGGCGGCACGTGCCGGAGAGCAGGGCCGCGGTTTCGCCGTGGTGGCCGACGAGGTGCGCACGCTCGCGGCGCGCACCACTAATTCCGCGGCGGAAATTGCCGAAATTCTCACCGGCCTCTGCAGCAAGGTGAAACAGGTTGCGAGCACCATGGATTCGGTGGTGGAGTGCGTCGACGGTGGTAAGGCAGGTGCCGGAAAAACAGCCGAATTAATCGATCTGATGGCCGCTGACAGCGGTGCAACGGCGAATGCCAACCGCGAAATCACCGACGCGACACGTGTGCAGCTCGAACAATTCCATTCCCTTCAGGATTCGCTGGACAGGTTGTTTCAGACACTGGCCGAAAACACCTCGAAAACTTCCAGCACGGCGAACATCGGCGATTCACTTTATAACGTAACCAATAACCTCAAA
>JAOTYY010000098.1 GCA_029861595.1 Gammaproteobacteria bacterium
CGCGTAGGGCGTGGTCCTCATGCGCAATGGGTGCGCCAAACATGGCCATGATCCCGTCGCCCTGGACCCGGTTCACCGTGCCCTCGAAACGATGCACCGCGTCCATCATCGCCTGAACTGCGGGCGTCATCGCCTGATCGGCATCCTCCGGGTCCAGGTCGCGAACCAGCTCAGTGGACCCCTTGATATCGGCAAACAAGACCGTGACCTGCTTGCGTTCGCCAGCGATCGAGTCGCGCGACGCACGCACCTTCTCGGCGAGATGATTGGGCGTGTAGGTCTCGGGCGAAACTGCCAGAGTCCCGGAACTCGCCGGCTCGGCGACGAGGGCTTCGGCGGCGAGCTTGCGAGCCGCCTTCAGGATCTTGCGGCGGGGTCCAATGGGTAGCCCCAGCTCCTTCAAGTCCTCGTCGGTGACTTCAGATAGTGCATCGAGATCGATCTCGTGCACCTCAAACACGGTGGAGTACTTGCCCAGATCCAAGGCTTCCAGCCACTCAGCCGTGTCACGCATGGTCGCCGATGCTCCTGCGGGGGTGTCGACGAAGTGTATCAGGGAGACATCGATCTCCCAATTCATCGGTTTTAGAAGCTGTGGCGGCAACGTGTTAACTGTTTTCAATGGCACGCAAACCAGGTCTCCATGTCACTCACAGAGTAGGCCGCAACGACTGTAGTCCCGGGGGTGGCGAGCGCGAGGAATTGTTCGCAGCTTTCTCCACCAGCTACAGGATTCTTAAAACCCCGGACAGCAACGGCGTCTCTATCGTCTGGGATTGATGAAGATGCAAAAGAATAGCTTGGTTCCTCGGAGGTAGCCGACGCCAAGGCGAAACACACTGTGATTGATCCGGTCGATATCTATATCGAGATCGACGGTGGCACCTAACATAGCGCTTTATGTTGCGATCCAACGAACATCGTCGGGCTACTGTTTTGTCGGGCTTAGGAGAACGCGGTCCTAGCCGCGGAATTGGCCCCTTTTGACCTCACCTCCGACCGACGCGATGGCCTGATTGCCGGCAGCAAAGCCGAAAGCTGACTGCGGCGGAATACTGTTGGGACGCAATCAATAAACCGTTATAGATCCCTTTCTGCCACTAGGGGGCAATTGTGCTGCCGAATCAGATTCGCGAGCCAAGCGATCGCTAATGGGAAAGACCGACCAAGCGAGGTGGCACTGCGATACCAAGTGAAGTGCGGTACCACGCTCTAGGACAGACTATGAGAATGCTCTTGGCTCGCAATTAGTTGATCAGGATCAGCGTACCGCGCACCCACGGGCGATGCAGCGCACTTGTGATGTTGCCCCGTCCGCGCGCGGTCCCTTGTGGGCTCTGCAGCCAAACTATAGAAGCTGATTTCGGCTCGTGATCGAGGGCACTCGTGCCAAAGCCAGTCCTCGAAATTCTTCTCCTGTTTGAACAGACTTAAAAGCATGATTGCACGAGAGATGAAAAATCAGGATTTGACTGAGGTGTTGGAGCAGCAAGCCGCGACCAGCGCAATCCTTGATGTGATCTCAGACTCACCGGGAGATCTCCAACCGGTGTTTAACATGATCGCGCGGAGTGCCATGCGGCTATGTCACGCCCGATTCTGCGCGGTCTTTCAATTCGACGGCGAACTCTTACACCTCGTTGCCCATTGCGGTATTTCAGACTCAGGGCTCGGAACGTACAGGCAAGAGTTTCCGAGGGCACCGGGTCCTGAAACGGCTATTGGCCGGGCAATCTTGAGCGGCCGTGTCGTCCAGATCCCCGACGTGAAAACAGATCGCGAGTACGGCAGCTCTCTCGTGCGAACAGTGGATTACTGCAGTGTCGCAGCCGTACCCATGCTGCGTGATGGTAAACCCATCGGCGGGATCGCTGTGCTGCGCTCGATAGCGGCACCCTTCTCTGACAGACAAATTGAACTCCTAAAAACTTTTGCCGTTAAGGCCAGTATTGCCATTGAAAACACCCGTTTGTTCCAGGAGATCCAAGCGAGCAATCGCGAGCTTAGTGAGACACTGACGTACCAGACAGCGACGAGTGAGGTTCTAAGGCTCATTGCCAGTTCGCCCACTGAGCTTCAACTGGTATTTGACATGATCGCCCGCAATGCCAAGGAGTTGTGTCAAGGGCAGTTTGGTGGTGTGTTTCAATACGACGGTGAATGTTCCGGTAGAGGACCCAGGTCACGCGGACCAGGCGGTTTCGGCCGCATGTGAGATACAGAACATAGTCAAGGGTCGCACCTTTGCCGGGGTCCCGCTTCGTACGCGGATTGGTATAAATACCGGGACCGTGATCGCGGGCAACGTCGGTTCGGGTGATCGAATCAACTATACGGTACACGGTGACGCAGTGAACTTGGCAGCTCGGCTCGAGCAGCTCAACAAGGATTAGGGTACGCTTGTTCTTGTTTCTGGAAGCACAGTTTCACTGCTTACCGACACCTACCCGTTAGAGTCTATCGGCGAAGTTGCAGTCCGCGGCAAGCATGAACCGGTTGAGCTCTTTCCCACATTGCACCTTCGCTCGACTTTATCATTGCCAGCCGAATCTACGCTCAATGATGTCGGCCAGAGCGGCGGTGAACGTCTTGCGATCGCGCATGTCGAGATGCGAACCGTCTGGGAGCGCGAAGCTGTCGAGTTCCGGATAGTCCTTGAAATGAATTGTCCGGGGATGGCGATCGACCAGACGTTGCCAGAATGTCGCGCGCGGGAAACGGCGCCGGTCGATCTCCCACACCATCTTGTCCGTCGGGAAGCGCACGAAAATGACACGCCCACCGCGTTTCTCGATGGCCGCTACCGACGCCATGATGCGGTCAAGAATCGTGAGGAACCGGTTGACCGCATTCGGCTTTAACTGTTCAATCGCAGCGTTGTAGGCTTGCACGAATTCTTCGTAGCTCACTTTGCGGGTGAATACGTTCTCGCCAAAATGCTCCTTTACACGCCAGGCGTAGTACCCCGGTTGTGGCACGAGCGTGTAATCGCCCAGGCGTTCTCGTGTTTCGCGTAGCGTCAAATATGCGCTATAGGAGCCTGAGCGGGTCAACGCGTGCTGCAAAATTACGTAAGGCGGCGCACCTTCCGTACGCAGCGCCAGACGGCTGTTGACAAAGGTTGACAGACGCGCTTCCCAGAGTGGAAATGGATTGAATTCGATGCGTTGCGCCATGGCGGCGTAGGCAGCAAGCCAGCGGCGCGCCGTGTCCTCAAGCCCGGGCTGTTCGAGAATGGACTCGGTCAAGGACACGAGCACAGTGCCCGTAAAGGTGTCGTCCGAAGCCAACTGCTGCAGCACTGGCACGAACGATACACCGTCGATGGCGAGTTGCACCGCGCTGGTGCCGGCGCGGCGTTCAAGCACGTTTAGATCGAGGCCCATCTGAATGCGAGAAGTACCCAGCGCGACGATGGGTGGCGTGGGCGCTCGATCGATGCGCAGGCGTTGCTGCGCCCATAAATCGATGCTGTCAGCCATCGACGGCACGAATCCCTTGCTGCGCAGGAAATATTCGGCCGCGGAAAGCACGAGCACAGTCAGAGCCACGGCCAGCAGCCAGCTCAGTCCCCAACGCGCGCAGGCGGGTAAGCGATCGTTAGAATTGGAAGTAGATGAAAGCACGTTCGTCTCCGCCGGCAAACAATGCCGTAACAGTAAGTACGGTTGCAACTGCACCTCCGCGGGACATCCAACTCGTACGTTCCACTAGAGCCTCGAGACTGCTTGCCCGCATCCAGTACTGCCAGGCTAGAGTGGCCATCATGATGCCTAGTGCCGAAACGTACTCGTTCGCGTTGAGACCCCGGCCCGACTGCCAGTAAAGCACGGCGGACAGCATGTCCCACATGTCCGTAACACTGGTGGCGCGAAATGGAATCCAGGTCAGCGTCACCACTACGAATGTGAACAGCACGTAGCCGGCACAAAAGCTCTGATTACCTTCGGCGCGGGCATAGATACGCCCACGAAAGTGGCGCTCGATCGTTAGATACAATCCGTGCAAAGCACCCCACAGCACAAACATCCATGAGGCACCGTGCCACAAACCGCCGATCAACATGGTCAACATCAGATTGACTTGAGTGCGCAGCGATGAGTGGCGCCCGCCACCCAGCGAGATGTACAGGTAGTCGCGCAGCCAAGTGGAAAGACTGATATGCCAGCGGCGCCAGAAATCCGAAAAACCCAGTGCCGCGTAAGGTGCGCGAAAGTTGTCCGGCAGCGCAAATCCAAGGCACAGAGCACTGCCGATCGCACAGGTCGAATAGCCGCTGAAATCGAAGAAAATCTGCCCGGAAAATGCCAGCGCGGCGGTCCAGGCGGCGAAACTGTTGAAGTGTGCCGGAGCGGCGTAGACTTGGTCGACTACTGGCGCCAGAAAGGTATCTGCCAGTACAACTTTCGCGAACAATCCCACCACGACCAACGTCAAACCCCAGTTCAACTGATCGCTGTTGGCACGACGCGGTGTCAGACACTGTGGCAGAAAATAGGCGGCGCGTACGATAGGGCCAGCCACGAGTTGCGGGAAAAACGTTACGTACAATGCGAAGTCGAGCAGCGAATAGTCGGGTTTCAGTTTGTTTCTGTAGACGTCGAGGGTGTAGGAGAGGCTCTGGAACGTGTAAAACGAAATCCCGACCGGTAACACGATGTTCCATTCGGGGGGTCGGTATTCGACGCCGGCAAGCGCCGCCAGTTGCACGATGTTTTCGAGCAAGAATTCGCCGTATTTGAAAAACCCAAGCAACGCGAGGTTCACGCTCAAGCTGAGCAACAGAAAGGCGCGCTTGCGCACCCGATCCGGTGTGCGGTACATCCAGCGCGCCGCCAACCAATCCGTCAGTGTGGACGCCCAGATGAGCAGGATGAACGCGGGATTCCAGGCAGCATAAAAAACATAGCTCGCGAGCAGCAGAAACACTTTCTGCCAACGCCAACTGCTTATCAATACATTGTGAGTGATGACGACAATCAGCAGGAAAAACAGGAAAGTGTAGGAATTGAAGAGCATGCTGGTGTTGTGACTACATGGTTCGCGCCCGCGGCCGGAACCTCTCCAGCAACGTTTCGGCACAGTGGCAGCTAATCTTTAGAGAACCAGGGGTCGGCAGGGTCGAACGGCGCATAACTTTGTCACGTCCATGTGTGAGACGAATTGCCGATTCCGGCGTGCTCACCGCCGTAAAATTCGGATTCGATAGAGTCTGGTGTCACGTCGGATCCATTTCAGCGTGACCACACAGATATTTGCTCCTGCAATATCTGCATACTGTACGTCCGTGTACATAAGCGTTCAGCCGCCAGGCGCGGCGAGCAGGAATAGCCGTTGCTGTTGCGAGGAGATGCAACAATACCGATGGGCGCTTGTGGCCGCGCCCGCAGAGAACCCCCACACTGACGTCAATGCGGCGCGGCCGTTCCTTGACGAGGGCGGGCCATTGCCGGCGAACGGCGCTTGGCTCGACGCCGGTGTAGGGCTCTGAAGCGGTACGAATCAGTCGGACAGGACACCAGCTCCACCAAATACTTCTCCCGTTCACTACGGCATCCACAGGTACATGAACTGGGGAGTGCCACTGTGCAGAAGTGCCATCGCGTCCAGGTTCGACAAGTGAGCCAAGGCGGTTCCTGCGCCCAGGAAACTGGAGTAGATGTTGTGTCGATATTCGCCGGGTCTGTGGTAGGTCACGACTTTGGCCTCCTCCAAACCGGCTGCATTTTTTGCCAGCTCGATGGCATCCTCCAGATATCCCACGTCGTCTACCAATCCGAGCTCCTTGGCTTGGGTTCCTGAATAAATTCGACCGTCGGCGAGCGTGCGGATCTGCTTGGCGCTCAGTTGCGGGCGGCCTTGCTGGACCACGTCGAGGAACCGGTCGTGGAAGCTGTCGATCACGCTTTGGAAAACCTCACGTTCTTCAGAGGTCATTGGCCGCAACGGCGATCCCATGCCTTTCTTGGGCCCGGACGCCACAGTATTGGCTTCAACGCCGATCTTCTCCAGCAGTCCGGAAGCATCCACTGTCAGCATGATCACCCCAATGCTGCCCGTGACCGACGAGGAATGCGCCACGATCTTGTCGGCTGCAGACGCCACGTAATACCCTCCGGAAGTCCCCAAACCCATGATCGAGGCCACCACGGGAATCTTGCGTTTCTCCTTGAAGGCGCGAATTTCGTGGTAAAGGACATCTGAAGCTGTGACGGTCCCTCCCGGGCTGTTCACCCGAACGACCAACGCCTTAACGTCGGAGTCCTCCGCGGCAACCGTCAGTACCTCCTTTACGCTTGCGACCAGCCCCGGTTGTGGATAAATGCCTCTCACCTCTTTGGAACTGATAAGCCCTGACACGTCGACCAACAATACCTTCGATGACGCGGTCCCGCTCAGGACCTCTTCTTCCAACGGGCCTGGAGGAGGCGGAAGATTGATCGTGATGCAGCCGGCCAACACACTGAACACTCCGCCCAGCCAGACAGTCAGGCAAAATAACAGGATCCTACGCATGGTCTTGCTCCATTACTTGGGAGAACTGCTCGAAAAGAAATCCGGATCACAGGGATCCGGTGACACCTTCGGAATGATACCGGACCGAGAGCGCAGCCTAGGAAATATTCATGCCCTGCCTTCGAGCGCGTGACCGTGATTCACAACTTTGTTACCGGCGAAGCCTCGTTCTAGCCTTTATGTTGCACGCTGCTTGCCTCCCTTGCGGGAAAGGCGGTCATTTACGATTGGTTTCTACTGCTCGACGCCAACTGGCTGTCGGCACGGCCGAGCAATTTGCGCGTGTGGCGATGACGCTGCCCGCCACTGGCCGGGCAACTTGCGTTCACGCAGACTATATCGAACACTTTGATGACGAAGTCGTCACCTCAGACGCCATCACAATGCACGAGCATTTCTGATCTGATCCAGATACCCGATTACAGCCTGCTACCCAGCCCGCGCTGGGTACGCACCTTTTTCAACGGCCAGCTGGTAGCGGACAGCCGCGAGATGGTGCTGTTTTTCGAACGCCCGTATCCGAATTACTTCTTTCCCAGACGCCATGTGCGCATGGACTATCTGCACAAGAGCGATTACATCGAAAGTCGCGAGGGACGGGGTGAAAGCGAATTCTGGCATCTCGAGGTCGACGGCAAACGCGCAGAGAACGCCGCGTTCTCGCACCTTGGGCATGGCATGGGCGAGTACCTGACGTTCAAGTGGACGGCAATGGAGCGTTGGCTGGAGGAAGACGAGGAAATCTTTGTGCACGCGCGCAATCCTTACCATCGCGTCGATGCGCTCCCCAGCTCACGGCACATCGAAGTAATGTTGGAGGGCGTGCAGCTTGCCGCCAGCCGTACCCCGGTGTTGCTGTTCGAGACCGGTCTACCGACCCGTTATTACCTGCCACGCGAAGATGTGTGCATGGAACTGCTGGAGACTACTGACACGGTGACGCGCTGTCCGTATAAAGGCATGGCAAGGACGTTCGGAGTGCGCTTGGCGGAGCAGCTCTATCCTGACTATGCATGGTCCTATCCGGCGCCTCTCGCCGCCTGCGCGGGCATTGAGAATCGAATTTGCTTCTACAACGAGGTGGTCGACATCAGCGAGGACGGTGAGCCGTTGTGCCGGCCCGTCACGCACTTCAAATAGAGCGTTCGCGACCGCTCGGCCGCGTACCATATCTGCTAAGTGGCATACGGCTTGCTATCAATTCAAGGCATCTCGGCGGGTTGACGACAGGCGCGTAGCTCAGTGGTAGAGCGCCGTTACTACGTGACGGAGGTCGGAGGTTCGATTCCTGCTCGCGCCTACCACAACCAACCGGGATCCTTTACAGGGGGCCTTCGGCGGTTCACACACGTGCTAGGGTGTGGCTTCCAGTGCTGTTCTGCAGGTCGCCGCGCGGGCCGTAGCCCGTCGTCGCTTTGGCATCCTCGCCACGCAGGATTTGCAGGGCTGCCTGGGCGCGCAGACTGGATTGTCTTGCCAGCCTGGCGTTGCTTCTGTTGCGTTCGCGGCAATCTTCGAGTTGTCCGCGCAGCGCCAGCCACAGCGCGTCTAACTCGCGGTCGGCGCAGCGCTTGATCGCGGTCTCCAAGCCGTGACGATCCGCCGTCAGTCCCTGTCGACGCAATAATTCATGCTGCTGGCGGAAGGTTTCGTCCAGTGTGCCCAACAATGCCAGTTCGTACCCGAGGTAGGTTTCGAGATTACTGGCGTCACCGCGCGCCAGCGCCTCGCACGTGACGTCAAGGTGCTCGGCCAGCAAGGTGACGAGTTCCTGTGCGCGTAACAAGACCGCGCGCAGGGCATCGTCGGGCACCGGAAGTTCGCTCACAGTTTGCCGAGCGCTTGTTCGATCTCGAGGAATTTTTGGGCCACGCGCTCGGGATCCGGCTGGTATTCACCGGAAGCGAGTGCTCGCTTGATCGCCTCGACTTTTTGGCGATCCACTGGCGCTGCGTCGCCCATTTCCTTTTTCAGTGCGTTCAGCGTTTCCGCGGTACTGGTCAGGTTGACGACGTCGGAGCCATCGCTGCCGCTGTCCGATCGGGTGACGCTTTCGACTTTCTGCTGGGACTGCTGCGCTTTTTTAGGCGACACTGCCGCGTTCGCGCCGGCAATGCCGTCGATCCCGTCTGTCATGGTCTAAACCTCCTGCGGTAAATATTAGGCCGTGCTTTACTAGCGGCCGGCTGCGCGGCAACTTTAGCGCAATTCAATCGACCGCACGATACCGCGCTTTTTCCGGGTTTATCGATCATCTACTGTACCGCCACCTTGCCCAGGCCGATGACGCGACCTTCCACTATCCGCCCGCTGCTCAAGTTGCGCACGCGCACGGTGTGGCCGGCCGCGCCGTCGCTCAAGGCTTTACCGCGTGCGGCGACCCGCACGTGTTTGGATGCGGAAACCAGGTGCACAACCTCGCCATTACGAACCAGTTTTATTGGCGCGACTTTGTCGGGTGTCAACGTCACCCCGGCAGCGATCGCACGCTTCGTTTCAACTAAGCTCAATTTGTTGATATCGCTATAGAATCCTTGTCTGAATGCGGACAGTTCGCGCTTCTCCACGCGCACGTCTGCGGCGCTCAGGCGATGTCCACGCGGTAACGCGTGCCGTGCGACCAGTACATCCCCGAACGTCGCAATGATCACCGGCACGTAGATGCGCCACTCTACCGGTGATGCGCAGCTCACGCTGGCGTAGGTCCGGCCAATTTTGCGCTGCCCGGTTGCATAAGTGACATGCAGGGGTTGCGCACAGCGCCGCAAACGCAATCGCGAATCCAATTTACCGACACGGATCTGCGGCGGATAATGATCGCCCTGGTGATCCGTGCGGACGAAATCGCTCACTGCCGAAGCGATGGCCGAAAGTTCGTGGTGTTCCCCGGCGGCGGCGCAAACGCCCGTTACGATCGCGGAAAGCACCAGTGCGCCAAGTATCCGGCGCGTGCTGCGAACAAAAACCGTCATTATATCAATGAGTTAATACTCAAATGTGTGCGTGACGCACGTTTCCACAGGGAATACGCAAGGTCTGTACCAGGAATGGCTCAGATACCAGTCAGCGGGGCCGATGAGCACGCCGTCGCTAAAGCTTGCTGCGCGACGACCGAAAAATGTCACACGGGTGAAGGCTGCTCAATCAGGGGACAATTATGGCGGGATTCATGGCCTCGGTGGACGCGCGCACGCAACTTGCGGGACGCAATCGCATGGAGTTACTGCTGTTCCGCCTGCGCGGCAAGCAGCTGTTCGGGATAAATGTTTTCAAAGTCCGCGAAGTCATTCAGTGTCCCCCGTTAACGCGTGTCCCGCAGTCCCATCCCGACGTGCGCGGCATTATCAGCATGCGCGGTAACACCATGTCGGTGCTGGATCTGGGTCGGGCGATCGGCTTGTCGCCCATCACCGACGTCGACGGCAGTTTTCTGGTCGTAACCGAATACAACGGCTCCGTGCAGGGTTTTCTGGTGGCCGCGGTCGACCGTATCGTGAACCACAACTGGGCCGACATTCTGCCGCCGCCGCAAGGTGCCACGGGTGGCCATTATCTGACCGCGGTGGCGCATATCGACGAGCAGCTGGTCGAAATCATCGACGTCGAGCGGGTGCTAGCGGAAGTCGTCGGTGCGCCCGCGGAGGTGAGCGAGGATATCGGCAGGGACCCGCAGGACGAGGGGCATAACTTGGTACTGATTGTCGATGACTCCGCCGTCGCGCGCAAGCAGATGGTTAAGACGCTGGGGCAGGTCGGCTGCGAGACGATTACTGCTAAAGACGGCGCGGAGGCGTTCGAGTTGCTGCAGAACTGGTTGCACAACGATACCGAAGAAATGAAGCGTCTGGCGCTGGTCGTATCGGACATTGAAATGCCGCGCATGGACGGCTACACGTTGACCAGCAGCATTCGTCAGACCGACGGATTGAAACATTTCTCCGTCATTTTGCATACGTCACTGTCGGGTGGATTTAATCAGGCGATGGTGGACAAAGTGGGTGCCGACAAATTCATTTCCAAATTCGAAGCGGATTTGTTTGCCCAAGCGGTGCTCGAGCATCTCAACAAGCGGCACGATCCGCACGCCTGACCTCTCTCCGGACCGGCAAAAGCGGCAAACATTGTAGGGCAAGCGGCAAAGTTGTGCCGCTGGTCGATTCCCGTGGAACCTACTAAATTGTTGTTTTAAAACGATAAAAACAATTGGCACGGGTGGTGCTCAACGACTTCGCAACGAGCTATCGTGCGGAGAGAGCATTGCAGGCAGACAAACTATTCGGGGTGCATTTTTTGGCCGCGCAGTTGCGCGAACACCGGGCCGGTGTGCTGGCTGCCAATATCGCCAACGCCGATACCCCACACTATAAAGCTCGCGACGTCGATTTCGGCGCCGTGCTGGGTCAGGCCGCTGGCCGCGACCTGACCCTGCGTACCACCCACGCCGCTCACGTGCCGCTCAACGCGTCGCCCGGCGATGCCAGGCTCCAATACCGCAATCCGCTGCAGGCGTCACTCGACGGCAACACCGTCGATGTGCACGTAGAGCACGCGGCGTTCGCGGAAAACGCTCTGCAATATCAGACCAGCCTGCAGTTGCTCGACGCGCGCATCAAAGGTGTCGTCAAGGCACTCACGGGAGATTAGCGATGTCCTTATTCAATGTTTTCGATATCGCCGGTTCGGCAGTGAGTGCGCAGTCGCTGCGTCTCAACACGACCGCCAGCAATCTTGCAAACGCCGATTCAGTGGCCGGCGATCCCGATTCCGTCTATCGCGCCCGGCAACCCGTGTTCCAGGCCATGTCGTTACCGGACGGCCGCGTCGGCGCGGGTGTACGCATGTTGGGTGTGGTGGAAAGCGCTGCGCCGCCAACCGTGCGCCACGATCCGAACCATCCCATGGCGAATGCCGACGGTGAGGTATTTGCCTCTAACGTCGATCCGGTAGCCGAACTGGTCAACATGATTTCGGCGTCGCGCTCGTATCAAACGAACATCGAAGTGATGAACACTTCGAAAACCTTACTGCTCCGTACCTTGAGTTTAGGTCAATAGGGAGTTCAGCGATGGCAGTTTCCCTCAATCCCACGGCCAGCGTTTACGAACAACGGTCCGAGCCGCGCCCTGCCTCCGGCAGCACGGACATGGGACAGGCGGATTTTCTCAAACTGATGACCACGCAGCTGCGCAACCAGGATCCGTTCGAGCCGATCGAAAACGGCGAGTTTCTCGGGCAGATCGCGCAGTTCGGCACCGTCACCGGTATCCAGGAATTGCAGCAGTCATTCGGTGACTTGAGCAGCGCCCTGCAGGCGAATCGTGCGCTGCAGGCTTCGGTGCTGGTCGGCAAGCAGGTAATGGTGAACGGCAACCAGGCGGAACTCGCAGCCGAAACCGGGTTGCATGGCGCTGTCGAAGTGCCCGGCGCCGTGAGCGATCTGCGCGTGCGTGTGCTCGGTGGCAGCGGCGAGACGCTGGCGGACATCGAGTTAGGTGCGCAGGCAAGCGGCATTGTCGAATTCGAATGGGACGGCGAACTTGCCGACGGCACGCGCGCGCTCCCGGGTACCTATACCCTGTCCGCAGCGGGCGGCGTTGCGGGCGAAGAGCAGGCTCTGGCGACGCTGGCCGTCGCAAATGTGAACAGCGTAACGCTGGGTAACGGCGCGGATGACGTGCGTCTCGACCTGGGTGCGTTAGGCGAAATTGCGCTTTCCGACGTACGCCGGATCAGCTGAACAACAAACCAGGAGTAATTCATGGGCTTCGATACTTCATTGAGCGGCTTGAACTCCGCGGCCGCGGATCTCGACGTGACCTCGAATAACATTGCTAATGTTGCGACCAACGGTTTCAAGGGCTCACGTGCCGAATTTGCCGACGTTTATGCGTCGGATCCGTTTAACACGGCAAGCACCGCCATTGGCGATGGCGTGCTGCTTGCCGACGTTCGTCAGGTGTTCAGTCAGGGAAATCTGGAGTTCACCGATTCGGCGTTGGACATGGCGATTACCGGGCGGGGCTTTTTCGTGCTCGGCAGCGACGTCGGCGGCTCCGCACTCAGCTATACGCGTGCCGGTGCCTTCGGTGTGGATGGCAACGGCTATATCGTCAACAGCGGCGGTGGATTTCTGCAGGGCTTTCCGGTCGACAGCAGCGGCAACGTGACCGCGACCAGTTTGAACTCGGCTACATCATTGCAGGTTCCAGATTCTTTTGGCACGCCCGTAAGTACCAGCAACGTGGATATAGGTGTCAATTTGCCCTCCAATGCACCGGACCTGCCCATCGCCGCATTCGATCCCACCGATGCCAGTACCTACACCAACTCGACGTCGGTCACGGTCTACGATTCGTTGGGTAATTCCCACATTACCTCGGTTTATTACATCAAAACGGACACTGCCACCAACACCTGGGAGTCACGCGTGTTTGTCGACGGTTCTGCGCTGACACCGGTAGGAGCGGAAACAATGCAGTTCGATAACTCCGGTGCATTGATCGTTCCCGCCAACGGAAACATCGCATATAACGCGTTTGCGCTGGCCAACGGGTCCGCACCTCTGACGCTGACATTAGACTATTCGAACGGCACGTCACAATTTTCGGCCGCCTTTGCGGTGACCAATGTCGCGCAAGACGGTAACACGTCCGGCAGGCTTTCCAGTCTGGATATCACCGAGACCGGTGTCGTGAATACCAACTATACCAACGGCGCGACGCTTTCGATCGGCAAAATCGCGCTTGCCGATTTCCGCAATCCCCAGGGATTGCGCCAGGTAGGCAATACCAGCTGGACTGCAACTGCCCAATCGGGTGCTGTACTGGCTGGCGAAGCCGGGTCGGGTCGGTTCGGTGCCATTGAGGGTGGCGCGCTGGAATCGTCGAACGTGGAGTTAACTGCGCAACTGGTGAACCTGATTACTGCGCAGCGGAATTTTCAAGCCAACGCAAAGGCCATAGAAACTTCCAACAGCGTCACGCAGACGATTATCAACATCTGACGGAGCGCCGGGCTGTGGATCACATGCTTTATCTGTCGATGACCGGCACGCAACACATCATGCTGGCGCAGCAGAACAACAGCCATAATCTTGCCAATGCCAATACGGTTGGCTTCAAGGCCGATCTAGATGCGTTTCGCAGCCTGCCGGTTTACGGACCCGGGCATCCGACGCGCGCCTACGTGGAGAATTCACAGTACGGATACGATTTCAGCGGCGGTGGTTTGATGCACACCGGTCGCGATCTCGACGTCGCAATTGCAGATCAGGGCTGGATCGCCGTGCAGGTAGATGACGGCAGTGAGGCCTACACACGTCGTGGCGATCTGCGCGTCGATCAAACCGGGTTGTTGCGCAACGGCGCGGGCGATCTGGTGCTGGGCAGCGGCGGTCCAATCTCCATCCCGCCGCACGAGACGTTGGTGGTAGGCCGCGACGGTACCGTCAGCATTCTACCGCTGGGCCAATCCGCCGCCACGCTGGCGGCCGTCGATCGCATTCGCCTGGTGGCGCCTGCGCTGGAGGCTTTGAATAAAGGCGACGATGGACTGTTCCGCCTTCCTCCGGGGCAACTTGCGCAGCCGGATGCCAGCGTAACCCTGTTCGGCGGCGCACTTGAGAGCAGTAATGTGAACACCGTGGATGCACTGGTGCAGATGATCGAGTTGGCACGCGCCTTCGAATCGCAGGTGAAACTCATGGAAGTCACTGAGCGCAACGACGAAGCCTCCGCCAGTGTGATGGGCATCAGCTAACCAGCCATGAACGTTAACGAACGGCCAAGGATGAACGCAACACCGGATCACGAGTGCGTGACTATCGCTTTCAGGCAAGGCGGACGGCTAGATCAAAAGCGCAGTGTACCTGCAGTACATGAGCATTTTGAGCGAGTCGT